>NZ_JASHHY010000019.1:0-1816 GCF_030056555.1 Comamonas sp. 17RB | reverse complement strand
ACTACCTACTTGGCAGTCAAAGTTATAGGGTCAAGCCGCTCGGGCAATTAGTACTGGTTAGCTTAACGCATTACTGCGCTTCCACACCCAGCCTATCAACGTCGTGGTCTACAACGACCCTTCAGGGGGCTCAAGGCCCCGGCAGATCTCATCTTGAAACGAGTTTCCCGCTTAGATGCTTTCAGCGGTTATCTCTTCCACACGTAGCTACTCGGCAATGCCACTGGCGTGACAACCGATACACCAGAGGTGTGTCCACTCCGGTCCTCTCGTACTAGGAGCAGGCTTCCTCAAATCTGCAACGCCCACGGAAGATAGGGACCAAACTGTCTCACGACGTTTTAAACCCAGCTCACGTACCTCTTTAAATGGCGAACAGCCATACCCTTGGGACCGACTACAGCCCCAGGATGAGATGAGCCGACATCGAGGTGCCAAACACCGCCGTCGATATGAACTCTTGGGCGGTATCAGCCTGTTATCCCCAGAGTACCTTTTATCCGTTGAGCGATGGCCCTTCCATACAGAACCACCGGATCACTATGTCCTGCTTTCGCATCTGCTCGACTTGTCAGTCTCGCAGTTAAGCACGCTTATGCCATTGCACTATCGTCACGATGTCCGACCGTAACTAGCGTACCTTCGAACTCCTCCGTTACGCTTTGGGAGGAGACCGCCCCAGTCAAACTGCCTACCATGCACTGTCCCCGATCCAGATAATGGACCTAGGTTAGAACCTCAAACGCACCAGGGTGGTATTTCAACGTTGGCTCCATGTGATCTAGCGACCACACTTCAAAGCCTCCCACCTATCCTACACAGATCCGTTCAAAGTCCAATACAAAGCTACAGTAAAGGTTCATGGGGTCTTTCCGTCTTTCCGCGGGGAGATTGCATCATCACAAACATTTCAACTTCGCTGAGTCTCAGGAGGAGACAGTGTGGCCATCGTTACGCCATTCGTGCAGGTCGGAACTTACCCGACAAGGAATTTCGCTACCTTAGGACCGTTATAGTTACGGCCGCCGTTTACTGGGACTTCAATCAAGAGCTTGCACCCCATCATTTAATCTTCCAGCACCGGGCAGGCGTCACACCCTATACGTCCACTTTCGTGTTTGCAGAGTGCTGTGTTTTTATTAAACAGTCGCAGCCACCGATTTTTTGCAACCCCGTTTAGCTCCATTTGTACAACTTCACTTACTAGGGGCATACCTTCTCCCGAAGTTACGGTATCAATTTGCCGAGTTCCTTCTCCTGAGTTCTCTCAAGCGCCTTAGAATACTCATCTCGCGCACCAGTGTCGGTTTGCGGTACGGTCGTCAATAGCTGAAGCTTAGTGGCTTTTCCTGGAAGCAGGGTATCACTCACTTCATGTGCAAGCACACTCGTTATCACCCCTCATCTAAGATCCCCGGATTTGCCTAAGGACCACGACTACAGGCTTGAACCAACATATCCAACAGTTGGCTGAGCTAACCTTCTCCGTCCCCACATCGCACTATTGATCGGTACAGGAATATTGACCTGTTTCCCATCAGCTACGCATCTCTGCCTCGCCTTAGGGGCCGACTCACCCTACGCCGATGAACGTTGCGTAGGAAACCTTGCGCTTACGGCGAGCGGGCTTTTCACCCGCTTTAACGCTACTCATGTCAGCATTCGCACTTCTGATACCTCCAGCACCCGTTACCAGGCACCTTCACAGGCTTACAGAACGCTCTCCTACCACGTGCAATAAATTGCACATCCGCAGCTTCGGTAACTGGCTTAGCCCCGTTACATCTTCCGCGCAGGACGACTCGATCAGTGAGCT
>NZ_JASHHY010000017.1:0-6710 GCF_030056555.1 Comamonas sp. 17RB | reverse complement strand
TACGGATGCTGCGAAGGTGACGCTCATTGATGTGACCGTGAATGAAGGCAGCGGTACAGCCTTCATCAAGGCTACCCTCGATTACAAGCCCCAGACGCCGCTGGTGGTGACGTTGAGCAACGGTGCGACGGTCACCTTTGGTACCAACTATGTCCCAGGGACGGTGGTGCAGTCCACAGCGTTCGCTGTGCAAGGCGATGACGTTTTCAAGGACGCAGAAACCATCAATGTCACTATTACAGGCACCAACGGTGGCGGTAATTTTGAATACCTAGACACCAGTGCCACTGCTACGGTGACGGTGAAGGACACCATCGATACCTTCAAGGTGACGATCCAAAGCAATGGCAGCGTTATAGAAGGGCAGCCCACCAACTACACCATTAGCCTGAGTCAGAAGCTGGGCGAAGCCTTGACGGTGACCTTGAGCAATGGCGACACGGTGATTGTCAAGGCTGGCGATATCAGTGCGACGTACACATTACCTGCCAATTCTGGCGGCACTTTGCTGGATCTGACGGGGGCCACGGTGGCATCCGGCAAAGAATTTGAGAATCTGGTACTGGGTGGATATTCAGCGCTGACAGGTAATGTGGGCAATGACACGCTGACCGGCGCGAACGGCAATGATGTGATCATTTCCGATGTGCAAGGGCTGCAGATACTGCCGGGGCAAAACTACAACATTGCTTTTATTGTCGACACCTCCGGAAGTATGGGGGATAAAGCTGTCAGCGATGCGGTAAAGGCGTTGCAAGAAGTTATCACAAAGCTGATTGCGAGCGCTAAGGGTGAAAATGCAGGCACGGTCAATATTTATTTGTCCGATTTTGATGCCAGCGTCCAAGGTAGTGTGAGTATCAATTTGAAGAATTTCACGGATGCTAATAAGGATGGCTTCCCTGACGTAATCAAGACGCTGCTGAACTCCATGGCAAGCGGGGGCGGAACCAATTATGAAGCCGCCTTTAAGGATGCGGCCAATTGGTTCAATTCCAGCTCAGTAAAAGCCAATGCAGGAACCAATCTGACTTATTTTATCACTGATGGTAAGCCAACATATTATCAGGATGAAAATCCGAAGGTGGTTGATTATTACTCGTCGAGTAAGAGTGATATTTCCTTGCAATCCTTGCTGATCAATTACAAGCTTGGTGATGAAATCAAAGTGGATGGGCGTGTTGTAGTAAGTAAAAGTGGCGAAGTTACTGCGTGGGTAGAAAAGTTCTGGGGTTGGGAATCGTCCTCCTTGGGTAAATTGACATTGAATGCAGATGGAAAGGGTGGTTATGTGTACTCTGTTGTAGGCGGGTCAGGAAATACGACCACATCGACTGAGACTTCGGAATCTAAAGCTGCATATGAATTGTTAAAGGCGGTATCCACAGGTGGAGTGCAAGCGATAGGCTTAGGGGCGGCATTGAGCGCGGATGACTTGAAAGCCTACGACTCCGACGGTGTGGTGCAAGCCAATATCGATGCCGCCAATCTGGCCGCCGCAATTCTGGGCACCAACATCACTTTGCCGTCGGGTGACGACATAGTGCAGGGGGGCAAGGGCGACGACATCTTGTTTGGTGACCAAATCAAGGTGGGCGATTTGCAGGGTTTTGCTGCACTGCAGAAGATGGTGGCCGATCAACTGGGCGGTGGCTTGACAGCTGACAAGGTCACTGTGGAGCAAGTGCACAACTACATCTCCCAGAACCATGCTGCTTTTGCTGAGCTGGAAACCACGGGCGGCGGCAAAGACGAGCTGCATGGTGGCATTGGTAACGACATCCTCTATGGGCAAGGAGGGGACGACAAACTGTACGGGGAAGATGGCGACGACATCCTGTACGGTGGCACCGGCAACGACATCCTCGATGGTGGTGCCGGCAATGACCTGTTGGTTGGCGGTGCAGGCAATGACACTTTGTCAGGCGGCACTGGCAATGACCGTTTGTTGGGCGGCCAAGGCAATGACACTTTGATTGGCGGTGATGGCGACGATGTATTTGTCTGGAGCAAGGGCGATCAAGGCACGATCGCAGCCCCGGCAACTGATGTGGTCAAGGACTTTGGCAATGGGAACGACAAGCTGGACCTGAGCGATTTGTTGCAGGCAGAACAGAATGTGACGGATCTGAGCAAGTTCCTGCACATTGATCGGGAAGGCGCCAACACGGTGCTCAAGGTGTCTAGCAGCGGTGGTCTGAGCACCACAGGCGCCAACTTTGACCAGAAGATCACGCTGGAAGGGGTGGCGTGGAATGACCCGGGCAATGACGCCACTGCCCAGAACAACCTGATCAAGCAATTGATCGCCCAGGGCAAGCTGGTGGTCGACGGCAACCACTGATGTCGGATGCCAGAGAAGGGTTCCGTCCTTCTCTGGCGCTGCCCTGTGTTGAATGCAAAGAGCGCATGGGCATGGCTGCATGCGCTCTTTTTTTGTTGGCACAGGCGGGCTGGTGGTTGACGGAGGCACTGGGATAATGTGCGGGCACCGGCATGCGCCCTGGAGGTGAGCGGTGAAGCATTTGCACACTTCAGTTTTTTGCGGTGCACTGCAGCCATGGGCCTGCTGCGTGGCAGGCTGTGGTTGTTTGTTTGTCTGATTGCTCCCGCCCGGGAATCTGCCTGGACTTTTTCATGCCCCTGTGTGTGCCCCGTCTTTTGCCAGTGCGCCGTGCGGCGCTGTGGGCATTGCGCACGGTGGCGATGGCGGCGGTGCTGTCGGTGGGTGCCTGGCGCGCGCCGGATGTGCAGGCGCTGGAATTTCACGTACAGCAGATGCGCCAGAGCATGCAGTCCCGCTTTGGCGAGGGCGGGGTGCAGCGGCTGGATGCCTGGCTGGCCATGCTGGAAAGGTCGGCAGGGCGCAGCGTGCAGGGGCAGTTGCAGGCGGTGAATGATTTCTGGAACCAGAACGTCATGGGCGGCGAAGACCAGCAGATCTGGGGCGAGGCCGAATACTGGGCCACCCCGCTGGAAAGCCTGGGCAAGCGCGCGGGCGACTGTGAGGACTATGTGATTGGCAAATATTTCTCACTGGTGCGCCTGGGCATGCCGGTGGAAAAGCTGCGCTTCATCTATGTGCGGGCCCGGGTGGGCGGCATGGGCAGCACGCAAAGCATTGCCCACATGGTGCTGGGCTATTACGAAACGCCGCAGTCCGAGCCGCTGGTGCTGGACAACCTGCTGGGCACCATTCTGCCTGCCAGCCAGCGCAAGGATCTGACGCCTGTGTTCAGTTTCAACGCCCAGGGCATTTATGTCACCGGTGCGCAGCCCGCTTCGGTGGAACGCATCAGCCGCTGGAAAGGCTTGATGGGGCGCATGCAGCAGGAAGGTATTGTGCCGTGAGCCCGTCACGCACGGGATCGGCAGGACTGGTGGGGTAAGTGAAATAGCTGAGGTAGGTGGGGTCAGCGGGAGCATTGGAGTCAGTGGGGCTGGCGGTCACGACCGCAGAGAACAAGGGTAGAGGGATGAAGGTGAGGTTTGCATGTCATTGTTGAAACGTCTGTTGCTCACGGTGAGCGTGGCCATCTTGATCATTTTGTCGGGCACGTTGGCGCTGAGCATCCATGCCGCGCGCCAGTACCTGGACGGGCAGTTGCAGTCGCAAAGCGAGAACGCGGTGTCCGCGCTCGCGCTGTCGCTGTCGCAGCCGGCCAACCAGGACGAGGTCACGCGCGAGCTGCTGATGATGGCCTTGTTCGACAGCGGCCAGTTCCGCGCCATCAGCCTGACGGGCACCGAAGGCCAGACGCTGTTTGAGCGCAGCCACCCGGACACCCCGGGCAATGGGGTGGCGCCACCCTGGTTTGCGCGCCTGCTGCCGCTGCGCGTGCCAGTGGCACAGCGCGCCATCAGCGACGGCTGGAAGCAGGTGGGCAATCTGTCGGTCACGGTGGACAACACCTTTGCGCGCGATGCCTTGTGGAGCAGCAGCATCCGCATGGGGCTGTTGGTGCTGGTGGCCGGCGGTTTGTGGGCGCTGTCGGTGGTGGGCTTGCTGAGCTGGTTCAGCCGCGTACTGCGCGAGGAAATCTCGGCCCAGGTGATGGCCATCGGTGCAACGGCATCGGGCACTGCCGCGTCGGGCGCGGTGGCGCCGCTGCGCAGCAAGGTGGCCGAGCTGACCGATGTGGTGCACGCCATCAGCGACACCCGCGAGCGTGTGCGCGCCACGGCGCAGGAGCAGACGCAGCGCATCGAATCGCTGGAAGTGGAGCTCAACCGCGACCAGGTCACGATGCTGCCCAACCGCAAGTACTTCATGAACGAGCTGCGCCGCGTGCTGCAGGGCGATGTGGCGGCAGACGGCCAGGCGCTGCCCGTGGGCGGTCATGTGCTGCTGTTCCGCCAGCGTGATCTGCAGGCGCTCAACACCTATATGACCCGCGCCCCCGCCGACGCGTGGCTGGCAGCCATGGCCGAGCGCGTGGGTCTGCGCCTGGCCGCCGAAGGGCCGGCCGGTACGCTGCTGGCGCGCCTCAACGGGTCGGACTTCATTGTGCTGATGCCGGGCATGGAAGGGCCTGCCGCCATGCATGTGGTGCAGCAGATCAAGCATGACCTGCAGGCGCTGCGCCAACCCATCGGCCCGGGCCAATGGTGCCGCTGGGCCTATGCGCTGACCGACTACGACAGCGGCGTGACCGTGAGCGAACTGCTGTCCCGCCTGGACCAGGGGCTGCGCCGCAGCGAGAGCGTGGGACAGGAAGAGGTGGAATACCTGACCGACGCCGCACCGCGCAACACCGTGAGCGAACGCCAGTGGCAGCAGACGCTGGTGCAGGCTTTGGCCGAAGAGCGCTTGAGCCTGCAGGTGGCCGCACAGAACTATGCCGCTGCCAGCACCACCGTACAGCGTCACGAAGCCTCGCTCACGCTGCAGGAAGCCGATGGCGCATTGCTGCAGGGCGCGCTGTTCCTGCCCGTGGCCGTGCGCCTGGGCATGTCGGCCACGTTCGATGTGCGTGCCATGCAACTGGGACTGCAGTGGCTACAGCAGCATGCAGGCGCCCAACTGGTGGTGAAGGTATCGCTGCCTTCCTTGTCGGATGACAGCTTCCTGCCGCAGCTGCGTGTACTGTGGGAACAGGCCGCGGATGTGCGCCAGCGCCTGTGGGTGGAACTGGACGCCCACGGTCTGGTGGCCTATGCGGAAGAGGTGGAAGCCCTGGCCAGTGCTGCTGCAGCGCTGGGCGTGCACGTGGGCCTGCGCCGTCTGGAACACGAGCCCATGGCCCTGGCACGCCTGCATCTGCTGCCGCTGGCCTATGTCAAGCTGGGCAGCGACTTTGCCCAGCAGGCCGCGACCAGTCCCGGCAGCCAGCATCTGCTGCAGGCCATGGTGGCCACGGCCCAGGCGCTGCAGGTGGAGGTCTATCTGGCGGGCAGCGTGGATGCGGAGACCGCCCAGGCGCTGCAGGCGCAGGGGGTGCATGTGCCGGTGGCATAGATCTCAGCGATCTCATAGCTCCGCTGCAGAGGCCCTGTGCCGCACCTGCCGTCCCGTGCGGAAGATGCGGCGGGTGCTTAAAAAGAATAGCTGCTTGTGTAGGCGGTGCCTTCATGAGCAGCTATTTTTTATGGAAATTTGGGTTGGCAGCAAAAGCCCGTCTTATCCGCGTGCAACGGCTGTCTGCTCTGAAGAGGGCGGCTTGCTGACCCCGCTTGGCAATGGTTGGCAGCGGGTGGCAAAGTTGGCGGCACATCACAAGCAGTGCCCGTCGCGCGGATTGCCACCGCGTCAGCGGCGTTGCGGATGGGTTGTTGAGATCGCTCAAGGGGCGGCGTCTTTTCCGTTGCGCTTGAGATACATATAAGTGGCCTCTTGGTGAAAAGAGGGCGGGAACTGGCGTGGCGGCCAATGGTCGCCTTGTAGGCAATCTCTTACGATGTATGCACAAACAGCCTGGAGCGATGGCCCCCCGCATCGACATCTGGGCACTGCTTACTGAAAGAGGCTGCACTTGGCTACGACAACTGTTCTGGTTGCCCAACTCACCGGGCAAGCGTGGGTCCGCGATGCGGATGGAAATCTGACCCCCCTGCGTGAAGGCATGCGCATCCCCGCCGATGCACAGGTGGTGACTGCTTCCGGCAGCACCGTGCAGTTGCAGGCAGACGGCCAGCCCCCTCTGACGCTGGGTGAAAACCAGGATGTGGCCCTGGCGCCTGAAGTTTTTGAAGACGTGACCGCCGCGGAAGCCGCCGTGCCTGCGGTCGCAGACCCATTGCTGGACAACCTGATTGCCGCGATCAATGACGGCCAGGATCCTTTGGCTGAACTCGATCCCACCGCTGCCACGCTGAGCGGTGGCGGTGGTACTGGCAGCACCTTTATCCGCCTGGCCGATGTGGTGGAAGTGACATCGCCGCTGGCCCTGGTCTACCCGCGTGGTGCCGCCGAAGTGGAGTTTGACCGCCGTGGTGGCGGAACCGCCGTAGCCCCGCTTGTCGCGGCCGAGGTGCCAACTGAGGCACCGACCGAAGCTCCGACAGAGGCTCCAACGGAAGCACCTACCGAGGCGCCCACGGAAGCGCCGACAGAGGCGCCTACCGAGGCTCCAACTGAGGCACCTTCCGAAGCCCCAACAGAGGCTCCGACAGAAGCCCCAACTGAGGCTCCCACGGAAGCACCGACGGAAGCTCCAACAGAGGCTCCTACGGAAGCGCCGACAGAAGCTCCAACCGAAGTGCCTACCGAG
>NZ_JASHHY010000016.1:0-9377 GCF_030056555.1 Comamonas sp. 17RB | reverse complement strand
CAAGCAGGCCATTGACGGCGACAACAACCAGACCGGCCAGATGCTGGCGGCCCTGGCCGACCTGCCCCAGGCGACCTTCGCCTCCAAGGTCGAAGTCGCTGGCGACAAGGTCAACGTCACGCGTGAAGTGGACGGCGGCCTGGAAACCGTGGCCCTGTCCACCCCGGCCATCATCACCACCGACCTGCGCCTGAACGAGCCGCGCTACGTGACGCTGCCCAACATCATGAAGGCCAAGAAAAAGCAGCTGGACACCGTCAAGCCCGAAGAGCTGGGCGTGGACGTGGCACCCCGCATCAAGACGCTGAAGGTGGCCGAGCCTGCCAAGCGCGGTGCCGGCGTGAAGGTGCCGGACGTGGCCGCTCTGGTGGACAAGCTCAAGAACGAAGCCAAGGTCATCTAAGACAGGCAGCACAAGGAGATCATAGAAATGACCGCACTCGTTATTGCAGAACACGACAACGCTTCGATCAAGGGCGCAACGCTGAACACCGTGACGGCCGCCAAGGCCTGCGGCGGCGATGTGCACGTGCTGGTGGCCGGTGACAACGCTGGCGCCGCCGCTGCTGCCGCGGCCCAGATCGCCGGCGTGTCCAAGGTGATCCATGCCGACGGCGCCAGCCTGAAGGACGGCCTGGCCGAAAACCTGGCTGCCCAGGTGCTGGCGATTGCCGGCAACTACAGCCACATCCTGTTCCCGGCCACCGCCTCGGGCAAGAACGTGGCCCCCCGCGTGGCCGCCAAGCTGGACGTGGGCCAGATCAGCGACATCACCAAGGTGGACAGCGCCGACACCTTCGAGCGCCCCATCTACGCCGGTAACGCCGTGGCCACCGTGCAGTCGGTTGACGCCGTGAAGGTGATCACCGTGCGCGGTACCGGCTTTGATGCAGCGGCTGCCACTGGCGGCGCTGCGGCTGTGGAAACTGTGGCCGCTGTGGCGGACTCGGGCAAGAGCAGCTTCGTGGGCCGTGAAGTGACCAAGAACGACCGCCCCGAACTGACGGCTGCCAAGATCATCGTCTCCGGTGGTCGCGCCCTGGGCTCGGCCGAGAAGTTCAACGAAGTGATGACCCCGCTGGCAGACAAGCTGGGCGCGGCCATCGGCGCTTCGCGCGCCGCAGTGGACGCGGGCTACGCCCCCAACGACCTGCAGGTCGGTCAGACCGGCAAGATCGTGGCGCCGCAGCTGTACATCGCTGCCGGTATCTCGGGCGCGATCCAGCACTTGGCGGGCATGAAGGACTCCAAGGTGATCGTGGCGATCAACAAGGACCCGGAAGCACCGATCTTCTCAGTGGCCGACTACGGTCTGGAAGCCGACCTGTTCCAGGCTGTGCCGGAGATGGTGTCCACGCTGTAAGCAGCGCTGAGTTCGCCCACAAAAAAAGGAGCCTTCAGGCTCCTTTTTTTGTGCCGGGAATCCCGGCGCCATGTTGTTTTGGCGCATAAGCGGAGAACTCTGTGCTGGCGCAAGCTAGCATCGCTGGTTATGCGCTATGTCAGCCAAAAGCCGACAGTCGAAGTGTGCATGCGCTTTCGTCGGAAAGTCCCTTTTATTGATTGTCAATCTGTGTAAATCTTGTTTCCTTTGTAATAGGTGATTACTATAATTTTTTCAGGACCGATCAATTTCGCTGCGATTTTCCATTCGCATAAATGGAAGACGGTCCGTCAGGACGCAAGGTCATGCTTCAAGAATACCGGCCGGAAACCGGTAGCTCCGCCTTGCCGAGGGGGAACCTCCCACCATGGTTGTGTCACTTATGCATGCAAGACATGCGCGGGCGACAGCGGTGAGCTCAGAGCTTGCCGTCATCGCATTGGCTGCCGCAAGGCGGTCGTGTGCACGGGCAATAGGCCCGGCTTCATCAGACGGTCGTCAGGGGTGTAGCGTGCGGCATCAGACCGCTTTCAGCAAACGCCATCCAGAGACTGATTCTGTTTGCGCCCAGAGCGCAGTGTCTCGTTCCGGGAGGTGCTAGTGCCCACAGGACTAGCCATCACGCAGGAGAGGGCGTGAGTACAGCAACACGAGGAGATTTGAATATGCAACGTAAACCCATCGCACAACTCATCATCACCATGGGCGCAGCCACGCTGGCCTGGGGTGCAGCGGCGCAAACTGCCAGCAACAGCAATGTGCTGCAATTGCCAAAAGCCGTGGAAAAAGCCGTGACCACGCACCCCGAGGTGCGCGCGCGCTATCAGGATTTTGTTTCTTCGCTGGAAGGTCAGAACATCGCCCGTGGCGGCTGGCGTCCCCAGGTGACGGCCCAGGGCTGGGTCGGCAAGGAGTGGCGCAGCCACATGCCTGGCCAGGCCAACTACAACTGGAACCGTCCGGGCTGGAACCTGGATCTGCGCCAGCTGATTTTTGACGGCGGTATCACCACCAACAACATCCGCCAATGGGGCTATGAAAAGCTGTCGGGCTATTACGAGCTGATGGCGACCAGCAACAACCTGGCCAACGAGGCTGTGGCCGCCTATCTGGACGTGCAGCGCTACCGCGAAATGCGCAGCATGGCCCGCGAGAACTACAGCATGCACGAAGGCACGCTGAGCCAGTTGCGCGAACGCCAGCAGTCCGGTGTGGGCCGCGGCGTCGACCTGGAGCAGGCCAACGGCCGTCTGGCATTGGCGCAGACCAATCTGATGACCGAGAGCAACAACCTCAACGACGTGACACAGCGCTACCGCCGCGTGATAGGTGAGTATCCGGTTGCAGATCTGGACCCGGTGCCGGATATCACCGCACAGCTGCCGAACGCCGGTACGACGCAGAATTTCGCCGACTCGCTGCGCGGCAACCCCAGTCTGCTGTCCAAGCAGGCGCTGGTGCAGGCCGCCCAGGCGGGTGAAAAATCGGCCAAGGGCTCGCGCGCTCCGCTGGTGGAACTGCGCGCTGGCGTGGGCCGCGACCGCACCCAGCCTGAAGGTATCTACCGCGACATGCAGACCGCCAATGTGCAGGTGCTGTTGACCTACAACCTGTACCGTGGCGGTGCCGATGAGGCACGCGTGCGCCAGACGATTGCCCAAGGCTATGCGGCGCGCGATGTGGCGGACTACACCTGCCGCAACATCCAGCAGGAGCTGTCGGTGTCGTGGAACAACATCGTGCGTCTGCGCCAGCAACTGCCTTTCCTGCGCGAGCACGAGCTGTCCACCAGCAAGGTGAAGGTGGCCTACCAGCAGCAGTTCCAGATTGGCCAGCGCTCGCTGCTGGACTTGCTGGACACCGAAAACGAGCTGTTCGATGCACGCCGTTCGCTGCTCAATGCACAGTACGACCTGAAGAAGCAGGAGTACCAGTGGCTGGCACTGTCGAACAAGCTGCTGACCACGCTGGGTCTGGCACAGCCGCATGCAGGGGATCTGCCGGAAGAGCAGCAGTCCCTGGTGCTGCCGGATGATCTACTGCAAGCTTGCATGACGCCGTTGCCCGACACTACCAATCTGGCTCCTGTCGTAGCGTATGGTGACGGGGATAAGCCCCCTGTGCTGAAAACCAAGTAGTACGGGGCAATCTTTGCAACGAAGCGGGACCGGCGTGATGCCGGTCCCTGTAAGAGACATGGACCATCCACACCAGCCACCGGAAGATTCTGCAGGACGTGGCAAGCAGGCGATGAGCGATCTGGACGACGGTTTCATCCGCGTGCTGGAAGACTTGATTGATGCATTGCTGCGCAACGGGACTCTGCGCCTGACCGATCTACCACCCCAGGCCCTGGAAAAATTGGAACGCCGCAAGGCCGCCCGTCAGCGCATGCGCGATACGCACAGCCTGATCAATGACGACGATGAGTTGATCTGAGATATCCATGTCGCTTCAAGAAAAAGATACCGTGGCCTCCGAGGCCGTGCGTCCGCAACCGGATGCACACACCCAATCCGCAGCGCAATCCGAAGCCCAGGCCGTGCTGGCCGCAGCCGGAAAAATGGATGCCGATGCGGTGCGATCACCGGGCCCCTCGGTGACGCTCCAGGGCATGCCGGCACCCCATACGGTGCATGACGATCCCTTGCTGGCCTGCCTGGTCGAAATCACACGCATCCACGGCAACCCGCTGACGGCCCAGGCATTGAGCAGCGGTCTGCCCCTGGTGAACCAGCGCCTGACACCCTCGCTGCTGGCGCGGGCAGCCCAGCGCGCCCACTGCACGGCACGTGTGGTGCGCCGCCACCTGGACCATCTGCCGGCGGAGCTGCTGCCGGCCATCGTGTTGCTGAAGGGGGACCGCGCGGCCCTGCTGCTGCAGGTGCAGGCCGATGGGCGGTTGCTGGTGCAGTACCCGGAGTCTGAAGGTGCGGTGCTGGTGGAGCGGGAGGTTTTGCAAGCCCAGTACGCCGGCGTGATGTGCTTTGTGCGCCCGCAGTTCCGGCTGGAAAAGCGTTCCATCCAGGCCGGAACGGAGGCGCGCAGCAGCCACTGGTTCTGGGCCGTGATCTGGGAGAACTGGCGCCTGTACCGCGATGCATTGGTGGCCGCGGTGCTGATCAATGTGTTCGCATTGGCCATGCCCATGTTCTCCATGAATGTGTACGACCGGGTCGTGCCCAACAGTGCGTTCGAAACCATGTGGGTGCTGGCAATCGGCATCGGCCTGGTGCTGCTGTTCAACTTTGCGCTGAGCACCTTGCGTTCCTATGTGGTGGATACCGCCAGCAAGCGTGTGGACGTGAAGCTTTCCGCCCAGATCATGGAGCGGGTGCTGGACCTGCGCATGGAGGCGCGGCCTGCTTCGGTGGGCTCGTTCGCATCGAACCTGCGCTCGTTTGAATCGGTGCGCGACTTCATTGCCTCGGCCAGCCTGACCACGCTGGTCGATCTGCCGTTTGTGCTTCTGTTCCTGGCCGTGCTGGCCTGGATCTCGCCGTGGATGCTGATTCCGCCGGTGGTGGCGATTGCCGCCGTGCTGGCCGTGTCGTTTGCCGCCCAGGCACGCATGGAAGCCATGACCATCAAGACCTTCCAGGCAGCTTCGCAGCGCAATGCGGTGCTGGTGGAGTCGCTGACCAATCTGGAAGCCGTCAAGACCCTGAACGCCCAGGGCAGCGTGCAGCGCCTGTGGGAGAGCTCCACCGAATATCTGGCCTACATGGGCGGCAAGATCAAGCTGATCTCCTCGGCCACGGTGAACTTTGTGCAGACCATGCAGCAGATGGTGTCCGTGGCGGTGGTGGTGATCGGTGTCTATCTGGTGCAGGATGCGTCGCTTTCCATGGGCGGCATCATCGCGGCCTCCATGATTGCAGGGCGCTGCCTGGCACCGCTGGGACAGGTGGCGGGGCTGATGATGCAGTACCAGAACGCGCGCACCTCGCTGAACTCCATCGACAACTACATGAAGATGCCGGTGGAGCGTTCGCAGGACAAGGAATATGTCAGCCGCCCCAACCTGCAGGGGGCAATCGAGTTCCGCAACGTCAGCTTCTCCTATCCCGGCAGCAAGCAGCCGGTGCTGAGCAATCTGTCGCTGAAGCTGGCGGCCGGTGAGCGTGTGGGCATCATCGGCCGCATTGGATCGGGCAAGAGCACCCTGGAAAAGCTGGTGCTGGGTCTGTACCAGCCGACCGAAGGTGCGGTGCTGGTGGACGGGGTGGATGTGCGCCAGATCGACCCGAGCGACCTGCGCCGTGCCATCGGTCACGTGCCCCAGGACCCCATGCTGTTCTACGGCAGCCTCAAGCACAACCTGCTGATCGGTGCGCCGTTTGCCAGCGAGGACGACATGCTGCGCGCCGCCCACCTGGCCGGCGTGAACGAATTTGCCGACCAGCACCCCGATGGCTATGACATGCCCATTGGTGAGCGTGGCGAGTCCTTGTCGGGCGGCCAGCGCCAATCCATTGCGGTGGCGCGCGCCATGATCCATGACCCGGCAGTGCTGTTGCTGGACGAACCCAGCAGCAACCTGGACAACCAGAGCGAAGCCATGTTGCGCCGCCGCCTGATGGAGGCCGGCAAGGGCAAGAGCATGCTGCTGGTGACACACCGCACCGCATTGCTGGAACTGGTGGACCGCCTGATCGTGGTGGATGGCGGAAAGATTGTGGCCGATGGTCCCAAGGACCAGGTGGTTCAGGCCCTCAAGCAAGGTCGTATCGGAAGCGTGGCAGGGCGGGCATGACTGTGAATATCAAAGACAAGATCGCAAGCCGTCTGCGCCGCGGCATTCAATGGCTGATGGATGGCAGCGAAGCTGTCAGCCAGCACAACGCGGCCGATTTTGCGGCCGATGCGCAATGGGCCACCGGCCAGCAGCAAGCCAAGGGCTCGCGCCTGCTGGTCTGGGCATCGCTGGTGGTGGTGCTGGTTCTGTTGGTCTGGGCCTGCCTGGGGCATATCGACGAAGTGGTGCGCGGCCAGGGCAAGGTGGTTCCTTCGCGCCAGGTGCAGGTGGTGCAAAGCCTGGACGGCGGGGTGGTGGAAGAAATTCTGGTCCGCCCCGGCCAGCATGTGGAAGAAGGCCAGGTGCTGCTGCGCATCGACCCCACGCGCTACAGCGCTTCGTTGGGTGAGAACAAGGCCGAAGTGCTGTCGCTGAAAGCCAAAGCCGCCCGCCTGGAAGCCCTGGCTTCGGGCGAGGTGATGCAGATGCCGGAAGAGGTCATGACGGCGGCTCCCAAGCTGGCGGAAATGGAGCGCCGGGTCTGGGAAAGCCGCACGCAGGAATTCAACACCACCATCAACATCGCCCGCGACCAGCTGCGCCAACGCCAGCAGGAGCTGCGTGAAACCCTGGCCAACCGGGACCAGGCATCGTCCAGCTGCAGACTGACGTCGGAAGAACTGGCGGTGACCAAGCCGCTGCTCAAGAGCGGTGCCGTGTCGGAAGTGGACCTGTTGCGCCTGCAGCGTGACGTGGCTCGCTTCTGCGGTGAGGCCAAGGCGGCCGGCGCCCAAAGCGACCGCATCCGTGCCGCCATCCAGGAAGCGGAGAAGAAGATTCAAGAAGCCGAGCTCAATGTGCGCAACCAGGCACGTGTGGAGCTGTCGGACGCCCGCGCCAAGCTCAGCTCCCTGGAGCAGGGCCAACTGGCGCTGCAAGATCGTGTGAAGCTGGCCGAGGTTCGCTCCCCCGTGCGCGGCACAGTCAACACGTTGATGGCCAATACCGTGGGCGGTGTGGTGCAGCCTGGCAAGGACATCCTGGACATCGTGCCTACGGATGACACCTTGCTGCTGGAGGTGCAGATCAACCCGCGTGATATTGGCTTCCTGCACTTCGGACAAAAGGCCGAAGTCAAGTTCACTGCCTACGACTTTGCCATCTACGGTGGCTTGAGCGGTCTGGTGGAGCAGATCGGTGCCAACACCATCACCGACGAGAAGGGCAACTCCTTCTACATCGGCAAGGTGCGCACCGAGCGCGCCCATGTGGGCGACGATTCGCGCCCCATCATCCCCGGCATGCAGGCCGAGGTGCACATCCTCACCGGCCAGCGCACGCTGATGCAGTACCTGCTCAAGCCCATCCTGCGTGCCAAGTCGAATGCCTTGACCGAACGCTAGCTCACCTAAAACGAAGAAATGATCTGGGGGGAATTGGAATGTATGCACTGCCCGTTTTGATGCTTACACAAGATGCTGCGCTATGGCAGCACTGGCAGCAGGTGGCAGGCCCGCAGTGGCTGCCCGCACGCGGCACCAGCTTGGCGGATCTGGAGCGCTGGAAACAGCAAGGCCGGCATCTGGCCATTCTGGATGTAAGCCTGCCGCAGCTGCCGCAATGGAGCGATGCGCGCTGGAGCAGCCTGCTGGGCGAGGTGAAGCTGCTGGTGCTGAGCAGCCGCCCCAGCGATGACGTGGGCCGGCAGGTGCTGGCGGCCGGTGCCAGCGGCTATGCACATGCCTATTCCACCCCGGCAACGCTGGGCAGCATCTTGCAGAGCATTGCCACCGGCAATATCTGGCTGGGCCGGTCCTTGCTGCAGCGCTTGCTGCAGGATGTGGGCACCCGTCTGCCTGAACCCGGGGTGCAGTGGGCCGATGCACTGTCCCAGCGCGAACAGGAAGTGGCACGTTTTGCGGCCATGGGGGACAGCAATGCGGAAATTGCCGACCGTTTGTCCATCAGCGAGCGGACCGTGCGTGCCCACTTGTCGGCCATTTTTGAAAAGCTGCAGGTGAGCGACCGCCTGATGCTGGCCCTGAAAGTGCACGGCATTGGCAAGAAAACGCCTGCGTGAGCCGTGCATGTGAGTGCGGTAAGAATGCAGAAAATGCAGATGCAATAAGTATGGGTTGCTATGTAATTTGATGTTCTGAAGGGCGCAGGGACACCTGCGCCCAGAAGCAAAAGGCCTGCCGTTTCGGCAGGCCTTTTGCGTTCATGGACTGCATCGAATCCGTTCAGAACGACCGTTTGGCGGCGCAGCCAATCGATGGCGGCGCCGCCAATAGCAGCGAAGCAGGTGGCTTCCTACCATGCCTCCCAGATGCCTCATGAAGGTCATAGGCACAGGGCTTATCACGCATTCACTCAGAGAGACAAATCATGGCAACCACCACCGTTCTCGTTACGCAGCTGACTGGCCAAGCATGGATCCGCGATGCGGATGGCAACCTTACCCCCTTGCGCACAGGCATGCGCATTCCGGTGGATGCACAGCTCGTGACCGCTTCCGGCAGCACGGTCCAGCTGCAAGCCGATGGCCAGCCGCCCATGACTGTGGGGGAGAACCAGAACGTGGCCTTGAACAAGGATGTGTTCGAGGATGTTCCCGCGGCCGAAGCAGCCGTGCCTGCTGCCGCTGATGCGCAGGTTGATGGTCTGATTGCGGCCATCAACCAGGGGCAGGATCCGTTGGCAGACCTGGAACCCACCGCCGCAGTACTGGCGGGTGGTGGTGGTGCTGGCAGCAGTTTCACACGCCTGTCCAGTGTGGTGGAAGTTACATCGCCGTTGGCATTGGCCTACCCCCGCGGCACTTCGGAAGAGGTGCAGGACCGCACCAGCGGTGCGGCAGTGGTACAGGCAGTCGTTGCGGATACAACGACGCCCACTGAACCTGCCACCTATGCCGGGCAGATCACCTTGAGCGCAGCGGCGCAGGTGATTGAAGGCAACCTGATTGTGGTGACTGCCACGGTCAACAACCCGCCCGTGGGCTCTGACCTGGTCATCACACTCACTACCGGCCAAACCATCATCATTCCTGTGGGGGCAACCACCGGGAGCGTGGAGATCCCCACCCGTCCTGATGACGAGCACCGGCAGGGTACGGAAACCTTGACGTTCGAGGTGGGCAGCACAACGGGCGGCGGTTACACCAGCGTGGACACCGGCAGCCCAACCAGCACGGATGTGGTGGACGATGCCGACGCCACGAAGGTGACGCTGACCTCGACGGAGAGCGTGACA
>NZ_JASHHY010000015.1:0-15501 GCF_030056555.1 Comamonas sp. 17RB | reverse complement strand
CGGGCTCGCAGCAGGTGGAACAGGCCGGCCAGAGCATGCAGGAGATCGTGCAGAGCGTGCGCCGTGTCAGTGATCTGATTGGCGAAATCACCGCCGCCTCGCTGGAACAGCGTGACGGTATCGGCCAGGTCAACAGCGCCATTGGCAACCTGGACCAGATGACACAGCAGAACGCGGCGCTGGTGGAGGAATCCACGGCCGCGGCCACGGCAATGCGCGAACAGGCCCAGCGCCTGGAGCAGGTGGTGGCGGTGTTCAACGTGGGCCAGGAAAGCCTGGTGCGCAGCGCGGCCGCGCCGCGCCTGGCGCCCGCCCCCACGGCGGCACCGCGCAAGGCCCCTGCGCCTGTGGCCAAACCCGTATCCGGCGGTGTGGCGGCGCCGCGCAAAACCCTGGCGCCGGCGTCTTCCCCTGCGGCAGCGGCAGCCAAGCCCGCCGCCGCCTTGCCGTCCAAGCCACAGACGGTGGCCGCCACCACGGCGGATGACGACTGGGAAACCTTTTAATTCGCTCCACGGAACAGGCACGAGCACGGGCATGTACCGTGCTGTGCCGGGTCTTCAAACAAAAAGCCCTGTGCAGATGCCTGCACAGGGCTTTTTTCATAGACCGGCGATCAGCAGCAAAAGGGCGATGCAGCAGGCCGGCTGAAGGGCAGGGTGCAGACCGTGTTCAGCACTCCGCGCCTTCAATCAGAAACTGCACCTTGCGCTCGCCGCGCCATTCGTTGATGTCCAGGCGGAAGGCCAGGTACACCCGCTCGGGCACCGGCTCGGTGCGGCCAAACCAGATGCCATCCACCACATCGCCCTGGTGGCGCAGCTGCAGCTTCAGGTGCTTCTCACCCACCAGGCGCTGGGAGACCACTTCCACTTCCTCGCTGAACGTGGGGTGGGCAAAGCCCTGGCCCCAGACATCGAGGTTCAGGCGTTCCACCATCTCGGCCTGGCGGAATTCGGGGCGCAGCGGGCCATCGGTTTCCACGCAGCGCGTCAGCGTGGCGGCGTCCAGCCATTCCTGGGCCACCCGGGAAAAGGCCTGCTCGAAGGTTTCAAAGCCTTCTTCGGGAATGGTGCAGCCGGCCGCCATGGCATGGCCGCCAAAGCGCAGCAGCAGGCCGGGGTGGCGCTTGCCCACCAGATCCAGCGCATCGCGCAGGTGAAAACCGGGGATGGAGCGGCCGGAGCCCTTGAGTTCGTGCTCCTTGCCGGGCGCCTGGCTGGCGGCAAACACAAACGTGGGTCGGTGCAGGCGGTCCTTGACGCGCGAGGCCACGATGCCGACCACGCCTTCGTGAAAGTCCGGATCGAACACGCTCACGGCCGGTGGCGGAAGGATGCCGTCCTCGAACAGTTCATCGGCCAGGGCAAAGGCCTGCTGGCGCATGCCGCCTTCGATCTCCTGGCGCTCGCGGTTGATGCTGTTGAGCTGGCGTGCCAGTGTCAGCGCGTGCTCGTAGTTGTCGGTGGTCAGGCATTCGATGCCGATGGTCATGTCCGCCAGACGGCCTGCGGCGTTGATGCGCGGGCCCAGTGCAAAGCCGAAGTCGGATGTGGCGGCCTGCTGGAACTCCCGGCCGGCCGCTTCGTACAGTGCGCGGATGCCGGCCTGCATATGGCCTTTGCGGATGCGCTGCAGCCCCTGGGCGACCAGGCGGCGGTTGTTGGCGTCCAGCTTGACCACATCGGCCACCGTGCCCAGGGCCACCAGGGGCAGCAAGGTGTCCAGCTTGGGCTGGTTGCCGGCATCGAAGACGCCGCGCGCGCGCAGCTCGCTGCGCAGGGCCAGCAGCACGTAGAACATCACGCCCACGCCGGCCAAAGCCTTGCTGGCAAAACCGCAGCCGGGCTGGTTGGGGTTGACCATGGCGTGGGGCTGGGGCAGCTGTTCGCCTGGCAGGTGGTGGTCGGTCACCACCACCGTCAGGCCCAGGGCGGTGGCGGCGGCCACGCCGTCGATGCTGCCGATGCCGTTGTCCACGGTCACCAGCACGTCGGCACCTTTGTCCTTGACGCGGCGGGCAATGGGTGCGGACAGGCCATAGCCGTCCACCACACGGTCCGGCACCTCATAGCTGACCTGGCGCGCGCCCAGCATGCGCAGGCCGCGCACGGCCACGGCGCAGGCGGTGGCGCCGTCGCAGTCATAGTCGGCCACGATGCACAGGTGCTGCTGCTGCGCAATGGCATCGGCCAGCACGCGGGCGGCCTGTTCCACGCCCAGCAGGGTGGATGGCGGCAGCAGCTTGCCCAGGGCGGGGTCCAGCTCGTCGGCCGAGCACACGCCGCGTGCGACATACAGGCGCGCCCACAGCGGGTGCACGCCGGCGGCTACCAGCTGTTGCACGCTGGCTTCGGGAATCTCTTTGGCAATGATTTTCATAGCGCTTCACGCACGCTGCTAAAGCGCTGGGGCTTCAAGATGCTCTGGATGCGCTGGCCCAGGCTGCGGGGCCCCGTGGTGAAGCTGCGTGCGCTGCGTTCACCGCACAGGGCCAGGGTGGCGGTGCCTCCGCTGTGCAGATGGTGCAGCAGATCGGCCATGGGGCCGGCGTCGAGGTCCGCCCAGGCTTGCAACCAGCTGTCGTGGCTGCCGGTCAGCGCGGGCACGCGCAACTGCTCCCAGACCTCCGGGTTGGGGCTGGTAACCGGTGCACGCGAAGCGGGCAGGGCGCCGGCGCCATACAGCCAGAAGGCGTTGACGGGCAACTGGCCGCGTTCGGCACGCCGGTCGTTGAAGGCATGGGTGTAGAGCAGCATCTGCACTTCGCTGTGCAGGCGCTGCAGCGTGCGGTTCTGTCCGGCATCGGGCTGCCAGTGGCGTACGTCGCGCAGCAGCACGCGGTCCAGTGCGGCCGATTGCAGCGCCTGCAAGGCCGGGCCATGCACCAGCCAGCGGTCCGGGCGCTCGTAGTGCAGGTGAAAGCCGTCCTCGGCAAACCAGGGCGACAACAGGGCCAGCAGGGCGCGGGAATCGGCTTCGTCCAGCTGCAGATCGGCCGGGTTGTCCATGCGGATCTGGTCGGCGCCGGCGGTCCAGTGGCAGGGGCTCATGAAGGCCCAGGCCCCGCCGGCCGTGCCGCCTTGGGCGCAGTCGGGCCGGCTGGCGGCGGCCAGTGCGGCCCAGGGCAGGCTGATGTTGCGTGTGGCCGCCAGGTCGGCCCAGCCGCGCCACAGGGCGGCCATGCGCTCGTGCGGGGGGCTGAGGTCGTCCTCGTCGCCCGACAGGGTGTCGGCGGCGGCCAGCCGGGCCAGCACTGCGTCCAGCTGCGGCAGTTTCAGCGGCTGGCCCTGGTATTGCCAGTCCACGCCGGTCATGGCAGCGTAGGGGATCAGCACCTGGCGGTGGCCGGCGGTGGCAGCGGCGACGCCGGTGTGGGGAAACGGGAGCGAGGGGACGGACATGGCCGCTATTGTCGGCCAAGGGCCGGGGACGTGCCGCGCCGGCACCGGCATCTCCCTGGTTCCGGGCGGCCGTGCCCACCGCGGCACGGTGCGGTGCTTCTGGTAGTCAGTGGCCTGGCAAGGGGGTGGGTCCCAGGATTTGTGCAGGTCCAGCATCGCCCATTGCGTGCCCTGTCTGTCTCAGGGGTGGCGGCAGCGCAGGGCCGCTGGCAGTAGCATCCAGCTCTCCCTCCATTGCCTTGCGCCGCGCTGCCTGCCATGACCTCTCCCGTGCCCGATACCCCCAGTGCCACGGCGGCGCCGTGCGCACCCGCGTCGCCCGCCGCCATGTTCTGGGCGTTTTCCTTGCTGGCGCTGCAGGGCTTTGGCGGCGTGATGGCGGTGATCCAGCGTGAGATGGTGGAACGCCGCCGCTGGATGACGCAGGAAGAGTTCCTGCAGGACTGGGCCGCAGCCCAGGTGTTTCCGGGGCCGAATGTGGTCAACCTCTGCATCATGTTCGGTGAACGCCACTTTGGCTTGCGCGGCGCACTGGCGGCCATTGCGGGCATGTTGCTGGCGCCCACTGTGCTGGTGTTGGCGCTGGGCAGCCTCTACATCCAATGGGCCGACCACCCGGCGGTGGCGGGGGCGCTGCGTGGCATGGGGGCGGTGGCGGCCGGGCTGGTGCTGGGCACGGGCATCAAGCTATCAGCCGGGTTGGTGGGCCATCCGCTGGCGCTGTGGTTCGGCTGGCTGCTGGCGGCAGCCGCGTTCGCCATGATGGTGTGGCTGCAATGGCCGCTGTGGTGGGTGCTGCCGGTGGTCGGCGGTGCCGGTTGCTGGCTGACCTGGAGAAAGCTCGCAGCATGACGACAGGACTGACCCCTCTGGTGCTGGATGCGGCCGGCTGGCTGCAGCTGCTGGCCTATTTCCTGTCCTTGTCGCTGCTGTCGGTGGGCGGTGCCATGGCTACGGCGCCCGATATGTACCGCCATGTGGTGGATGGCAAAGGCTGGCTGTCCGGCGACCAGTTCTCCACCTCGATCTCGATCGCCCAGGCGGCGCCGGGCCCCAACATCATGTACGTGGCCCTGCTGGGCTGGAACATTGGCCTGAATGCGGTGGGCGCGGACCGGGGCGCCATCACCTGGCTGGCGGCGCTGGGCGGCTGCCTGGCCTGCATGCTGGGCATGCTGCTGCCCAGCTCCATCCTGGTGTGGACCAGCACGCGCTGGATGCGGCAGAACCGCCATCGCCGCTCGGTGCGGGCCTTCCGCCTGGGCATGGTGCCGCTGGTGGTGGGGCTGGTGCTGGCCACGGGCTGGATCCTGGCGGCACGCGACACCGGCGCCCTGCACCGCTGGGTGCCCTGGCTGATTGCCGCCACCACCACGCTGCTGGTGTGGAAGACACGGGTGCACCTGTTGTGGATGCTGGGCGCGGGCGCCTTGCTGGGCGCGCTGGGCTGGATCTAGCCGCCGGACGCTGACCGGCCCCGGTGCGCGCGGGCCGTCACAGGTCGTCACAAGCCTGCCAAGACCGGCACGGTTCTGGGCTTGTGCCGGCAATGCCACAATGCGGCCACCATGCAATTTCCCTATGAACTGGCTTTGGGCTGGCGCTACACGCGCGCCGGCCGCGCCACGCGGCGTAACGGTTTTATCTCGTTCATCTCTGGCGTGTCCATGCTGGGCATCGCGCTTGGCGTTGCGGCGCTGATCATTGTGCTGAGCGTGATGAACGGTTTTCAGAAAGAAGTGCGCGACCGCATGCTCAGCGTGGTCTCGCACATCGAGATTTTCGCCCCCGATGGCTCGGCGCTGCCCGATGTGAACCGCACCATGGCCGAGGCCAAGTCCAACCCGGCAGTGGTCGGGGCCGCGCCTTTTGTCGCCGCCCAGGCGCTGCTGGCGCGTGGCGAGGACATGAAGGGCGCCCTGGTGCGCGGCATTGACCCGGCCCACGAAGGCGAGGTCACGGATGTGGCCACGCACAATGCGCCGGCCCTGGCCACGCTGACCTCCGGCAGCTTCCACGTGGTGCTGGGGGTGGAACTGGCCCGGTCGCTGGGCGTGCGCGTGGGCGATGTGGTCACGCTGATCGCGCCGGGCGGCCAGGTCACGCCGGCCGGCGTGGTGCCTCGCCTCAAGCAGATGACGGTGTCGGGCACCTTCGACTCCGGCCACTACGAATACGACTCTTCCATGGCCATGCTGCACTACGAGGATGCGCAGCGCCTGTTCCGCCTGGAAGGACCCACCGGCATCCGCCTGAAGCTGCAGGATCTGCACGCCGCGCCCGCAGTGGCGCGCGAGCTGGTCAACACGCTGAGCGACCACCTGTTCATCCGGGACTGGACGCAGCAGAACAAGACCTGGTTTGCGGCCGTGCAGGTGGAAAAACGCATGATGTTCATCATCCTGACCCTGATCGTGGCCGTGGCCGCATTCAATCTGGTGTCGACGCTGGTGATGACGGTGACCGACAAGCGCGCTGACATCGCCATCCTGCGCACCTTGGGCGCCTCTCCCTCGTCCATCATGGGCATCTTCATGGTGCAAGGCGCCATGGTGGGGGTGATCGGAACCTTTGGCGGCCTGGCACTGGGCCTGCTGGTGGCGCTGAACATCGACGTCATCGTGCCGGCCATCGAACATTTGCTGGGCGCCAGTTTCCTGCCCAAGGACATCTACCTGATCAGCAAGATGCCCAGCGATCCGCAAAGCAGCGACATCGTGCCCATAGGCATCATCTCCCTGATCCTGGCCTTCGTGGCCACCATCTACCCCAGCTGGCGGGCCAGCCGCGTGAACCCGGCGGAGGCCCTGCGTTATGAATAAGCAAGTCGTGTTGGAAGCCTGCGGACTGGGCAAGCGTTTTACCGAAGGCAAGCTGGATGTGCATGTGCTGCGCGGTGTGGACCTGACGGTGCATGCCGGCGAGACGCTGGCCATCGTCGGCGCCTCAGGCTCGGGCAAGAGCACGCTGCTGCATCTGCTGGGCGGGCTGGATGCCCCCAGCACCGGCAGCGTGCAGCTGATGGGCCAGCCGCTGCACCAGCTCAGCCCGCAAAAGCAGGGCGCGCTGCGCAACCGCCATCTGGGCTTCATCTACCAGTTCCACCACCTGCTGCCGGAGTTCACCGCGCAGGAGAATGTGGGCATGCCGCTGCGCATCCGCCGTATGGACAAGGGTCAGACCATGGAGCAGGCCGCACAGATGCTGGCGGCCGTGGGGCTGTCGCCCCGGCTGGAGCACCGCCCGGCCGAACTGTCCGGCGGCGAGCGCCAGCGCGTGGCCATTGCCCGGGCGCTGGTCACCCAGCCCGCGTGCGTGCTGGCGGACGAACCCACCGGCAACCTGGACCGTTCCACCGCCGACAGCGTGTTCGCCCTGATGCTGGAGCTGGCGCGCAGCCATGGCACGGCATTTGTGCTGGTCACCCACGATGAAACCCTGGCAGCGCGCTGCGACCGCGTGGTGCGCCTGGTGCAAGGCCAGCTGCAGTAAGCACCTCTTACACCACCCGCGTACGCGGTGGTGTGTCCGCCGCTCTGGACACGGTGGGCGCTGCCGGCGCCGAGCCGGCCGCCTGGCCTAGGCCGGGCAGATGGACGGCCGGGCCATGGGTCGTGCGGGCAGTTGTGCCACAGGGCTTGGGGCGACCTGCCGGTCCTGGTGGTTCTGGTGGTCCTGGTTGCTGAGGGCGTCGCTCAGGCTGCGCAACTGGGCAGACTGGGCGATGGCATGGCTGGCCACATTGCCCAGGATGCTGCTGACCTCGCGCGAGGCCTGGACAATGCCTTCCATGGTGTCGCCGGCGCGCTGCACCAGTTCCGCTCCCCGGGCCACCTGCGCATTGGAGGCCTGGATCAGCTGCTTGATTTCCTTGGCGGCCGTGGCGCTGCGCCCGGCCAGGGAGCGCACCTCGCTGGCCACCACGGCAAAACCCCGGCCCTGCTCGCCGGCGCGGGCGGCTTCCACGGCGGCGTTCAGCGCCAGGATATTGGTCTGGAAGGTGATGGCATCCATCAGGCCGATGATGTCGGCGATGCGCAGCGCTCCGCTGCGGATCTGCTCCATGGTCTGCACCACGTCGCGCATGGTGCTGCCGCCGGTCTCCGCGATGGCGCTGGCGTTCTGTGCCAGCTGGTTGGCCTGGTGGGTGTGCTCGGCGCTGTGGCCCAGCTCCTGCACCGCGGTGCGCAGTGTCAGGGCAGCGGTGTGGCTGCGGGTGATGTCGGTGGCGTACTTCACCACCTTGAACGGTCGGCCGTTGGCGTCCAGGATGGGGTTGTAGCTGGCCTCGATCCAGATGGGCTTGCCGTTCTTGCCCATGCGCTGGTACTGGCCGGCATCATGCTTGCCCTGCGCCAGGCGTTCCCAGAACGTGCGGTAGGCCGGGCTTTGGGCCTCGCCAGGGGGCATGAAGATGCGGTGGTGCTTGCCGACAATCTCTGACAGCGCGTAGCCTGTGGTGCGCAGGAACAGCTCGTTGGCGTGCAGGATGGTGCCGTCCAGCGCAAACTCGATGATGGCCTGCACCTTGGAGATGGCCGCCAGCTGGCCTTGCGCATCGGCCTCGCGTTCCTGCTGCTGGGTGATGTCGGTGGCGTATTTCACCACCTTGTAGGGTTTGCCGTGGGCGTCGTAGATGGGGCTGTAGCAGGCCTGCAGCCAGACTTCACGCCCGCCCTTGGCCAGCCGGCAGTAGCGGCCGGTTTCGGCTTCGCCCTGGGCCAGGCGGCGCCAGAAGTCGGCATAGGCCGGGCTGGCCGCATAGGCAGGCTCCACAAACATGCGGTGGTGCTGGTGCAGCACTTCGGCCAGGGTGTAACCGGTGCAGCGCAGAAAATTGTCGTTGGCCTGGAGTATCTGGCCTTGCAGGTTGAATTCGATCACGGCCTGCGACTTGTGGATGGCTTGCAACTGCCCGTCCAGTTCCCGCTGCTGCCGGCGTTTCCAATCAAAAAATGGCATGGCTGCTTCCGGTGGTGCTTGGGCTGTCAATGCACCAGGCGTACGGATCGGTGTGCAAGGGCCTGGGCATGCCCAGTAGCTTTTATGCGGCAAAAAACCGGCCATGCAGGGAATAAAGTGCCCCGGCGGCAACCGTTGGCGGCGGTGCGCCGGATGGGCGGTGGCATCATCCCGGCCATGTCTTGCTGGATCGACACCCATTGCCACCTGGATGCACCGGAGTTCGACGCCGACCGCGATGCCGTGCGCGCTGCCGCCCGCGCGCGAGGCGTGGAGCACATCGTCATTCCCGCCGTGGAGCGTGCCCACTGGAGCGGCGCGATCGCCCTGGCCCAGCGCCATGGCGACAGCTACGCCCTGGGCATCCACCCGCTGTACACGCCACGTGCACAGGAAGCGGACATCGCCGCGCTGCGCGCCGTGCTGGCCGAGCGCCAGGGCGATCCGCAACTGGTGGCAGTGGGCGAGATGGGGCTGGATTTCTTTGTGCCCGGCCTGGACCACGAGCGCCAGATCTGGTTCTACGAACAGCAAATCCAGCTGGCCCGCACCTTTGGCCTGCCGGTGATCCTGCATGTGCGAAAAAGCAGTGACCGCCTGCTCAAGACCCTGCGTGCTACGCCCGTGGTGGGCGGCATTGCCCATGCCTTCAATGGCAGCGTCCAGCAGGCGCAGGCCTTCATCGATCTGGGCTTCAAACTGGGATTTGGTGGCGCCATCACCTATGACCGTGCGCTCAAGCTGCGCGAGCTGGCGGCCACACTACCCCTGGAGAGCATCGTGCTGGAAACCGATGCGCCCGATATTCCGCCGCACTGGCTCTACACCACGGCCGAGCAGCGTGCTGCCGGCCAGCCGCAGGGGCGCAACACCAGCGCCGAGTTGCCGCGCATCGCCCAGGAGATCGCCCGGCTGCGGGGGCTGCCGCTGCCAGCGCTGCAGACGGCCACCACGGCCAATGCGCGCGCTGCCCTGCGCGGCCTGCCAGCCTGCCCTGCAGACTGAAGCCACTGGCACCGCAGGCGCCATGTCTGGTGGGACACAGGTCGCAGGCCACAGGCCACAGGCCACAGGCCACAGGCGCCCGTGGTCAGGCACCGGCCCATGCCTGTACCTGTGCAATAACCGCGCCCCGGCGTGCGGCATGCATTGCCCGCACAATCGCGAGCATGCCGTCTGCCACCGTGTCCGCTTCGTCCACTGCCCCGCGCCTGCAGGGCCTGCCGCCGGTCGCCGATGCACGCACACGGCTGGTGGTGCTGGGCAGTTTTCCGGGCGTGGCCTCGCTGCAGGCCCGGCAGTATTACGGCCACCCGCGCAACCAGTTCTGGCCCATCTTGCAGCGGCTGTGGCCGCAGCATCCGCAGCCGGACCGCGCCGATTACGCCGATCGCTGCGAATGGCTGCTGGCGCGCGGACTGGGCCTGTGGGATGTGTATGCCAGCTGCGAGCGCCAGGGCAGCCTGGACAGCGCCATCCGCTACCCGCAGGTGAATGATTTTGCGGCGCTGAGGCAGCGCTGCCCGCAGCTGGTGGCTGTGGCGCACAACGGGGGCGAAAGCGCCAAGCATGCCCGCGCCCTGCATGGCCTGGGCCTGCAGGTGCACCAGCTGCCTTCCACCAGCCCGGCCAATGCCAGCTGGAGCATGGAGCGCAAGCTGCAGGCCTGGCAGCAGGTGATGGCCGCCCATGGATTGTTGGACAAGGATTGAAGAACGTGGCTTCCCGCAAGAAACCGGCCGCAAGTGCCACTGTGAACGAGCTGCCCGAAGTCAGCGTCTCGGACGATGGCGTCTCGCGCTATCTGCACCTGGGAACGCCCTGGGTGCAAGGATCGATGAAGCTCAAGGAGCCGTTCGAGATCGATCTGGAATACGTGCAGCGCATGATGGCCTGGCTGCTGTTTGTGCCGCCCGAAAGCGTGGCCAGTCGCCAGGCGCTGCAGCTGGGCCTGGGTGCGGCGGCGCTGACCAAGTTCCACCACAAGAAACTGCGCATGCCGACCACGGCCATCGAGCTGAACCCCCAGGTGGTGAACATCTGCCGCAGCTGGTTCAAGCTGCCGCCGGACAGCGACAGCCTGCGCGTGGTGCTGGGCGATGCCGCAGTGGAAATCCGCCGTCCCGAATGGCAGGGCAAGGTCGATGCGCTGCAGGTGGATCTGTACGACCACAACGCCGCCGCACCGGTGCTGGACAGTGAGGACTTCTATGCCGATTGCCGCAACAGCCTGACGCCGGAAGGTTGCATGACGGTGAACCTGTTTGGCCGCATGAGCAGCTACCAGGCCAGCCTGGACAAGATCAGTGCCGTGTTCGGGGCGGAGAACGTGTGGGCCTTTCGCCCCACACGCGAAGGCAACACCGTGGTTCTGGCGCAGCGCGTGGCCAGCCGTCCTTCGCGCGAGCAGCTCCAATCCCGGGCCGAGTCGGTGCAGGCGTGCTGGGATCTGCCGGCCACCAAATGGCTCAAGGTGCTCAAGCCGGTACAGGAATCGGTGACAGGCGGCTGAGGCGCAAGCTGGGCAGGGTCTCAAGTTTTCCGGCAACGTGCCGATGACCAGAGCATGAGCCTGTCCATTTCTTCCTCCAGCTCCTCGGTGAGCACCTCGTCGTCCGCCAACGTGGGGGCGCAAATCCAGCGTTTGCAGCAGCAGATCAAGGATACGCAGCAAAAGCTCAAGGACCTCTCCAGCAGCGACATGGACGCGGAAACCAAGCAGCGCATGTCCGACCTGCTGCAGGCCCAGATCCAGGTGCTGCAGGCCCAGATGGAGGCGCTGCAACGCCAGCAGGCGCAGCAGGCCCAGGACGCAGCCGCACGCAAGCAGGCTGCGGCGCAGGGTGCGGACGCAGCGACAGCGCAGAAGCCCGCCAGCCCGGGACGCGTTGACGTCTACGTCTGACGGCGCGGGGCACAGCTAGGCGGTCCCGCAGCGGTATCCATCGCTGGCGCGTGCAATCGGCCGCCGGCTTTTGAGTGGGCGTGGCTGGCCATGCGCTGTGGTCGCCCGGTCGAGCGACGCTTGCCCCAGAGTCAGGCACCGAGGTCGTGTCTGCACGGCTGCCAGCGGATCACGCTGTGCCGCAGGCTGCAGCGGCTGTGACCATGCCGCCCCAGAAATTTGACAACCCGTGCCCGCATGGCCTGCCTGCGGGCACTGTCGTATGGTGGCTTCGCAGGCGTGGCGCAGGTGCGGGCTGGAGCCGCCCCTGCAAGATGGCCCGCTGCCAGGCCAGCACCACGGCAGGAACCGGTTGCGTGTGACAGGGAAGGGGAGGCGCCAGGAGGTTGGGCGCAGCACCTTGCCGGAAGCGGTGACCTCCCTGCGCCAACCGGGCGGAAGTCGTGTGCATTGCTTGCGGGTTTACCCGCGATTCACACCAGGTATCCAAGGGTTAACGCTGAGATATGGGGTGGTTGCCGGCGAAATCAAGGCCGTTGGTAGGTGGAATCCACATCAAATCACCTACGCTTTGCTTACAGAATCCACCGGTCGTTAATCCCTCGCAGGAGACGTTTTCGTGAAAATCAAGAGTCAAAAAGACTTTTTTGCAGGTCTGATGTATCTGGTGGTCGGTGGCGCTTTTGCCATCGGTGCATCTGAATACAACATCGGCACCGGTGCGCGTATGGGCCCGGGCTACTTTCCGTTGATCCTGGGTGTGATCCTGGCCATCATTGGCCTGGTCATCGCCTTCAAGGCCACTGTCAAAGGCCCCGATGATGGGGACCCGATTGGCAAGTGGGCCTGGAAACAGGTGTTCTTCATTTTGGCAGCCAACTTCGCCTTCGGCATCTTGCTGGTGGGTGTGCCTGCACTGGGTATCCCCGGTCTGGGTCTGATGGTCGCCATCATTGCCTTGGTGCTGATCGCCAGCATCGCGGGTTACACCTTCAATCTGAAGGAAGTGATCGGTCTGGCGCTGGTGCTGGCTGTGGGCAGCTATGTGGTGTTCGTGTGGGCGTTGAACCTGCAGTTCCCGGTGTGGCCGACCTTTATTACCGGCTGATCGCGGGAGATATAGAACATGGAACTCTTTGACAACTTAGCTCTCGGTTTTGGCGTTGCATTCACCGCCCAGAACCTGTTGTACGCGCTGATCGGTTGCGTGCTGGGTACCCTGATCGGTATCTTGCCGGGCCTGGGTCCTGTGGCGACCATCGCCATGCTGCTGCCCGCGACCTACTCGCTGCCCCCCGTGGCTGCGCTGATCATGCTGGCCGGTATCTACTACGGTGCCCAGTATGGTGGTTCGACCACGGCCATTTTGGTGAACTTGCCGGGTGAGTCCTCGTCAGTGGTGACGATGATCGACGGCTACCAGATGGCGCGCAAGGGGCGTGCAGGTCCTGCACTGGCGGCTGCCGGTATCGGTTCGTTCTTCGCAGGCTGCGTGGGCACCGTGATCCTGGCTGCCTTTGCACCTCCGCTGACCGAAATCGCTTTCAAGTTCGGCCCTGCTGAATACTTCTCGCTGATGATCCTGGGCCTGATCGGCGCTGTGGTGCTGGCTTCCGGCTCCCTGCTGAAGGCAGTGGGCATGATCGTGCTGGGTCTGCTGTTCGGCATGATCGGTACCGACGTGAACTCCGGCGTGGCACGTTACAGCTTTGACATCCCCGAACTGACTGACGGCATCGACTTCGTGGTGATCGCCATGGGTGTGTTCGGTTACGGTGAAATCATCGCCAACCTGTCCAAGCCCGACGACGAGCGCGAAGTGTTCACTGCCAAGGTCAAGGGCCTGATGCCCACCAAGGAAGACTTCAAGCTGATGCTGCCTGCCATGATCCGTGGCACGGTACTGGGCTCGGCCCTGGGTATCCTGCCTGGCGGCGGCGCCATGCTGTCGGCCTTCGCTTCGTACACCATCGAAAAGAAGACCAAGCTGCGTCCGGGCGAAGTGCCCTTCGGCCAAGGCAATATCCGTGGCGTGACGGCTCCCGAGTCGGCCAACAACGCCGGTTCGCAGACCTCGTTCATTCCTCTGCTGACCCTGGGTATCCCTCCCAACGCCGTGATGGCGCTGATGGTGGGTGCCATGACCATCCACAACATCCAGCCTGGTCCCCAGGTGATGACCAGCAACCCCGAACTGTTCTGGGGCCTGATCGCCTCGATGTGGATCGGTAACGCCATGCTGATCATCTTGAACCTGCCGATGATCGGCATGTGGATCAAGCTGCTGTCCGTGCCTTACCGCTGGCTGTTCCCCGCCATCGTGCTGTTCTGCGCGGTGGGTGTGTATGGCACGAAGAACTCCGAGTTCGACGTCTGGCTGGTCGGTATCTTCGGTTTCATCGGCTATGTGTTCTACAAGCTGGGTACCGAACCTGCGCCTCTGCTGCTGGGCTTCATCCTGGGCCCGATGATGGAAGAAAACCTGCGCCGTGCCCTGCTGCTGTCGCGTGGTGACTGGTCGGTCTTCGTGACCCGCCCCATCTCTGCCGTGATGCTGGCTCTGGCCCTGCTGCTGCTGATCATCGTGACGCTGCCCGCAGTGAAGAACAAGCGCGAAGAAGCCTTCGTGGAAGAGTGACGCCCCCGGCGACGCGTTTTCTACGTATCTGCAAAAAAAGCACCTTCGGGTGCTTTTTTTGTGCTCATTTGTCGACAAACAGACGGTTTTATACGGGTTTCTTGGGATTGCGAACAAATGAAACTGAATGTTTTTAGAATCGGATCCCATCGGCACACCCGAGCGAAAGACGGGGTCGCAAAGCCATGGGCCTACGGCAGTTTGTCAGGGTTGCCAGGTTGCTTCTCTTGCATGGGCAGCGGTCCTCCGCTGCGTGGGGGTGTCATCTACCGCACTGTCGCTGGGATGGTGCTTCACATGAGGCAAGAGGGTCTGGATGAGCGTTTTGAATATGCGGGTCTCCCACAAACTGTGGGTCACCATCGTCGCGTTGCTGGTGCTGGTGTTGGGCGTGGGGGGGCTGCTGCAGTACAAGGCCAATGCCCTGATGGGCAGCACCGTCGGCACGGTGCAGCGCTATGAAGCCAACATCTCTGCCGCTCTGCGCTGGCAGGGCGCCATCCTCAAGAGCCTGGAGACGGCCACTGCCGCCATCGCGACCAGCGAACCCCATGTGGAGGACCTGTTCAACCTGCGCCTGAATGACGGCCGCACCATGATTGCCGATGCGCGCAAGGCGGTGGAGCAGGGCCTGCAGACCGAGGCCGACCGTGAGGGATTGGCCGCGGTGGTGCGGGAGGCCGACAAGGTGGCTGCGATCATGCAGCAGCTGGACAGCGTGCGCCAGTCGGAGTCCTTCTCGGCCCGCACCGACTTTGCCCGCCAGGATTACCTGCCGGCCGCCGAAAAATACGCGGCCAGCCTGAACGATTTTGTGGCGCTGCAGGAGCGCCAGCGTGATGCAGGCATCGCCCAGGCCAAGGTCGAACAGCAGACCCTGGCCGTTGCCGGTGCGATTGCCATGGTGGTGCTGGCTCTGGTGCTGGTGCTGGTCATGCGCAAGATCATCCACACCATCACCCAGCCACTGGAGCATGCTGTGCAGGTGGCGGAATCCATCGGCAACGGCGACCTGACGGTCCAGGCCAAGGTGGAGCGCAAGGATGAATTCGGCCATCTGCTGAACGCACTGGACCGCATGGCCGTGCGTCTGCGTTCGGTGGTGGGTGAGGTGCGCAGCGGGGTGGAATCGGTATCGGCGGCGTCCAGCCAGATTGCCACCGGCAACCAGGACCTGTCGGCCCGTACCGAACAGACTGCCGCCAACCTGGAAGAAACTGCTGCCAGCATGGAAGAGCTGACGTCCACCGTGACGCAATCGTCCGAGACCGCCCGCCAGGCCAATCAGCTGGCCGGCATGGCCGCCCAGGCGGCCGAGCGGGGCGGCTCGGTGGTGCAGCAGGTGGTGCATTCCATGCAGCAGATCACCGACAGCAGCCGCCGCATCAGCGACATCATTGGCGTGATCGATGGCATTGCCTTCCAGACCAACATCCTGGCGCTGAACGCGGCGGTGGAAGCCGCCCGTGCCGGTGAGCAGGGCCGCGGCTTTGCCGTGGTGGCTGGGGAAGTGCGCTCCCTGGCCGGCCGCAGCGCCGAAGCCGCCAAGGAAATCAAGGCCTTGATCACCACCAGCGTGAGCAATGTGGAAT
>NZ_JASHHY010000014.1:0-121278 GCF_030056555.1 Comamonas sp. 17RB | reverse complement strand
CGTGGGCTCGGAGGCACCGCCCACGAACAGCACATCGGGCTTGGCCGCCAGCGCCTTGCTCACGCCGCTGTAGAAGTCGGTGGCGCGGTTGTAGCTCATGGGGTTCTCGGCCACCACGGTGCCGCCCAATTTCTCCCAGCCGGGCTTGAACGCCGCCGCCCAGGCCTTGGCGTAATCATGGTCGGCACCGACCATGGCCACCTTCTTGCCAAAGCGGTTCATCACGTACTTCGAGAAGGGGTCGATGTAGCTGGTGAACTCGGGCGGGATGCGCAGCGTCAGCTTGTTGCCGCGCGCCGTAATCTGCGGCACCGAGCTGTAGGCCAGCACGATGAAGTTGCTGCGCTCGTTGGTGGTCTGCAGCGCGTAGATGCCGCCCGAATGCGGCACCAAAATGGCCGCCGTCTTGTGCTGCTGCACCAGGCGCTGGGCGTTGATGGCGGTCTCAGATGGGTTGTACTTGTCGTCCAGCGGAACGATCTCGTACTTGACCTTCTTGCCGGCGATTTCGGGGTTGGCCGCATTGATCTCGGCCACGGCCATCTGCATGCCGTCCAGCGCGTTCTTGCCGTACTGCGCGGCGCCGCCCGACAGCGGGCCGGAGTAGCCGATCTTGACCACTTCCTGGGCCATCGCAGGACCGGCGGCCACGGCCGCGCAGGCCAGGGCCAGGCCCGTCAGCTGGCGGCGGGTGAATTGGGGAAATGCGCGCATGGTTGTCTCCTTGTGTATGGGTTTCGCGTGCCAAAAATCGGTGGCGGCGCGGAAGAGGCAGTACTGCCCCTTCACGCTGCGTTGGATGCTTTGCGGGGTGTCAGGCTCCGATGTACGCCTTGCGGATGGAGTCATCCGCCAGCAGCTCGGCCGGCTTGCCTTCGCGCACGATGCGGCCGTTCTCCAGCACATAGGCGCGGTGGGCAATCTTCAGCGCGGCATAGGCGTTCTGCTCGGCCAGCAGCACCGTGGTGCCCGCCTGGTTGATGCGCTGGATGACTTCGAACATCTGCTTGATGACCAGGGGCGCCAGACCCAGTGAGGGCTCGTCCAGCAGCAGCACCTTGGGCCGCCCCATCATGGCGCGACCGATGGCCACCATCTGCTGCTGGCCGCCGGACAGCGAGCCGGCCGGATCGTCCTTCTTCTGGCGCAGGATGGGGAACAGCTCCAGCACTTCCTCCAGCGTCTGGCGGCTGGGCCCCGGATCGCGGCGGTGCACATAGGCGCCCAGCTCCAGGTTCTTCTGCACCGTCATCTGCGGGAACAGCTTGCGCCCTTCGGGGCACTGCACCAGACCGCCTTGCACGATGGCCGAGGGCTTCTGCCCCACCAGTTCCTGGCCTTCCCAGGTGATGGAGCCGCCGGCGGCCTTGTGGATGCCGCTGGCCGTGAGGAACAGCGAACTCTTGCCTGCGCCATTGGCGCCCAGCAGCACCACCAGCTCCCCTTTGTCCGCATGCAGGCTAACCTGGTCCAGCGCCAGAAAGCTGCCGTATTTCAGCGAGACGTTCTCAAATTTCAACATGCTCGCTCCCCAGGTAGGCATCGATCACCGCAGGGTTGCGGCGGATCTCTTCGGGTGTGCCTTCGGCGATCTTTTCGCCGTAGCTCAGCACCAGGATCTTGTCGGCCAGGCTCATGATCATGCCCATCTTGTGTTCGATCAGCGCCACCGTGATGCCATGGCGCACGATCTTGCGGATCAGCTCGGCCAGGCCTTCGGTTTCCTCCGGGTTCACGCCGCCGGCAGGTTCATCGAGCAGCATCAGCTTGGGGTCGGTGGCCAGCGCCAGCGCAAACGCCACGCGCTTGCGCTCTTCCTGCGAGATGTCGCCCGCCACGCGGTTGGCGATGGGGGACAGGCCCACAAAATCCAGCGCCTCGCGCGCCTTCTCGCGGCACACGCGCTCTTCCTCGCGCAGGCGGCTGGAGCCGCGCAGCACATCCCACAAACCGGACTGCGTGCGCAGGCGGTGGCCCACGATCAGGTTGTCCAGCACCGTGGCGCGGTCGAACAGCGCCGTGGTCTGGAAGGTGCGCGCCACGCCCAGCCGGGCCACCTGGTCCGGGCGCAGCGAAGTCACGTCCTGCCCGTCGAAGGTGATGGTGCCGCTGGTGGGCTTGTGCATGGAGCTGATCAGGTTGAAGAACGTGGTCTTGCCTGCGCCGTTGGGCCCGATGATGGCGTTGATCTTGCCTTGCTCGATGGTGGTGGTGACGTCGTTGACCGCGGCCAGCCCACCGAACTTCTTGGTCAGGTGTTCAATCTGCAGCATGTGCCTTCCCTTCCTTGGTGGCACGGCGTGTGCGCCAGGCCATGAAACTGCCCACCACACCGTAGGGCATGAAAATCACCAGCGCCACCAGGATGGGGCCGAACACGATGAAACGGAACTCCTGCAGGAACTGCAGGTACTGGGTGATCCACGGCATGCCGATGGCGCCCAGCAGCGGGCCCAGCACCGTGCCCATGCCGCCCACCATGGCAAAGATCATCATGTCGAAGGTGTGGTGCACCGCGGCCATGTCGGGGCCGATGAAGCGCACGAAGCCGGCGTACAGGCCCCCTGCAATGCCGGCATAGAACACGCTCAGCATGAAGGCCAGCACCTTGTTGCGCATCAGGTTGATGCCCAGCGCCTCGGCCAGCTCGTCGCTGTTGCGGATGGCGATGAAGGTGCGCCCCAGCAGCGACTTGACGATGCGGCGCTTCACCCACACCAGCAGCACCAGAAAGCACAGCACGAAGTAGTACAGGCTCAGCGGCGTGTCGAACGTCAGCGCGCCAATGGCCTCGGGCTCGGGGATGCCCATGATGCCCACCGTGCCGTGGGTCAGGCCTTCCCACTTCTCGATCACCAGGAACATGATGTAGCCCACGCACAGCGTGAAGATCGAGAAGTAATGGCCTTTGAGGCGCAGCGAGATGATGCCGATCACATAGCCCAGCGCCACGCACACCACGCCGGACATCAGCAGCGAGGCCCAGAACGTCCAGCCGTGGTCCACAGTCAGAATGCCCACGGTGTACGCACCCACCGCCATGAAGCCGGCATGCGCCAGGTTCAGCTGGCCGGTGTAGCCGGTGATCAGGTTCAGCCCCAGGGTGGCGATGGCAAAGATGTAGGCCGTGCTCATCACCGTCAGGAAGTAGTCGTTGCCGGCGATCCAGGGAAAGGCAATGGCCAGCAGCAGCAAGGCGCCCCAGGCCAGTTTGCTGTCAAACAATCCGCTCATGCTCAGTGCCCTCTCTTGGCAAACAGGCCCTGCGGGCGCAGCGACAGGATGATCACCAACAGCGCGAAGGCGATGATGTCCTTGTAGTCGGTGGAGATGTAGTAGGCCCCGAAACTCTCGGCGAAGCCGATGATCAGCCCGCCCAGCACCGCCCCCGGGATGCTGCCCATGCCCCCCAGGATGATGATCACAAAGGCCTTGGTGATGACCAGCTGCCCCATGGCCGGATAGACCAGGTTGATGGGCGCATACAGCGTGGCCGCCACGGCGGCCAGCGCACCGGAGATGGCAAACGTCATCATCGCCACGCGGTTGGCATCGATACCCACCAGCGACGCGCCTTCGCGGTTCTGCGCCATGGCAATGATGGTGGAGCCGGTGGTGGTGCGCGTCAGGAACAGGTGCAGCGCCACCATCAGCGCAAACGCCGCGGCAATGATCAGCAGGCGCTGGGCCGGGGCCGTCAGACCGCCCAGTTCGATCACGCTGGTGTAGGGCGTGGGCAGGCGCTGGAAGTCCGCGCCCCACAGGGCCTGCGCACCCGCTTCCAGGAACAGCAACAGGCCGATGGAAGCGATCTTGGGGTGCAGCGGCGAAGCCTTGCGCAACGGGTGGAACACCAGCCGTTCGCTGACGATGCCCAGCACCGCCACCGTCACCGCCGCCATCACCATGGCCGACCAGTAGCCCCAGCTCCAGGCCACCATGGCGTGCAGTGCCACAAAGGCACCGATCATGTAGAAACCGCCGTGCGCGAAATTGGGCACATGCAAAATGCCGTACACCAGCGTCAGCCCCAGGGCCACCAGGCCGTAGATGCCGCCCAGCGTCAGGCCGTTGAGTACTTGCTGCAGGAAGACGTCCATCTCAGAACCTCCTCCATCGGCCGCCATCCGGTTGCCCGGCAGCGGCGCGCCATGTGTCACCACGCATGTCTCGCTCCTTGTTGAGTCTGGATCACCAGGCCCTGCTGCCATGCAGCACGGGCCTCGCGCTGTCTCCATGCTCAACAAGCCAGGGGCTGCAAACAAGAGGGGTGTTCTGCAATGCAGAACCACAAGGGCAAACCCCAACCGTTTTGGGTAACGCAGATGACAGCTGTGCCACCGCAATTTCCGCGTTCCCAGGGACAACCCTGAGGCCTCGGAAACGGTTTGCTACATGCGTATTGGAAAGCGCTGTGCACAGCAGACGATCGGCGCCTCCACCCCTGTGCGCAGGCACTGCAGTGCATCGACAACGGCCTGCACAGGCCAAAGCCTTTGGCCGCTGCCACCGGCACGCCGGCAGCGGTGCTGCGCACCGGGGCCACACCTTGCGGGGCGTGGTGGCGCAGCGTTCTGCGCGGAAGGTGCGCGCTAGTGCTGCAGCCCGCCGTACGCCGGTTGCGGCGCGGCGGCTGCGGGCGGCTGCGCGACCGCCAACGGGTCCTGCCAGTTGCGCGGCATGCCAAACACCGGCGGCTGGGTGGCACCGAAAGCCCGCGCACAGGCAGCTGCGTACAGCAGGATGGCCGAGGTGAAGTAGATCCACATCAGCAGCACCACCAGCGAACCGGCCGCGCCATAGGCCGACACCACGGCAGCAGTGGACAGGTACCAGGCAAATGCCTGCTTGCCCACGGTGAACAGCGCCGCGCCCACCATGGCGCCGAACACCAGGTAGCGCGTGGGGGGCTTGGGCCCGCTGCCCAAGCGCATCACGCCCCAGAACAGCGCCACGGACACGCCGAACGACACCAGCTCGTTGACCACCAGCATCACCTGGCCCAGCGGTGCAATCGGCAGCACCGTGCCGGCCCAGTCCGACGCCAGCTTGAGCCCGGTGGACAGCACCATGGACACCAGCAGCATCAGCCCCAGCACGACCACATAGCCCAGGCCGCGCAGGCGGATGGTGGCCATGCTCCACCAGGGCTTGGCGGGCTCGGGCGGCACATCGCGGCCCACCACCCACAGCTTGCGCAGCGAGTTCTGCAGTTCCGCAAACACCCCGGTGGCGCCCGAGGCCAGCAGCACCAGACTCAGCGCCGATGCCAGCAGGCCTTCCTTCTTGGTCTGGGCACTGGCCATGGCGGCTTTGAGCACCGAAGCGCCCTGGTCGCCCATCACCGCGCTGGCCTGGTCCAGCAGCTCGCTTTCGATCACCGACCGGTCTAGCCACCAGCCCAGCAGCGCCACGATCAGCAGCAACAGCGGCGACAGGCTGAGCATGCCGTAGAACGACAGCGCGGCACTCATGCGCAATCCATCGGCCTGCAGCCACAGCTGTACCGAATCGATCACGGGCTGTACGGGGCGCAGCAGGCGTGTGGCCCGGTGCTTCCAAAGGGTGAGGTCGAAAGCCATGCGGCCCATTGTGGCGGCACAGGCGCTGTACCGCCAGCCTCCACCAGGCCGTGGGCGCCACGGCAGCACCGCCATCGGGCGGCCTGGCGCATGGATGCCGGGGGTCATGTGCCAGGCGCGGCGGTGGCAGCGCAGGCCGCCCCAACCCACGGTCGCGGCCACGGGCGATGGCCTGCGGCAGGCGCCGCCACGGTACCTGTGACGCGAAATGTCGCCTGGATTACATCTACCGTTTGCTGAAAAAATCATCAGGGTTTCCCCTTGTCAACTACGCTGGCGTGCGGTCCGGGCGGTGTGGAACACTGCGGGTTAGCACTTAAGGTGCAACCCGAAAAAACCACAGAAGCACTGCCGCAGTGACAGTGCCATGGAAGAGACAAGCCCATGCACACCACCTTCACCCACGCATCCCCTGCGGACCGCGTGTTGTGCCCCGCATTGCGCGAACGCATCATGACGGCCGACCAGGCCGCCAGCCTGATCCAGTCCGGCATGACGCTGGGCATGAGCGGCTTCACCCCGGCGGGCGCCCCCAAGGCCGTGCCCCAGGCGCTGGCCCGCCGCATCGAGGAACAGAATGCCCACGGCGGCCAGTTCCGCATCAGCCTGTGGACCGGCGCCTCGACCTCGGCCGAACTGGACGGCGCATTGGCCAAGGTGCACGGCATCGAACGCCGCCTGCCCTACCAATCCGATCCCACGGTGCGCAAGGAAATCAATGAAGGGCGCATGCAGTACGTGGACATCCACCTCTCGCATGTGGCGCAGTATGTGTGGTTCGGTTTCCTTGGCCACCTGGATGTGGCGGTGGTCGAGGTGGCCGGCATCCTGCCCGACGGGCGCCTGATTCCGTCGACGTCGGTGGGCAACAACAAGACCTGGCTGGAGCAGGCCGACAAGATCATTCTGGAAGTCAACAGCGCCCAGCCCGCCGCGCTGGAAGGCATGCACGACATCTACTACGGCGCGGCCGTGCCGCCCCTGCGCAAGCCCATTCCCATGGTGCATCCGTACGACCGCATTGGCGACCCCTACCTGCACTGCGATCTGGACAAGGTGATCGCTGTGGTGCCCACGCAGCAGCGTGACAAGCTGGCCGGCTTCACGGCGCCCGATGCCGATTCACAGCGCATCGCCCAGCACATCATCGACTTCCTGCAGCACGAGGTGAAAGTGGGCCGCCTGCCGCCCGAGCTGCTGCCCCTGCAGTCCGGCGTGGGCAACATCGCCAACGCCGTGCTGGCCGGTCTCAACCACGGCCCGTTCGAGCAGCTGCACGCATACACCGAAGTGCTGCAGGACGGCATGCTGGACATGCTGGAATCGGGCAAGCTGGCGACGGCGTCCACCACCTCGCTGGCGCTCAGTCCGGCGGCCATGGAACGCTTTCTGGCCGACATCGACCGCTATCGCTCGCGGGTGATCCTGCGCCCGCAGGAGATCTCCAACCACCCGGAGCTGATCCGCCGCATGGGCCTGATCTCCATGAACGCGCTGATCGAGGCCGATATGTACGGCAACGTCAACAGCACGCACGTGATGGGCTCGTCGATCATGAACGGCATCGGCGGCAGCGGCGACTTTGCGCGCAACGCCTACCTGTCCATCTTCATGACACCGTCCATGGCCAAGGGCGGGAACATCAGCTGCATCGTGCCCATGGTGTCCCATGTGGACCACACCGAGCACGATGTGCAGGTCATCGTCACCGAACAGGGCCTGGCCGATCTGCGCGGTCTGGCACCGGTGCAGCGCGCGCGGCTGATCATTGCGCAGTGCGTGCACCCGGACTACCGGGAGGAGATGACCAACTACCTGGAGCGCGCGCTGCGCGATGCCCCAGGCAAGCACACGCCCCACCTGCTGGAAGAGGCCTACGCCTGGCACCAGCGCTATCTGAAGACCGGCAGCATGCACGCGGCCACACCCGTCCCCTGCGTGCGGGCGGCATAGGCTCCCGGCACGGATCGTGGGCGGGTGGCACGGGAACGACACACGGGCTGCACCAACACCGCCCGCACCAGCCCCCAAGGCGCTGCATCGCAGCGCCTTTTTTTGTTTTTTTGGAGGGGGTTGGGGAATTTTGGGCTTTTTTGAAGGCCGGGTGCACGCGGTCCTCCCGCACACCCGGCCGCCCGGTCAGAACAGCAGCGTCTTGATGAAGGGCGCCGCCAGCACGTTCACGGCTCCGGCAATCAGCATCACCAGCGATGCCATCACCGCCTGCACCTCGCCGGCCTGGCGGGCGCGCGCCACACCGCTGCCGTGGGCCGCACCGCCCCAGCAGGCACCGGTGGCCAGCTTGCTGCGGATGCGGGGCAGCAGGCGCAGCACGGTCTGGCCCAGCAGCATGGCGCTGACGCCGGTCAGCAGCACAAACAGCGCGGCCAGATCGGTGGGGCCGCCCAGCACCTTCTCAGCCTCGATGGCGAATGGCGTGGTGATGGAACGCACGGCCAGGCCTTTTTCCAGTTCCTCGGGCAGACCGAACCACTGGGCAAAGGTCACCGAGGTGCCAATGGACACCACGGTGGCCGCCAGCACGCCGGTGGCAATCGACATCCAGTGCTTGCGCAGCAGGTCCCGGTGGGCATGCAGCGGCAGCGCAAAAGCCACGGTGGTGGGCCCCAACAGCCAGACCAGCCAGTGCGTCTGGGCGTAGTACTGGGGAAAGCGCACCTGCGTGAGCAGGGCCAGCGTGACCAGCACCACGGGCGTGGCGATGATGGGCATCAACAGCACATGCGGGTGGCGGCCGTACAGGCGCTTGTTCACCGCGTAGCACGCCACGGTGGCGGCAAAGGACAGCAGGCCGATCACCTCGTTCGAGAGCATGTTCACACCTCCCCCCGCACCGCACGGCGCGCACGGGCCGTGGATTTGCGGCGCGCCAGCCACAGCTCCAGGCGGTAGACCCGGTCCACGGCCAGGGCCGTCACCGCCATCACGCAGGCGGTGCTGATCACGATCACCGCCAGGATGCGCAGGCCCTGGTGGCGGATCAGGTCGGGGTACTCGGTCACCACCAGCATGGCGGGGACAAAGAACAGCAGCATCTCGGCCATCAGCCAGTTGGTGCCGGCCTGCAGCCACTGGGCCTTGACCAGCCCCGTGAACAGGCCCACGGCCAGCAGGCCGAAGCCGATCAGCCCGGCCGGCATGCTCCAGCCAAAGTGCTGGCGCATGCCTTCCATGGCCGCCCAGATCGCACTGAGCATGCCCACCTGCACCACCACTCTGGCCAGCGGCCAGACGGACTGTGCCGCACGGAGAGTGAGGGGCCGCGCAAGCAGGGTCGGAATTCTTGACATGGGACAAAGTCTAGGGTTTACCCCTGTATTCGTAAAATGAATAATTTCCATAAAAGCCATGCTTTAAAGGAATCCCCATGGACCTGCGTGCCCTGCGCTACTTCATCGAGGTGGTGCGCCAGAACGGTTTCACCCGCGCGGCCGACACCCTGCATGTGACCCAGCCCACCATCAGCAAGATGGTCAAGGCGCTGGAGGACGAGCTGGGTGGACCGCTGCTGCTGCGCGAGGGCCGCGGGGTGCAGCTGACCGATGCCGGCCAGGTGGTCTATGACCGGGGGCAGGAGATGCTGGACCAGGCCCGGCTGCTGCGCCAGCAGGTGGCCGAGGTGGACAACATCACACGCGGCGAGTTGAGCGTGGGCATCATGCCCACCACCGGCCACTACATGGCGCCGGTGATTGCGCTGTTCCAGCAGCGCTTTCCGGGCGTGCACCTGCAGGTCAACGAACAGGGGGCACGCGCCCAGTACCAGCTGATCCAGGAGGGCAAGCTGGACATGGCGCTGGGCTTGTTCTCGGCCCCCGATCCGGCGCTGGAACGCTACACCGTGGCGCAGCAGAAAACCCGCGTGGTGCTGCCCGTGCACCGTGTGGGCGATCCCGACCGGCCGCTGCGCTGGCAGGATCTGCGCGACCTGCCCTTTGTGCTCTACACCTCGGACTTTGCGCTGCACGAGCATGTGCTGCAGCAGTGCGAGGCGGCAGGCTTTTCGCCCCAGGTCAAGGTGCAGACGCGCTACTGGGACTTCATCGGCCATCTGGTGGCCGCGGACGTGGGCGTGGCCGTGATGTTCGAGCATGTCATCGCCCGCTATGACCCCCGGCGCGTAGCCAGCCGTCCGCTGACCGAGCCGGCGATCACCTGGGATGTGGCCCTGATGTGGCGGCCCGGCTACCTGTCCCGCGCCGCGCGGGCCTGGCTGGACTGCGTGCGGGCCGTCTATCCCCGCCCCCTGCACGGGGCGGACCAGCCACCGCTTCCGCAGTCGTAGCCACCCGGATGCCCGGAGCGCCTGCCGGGGCAGCCAGCAAGCCATGCAGTGGTGCGACGTCCCAACTCTGCTGCGCCTCGCTCATACCGATGCCGATGCCGGTCCCAGCGCAGGTGCCACCCTGCGCCGGGCATTGCTGGTGTAATCGGGCAGCCCCGCCGCGGCAGGGCGCTTCACCACAACGACACCGAGACATATGCAACGCCGACATTTTCTTGCCGCTGCTGCGGCCTCCTGTGCCATTCCCACGCTGCCCGCCCGGGCGGCTGGCAAGCCCGTGCGCATCGTCGTGCCCTATGCCGCTGGCGGCGCCATCGACCTGAGCGTGCGCCGCATGGTCACCATGCTGGAGGCCGAGCTGGGCACCGTCATCATCGAGAACCGCCCGGGCGGCGGCGGGGGCATCGGCATGGCGGCCGTGGCGCGCGCACCGGCCGACGGCCTGACCCTGGGCATTGCCGCCGTGGCCACCAACGCCATCAACCCCTGGCTGTTTGCCAACCTGGCCTACGACCCGATCAAGGACTTTGCGCCCATCACCCAGATGACGCGCATCCCCAACGTGCTGGTGGTGAATACCGAGGTGGCACAGCAGCGCGGCATCGCCAGCCTGGGCGATTTTGTGGACTTTGCGCGGCGCGAATCCGGCAAGCTGACCTATGCCAGCGGCGGCAACGGCAGCGCCGGCCATCTGGCGGGCGAGATGTTCAAGCGCGAGGCCCAGGTGGACATCGTGCACGTGCCCTACAACGGCGGTGCACCGTCCCAGCTGGCCTTGCTGTCGGGCCAGGTGGACTGCTCCTTCGACAACCTGGCCAGCGCGGCGGCCAACATCCGCGCCGGCAAGCTCAAGGCCCTGGCCGTGACCACCGCCCAGCGCAGCGAACTGCTGCCCGACCTGCCGGCGGTGGCCGAGCGCTTCAAAGGCTTCCAGATCGATACCTGGTGGGGGCTGGTGGCTCCGGCCGGCACGCCCACGGAGGTAGTGCAACGCCTGAACGCCCAGGCGGTGAAAGCCTTGTACAGCGCCGAAGTGATGGCCTTGTACCGCGACATGATGATGGAAACCGTCACCAGCACCCCGGATGCCTTCGGCGCCTTCATGCGATTGGAACTGGCGCGCTACCAGCAGGTGGTGCGCATCAGCGGCGCCACCGTGGGGTGAGTGCACCGCCGTCCGCGCTGCGCACCCTCCCAGGCAGGGCCGCAGGCCCTGCCGTTTTCTGGAAAAATGCTTTTCACCTCCGCCCATGCACGATGCCTTTCTGGCCCAGCACACTGTTTTCATCACCGGCGCCGGCCGGGGCATAGGCCAGGCCGTGGCCCTGGGTCTGGCGGCCATGGGTGCCCATCTGGTGGTCAGCGACCTCGACGGTGAGGCGGCGGCGGCCACCGCCGCAGACATCCGCAGCCGTGGCGGTGTGGCTTCCAGTCTGGCGCTGGATGTGGCGGATGCCGCCGCCTGCCAGACTGCAGCGGCGACGCTGCCACTGCCTGCCGGTCACCGCCTGGTGCTGGTGAACAACGCCGGCATCCGCCCCAAGCACGCTTTCGACAGCCCGGACCGCGATGCGCAATGGCGCCGCACCATGGACATCAACCTGGACGGCGCACGCCACACCATCCTGGCCTTCCAGGCCCTGCTGGCGGCCAGCGGCGGCAATGTGGTGAACGTGGGCTCCATCTCGGCCTCGCGCGCCTCGCCGGGGTCCATCGCCTATTCCACCTCCAAGGCGGCCGTGGAGATGCTGACCAAGGTGATGGCACTGGAACTGGCCCCCCAGGGCATCCGCGTGAACGCGGTGGCACCCGGCGTGATGCTGACCGGCATGACCGAGCAGACCCGCAAGGACCCCCGGCATGTGGAATACATCCTGCGCCGCGTGCCGCTCAAGCGCTATGGCGAGCCCGCCGAGATCGCGGGGCCCGTGGCCTTTCTGGCATCGCCGCTGGCCAGCTACATCACCGCCACAGTGCTGAATGTGGACGGTGGCTATCTGGCGGCCTGATCCGGTGTGCCACTGCGTGCACCGCGCCCACGCTGCGCCGGCTATGCTGCGGCCCTGGGCAGCCGTGTCCGCTGCCGTGTTGCACTGCCATGACGCCATCCTTTCACGCCCGCCGCCACACCCTGTACCGCACCGCTGCGCTGCTGTTCGGGCTGGGCGGCTTGCCACTGCTGCACGCCATGTCTGCCACTGCCTTGCACGAAGCCGCCACACGCGGTGACACCGCCGTGCTGCGCCAGCAGCTGCAACAGGGCGTACCCGTGGATGGGCGCGACGGCGCGGGCCGCACCGCCTTGCTGGCCGCCACCCATGCCAACCAGGTGGAAGCCGCGCGCCTGCTGGTGGCCGCCGGGGCCGATGTGAATGCCAAGGACGCCATCCAGGACAGCCCCTATCTGTACGCCGGCGCACGTGGGCTGCTTGAGATCCTGCAGCTCACCCTGTCCCACGGCGCCGACCTGCGCAGCACCAACCGCTACGGCGGCACCGCCTTGATTCCCGCTGCCGAGCGCGGCCATGTGGAGGCCGTGCGTACGCTGATCACCGCCGGCGTGGAGGTGGACCACATCAACCGCCTGGGCTGGACGGCGCTGCTGGAAGCCATCTTGCTGAGCGACGGCGGCCCCCGCCACCAGCAGATCGTGCAACTGCTGCTGGCCGCTGGCGCCAACCCCAACCTGGCCGATGGCGACGGCGTGCGCCCGCTGCAGCATGCCCAGCAGCGCGGCTACACCGCCATCGCCGATCTGCTGCGCGCCGCAGGCGGGCGCTGACCTGCCCCGCAGCCCCTGGCTGCCGTGGCGCAGGGCGTGCTGCGTGCACCACCACCAAAACTATCAAGACAAGAGCAACCCACACGCACACAGCATGCGTGAACTGCCATTTTCACCAGAAGAATTTGTACAACGTCGCCGCACATGCAAGGCGCATTCACGCACCGCACTGAGGGAATCTTCGAACTGCCCGGCGGAATGCAAAGATTTTTTCAATCCACCGCCGCGCCGGAGCACGCTACCCTCGCGCCTGCGCCGACCAACGGTAGTCCCTGAAAAACGTTTTTCATTCCGGGACACCCTGCGTCCGCGGCCATAAAAAAGATTGCGCTCAGGGAGGAAAACCACATGCTCACCATCCGCCGCGGCCTGCTGCTGGCGGCCACCCTTGCCTTGGGCGGCTGCCTGTTCGACGAAGCCATGCTTCCCGAAACCCTGCACTTCCCTCCCGGAACTCCCATCACCTACGGCGGCAAGCCCGCCAAGCTCTATGGCACCGAAGCCTGTGCCCAGGGGGAGCTGGCAGGCCATTCCTGCCTGATCTTTCCGCCCAACCGCCCCACGTCCAAGGCCGTGATCATCAGCGGCCAGCGGGTGAAGGAAATCCAGGTCACCGCCAAGCGCGACCCCCAGAACCCCACGCATTTCATCGTGGTCGACGACCAGGGCCGCCGGCTGCTAAGCACCACCGGCAACCACGACGACATGGCGAATATCGAGATCGCCTACTGAGCCCCACGGCGCGCCCTTGGCGCGCCTTGCTGCCTTCCTACGCAGCGCAGCCACGGCCGGTCCGCAGGCGCCCACGCTAGCAGCGCCACCTGAACGCCAGATGAGCGAATCCCCGGGCCTGAAATACGTATTTCCCAGTGATTGCAGGCCCTGGGGCACAGGCCCAGAATAGGCACGGAACTCTTGTCCGTCTTTTCAATAACCTGGAGATAACAGATGAAAAGCACCTTGCTCGCCCTCGGCCTTGCCGCCGCCTTTCTGGCCCCTGCCGCCTACAGCAGCCCGCTGACGGCCAGCCAGCACACCCAGGTCTCCGCCGCCAAGAAGACGTCGGCACACGCCACGCCCCACAAGGCCAAGGCCACCAAGCACGCCAAGGCCAAAAAGCGCCCGCAACACATGGTCAAGAAGGCCTGATCGGCTGCGGTCCACAGACCGCAGTCCCCAAGCAAAAAGCCAAGGCATTGCCTTGGCTTTTTTGTTCCTGTGAAGTCATTGCTCGCTTTTCTGAATGCCTCCTAAGCTGAAACATTCACCAAAGAGAGGAAGCAGCGGTGCTGCAACATTCAAAATTCATCTGCTGCAATGTCTTGGGCCCAGTAATCCGCCCATGAGTGCGATCCCTTATCGCGTCGGAGCGCTCTACCACCGCAGACAAGATATCCATGCACGGTACAAAGGCCAGCAATACGGTAGTATCTCCACGCCTGCCAACCTGCCCTATGTCTTTATCTTCAGCAGTGAAGCTGGCGATGAATTTGGCTACTCCGATGGCTTTCAAACTGACGGCACTTACTGGTACACCGGTGAGGGCCAAGTCGGTGACATGCAGATGACCAAAGGCAATGCAGCCATCCTCAATCACCACCACCAAGGCAAAGCATTGCTTTTGTTTGAAGCTCCCGCGAAAGCAAGCAAAGGTTCTGTGCGCTTCGCGGGAGAGATGGCGTATATGGCCCACCACTGGGGGCAGAAACCCGACCGCACAGGACAACTGCGCCAAGCTGTTGTCTTTCACCTAGAGCTTCTGCCGGAGACCAGCGCGGCGCCTCCGCACCATCGCCACGTACAAGAAAACGCTCCGCTGTATGTCAAACGTCCTGCTGCTATGGAAAATCTGCGCCAGCAGGCCTTACGCGCAGCGCCCGCTTCCGCAACCGTGGCCGAGCGACTGATTCAGGTGCGCAACCGCGCGCAAGCGATTAAGGCCTATGCCCTTGCACACGCCCAAGGTCACTGCGAGGCCTGCCAACAGCCCGCACCATTTGAAACACGCAAAGGCCCATTTTTAGAAGTCCATCACGTGTTTCGTTTGGCCGATGGCGGGCCTGATCACCCCGACAAGGTCGTTGCTCTGTGTCCCAATTGCCATCGCAGGGCACATTACGCCAAAGACGCCGATACGTTTAACATCCAACTGCAGAACTGGTTGGCCACACACGAAAGCACATAAAAAAAGGCCGCTAATGCGGCCTTTTTTTAATCAAAGCAATCAGCCCAGGTTCGGTGCCAGTGCCCGGCGCATCACGTCCAGGTCGATGCCGCGTCGCTGGGCCATGTCTTCCAGCTGGTCTTCACCGATCTGGCCCACGTTGAAGTAGGTGGCGTCGGTGTGACCCAGGTAGAAGCCGCTGACGCTGGAGGCCGGGAACATGGCCAGGCTTTCGGTCAGGGTCATGCCGATCTCCTGGGCGTTCAGCACCTTGAACAGATCGGTCTTGGCCGTGTGGTCGGGGCAGGCGGGGTAGCCCGGCGCGGGACGGATGCCTTTGTACTGTTCCTTGATCAGTTGCTCGTTGCTCAGCTGCTCGTCTTCGGCATAGCCCCACAGGTCCTTGCGCACGCGCTCGTGCAGGCACTCGGCAAAGGCTTCGGCCAGGCGATCGGCCAGGGCCTTGAACATGATGCCGCTGTAGTCGTCCAGCGCAGCTTCGAATTCCTGGTCCTTCTTCTCCGCACCGATGCCCGCGGTGACGGCGAACATGCCGGCGTAGTCGGCAATGCCGCTGTCCCTGGTGGCCACAAAGTCGGCCAGGCAGCGGCTGGGGCGCATCACGCCGTCCACGATCTGCTTTTCAGTCTGCTGGCGCATGCCGTACCAGGTGCTCAGCACCTTGGTGCGCGACTCATCGGTATAGAACACGACGTCGTCGCCCACCCGGTTGGCTGGGAACAGGCCCATCACACCATTGGCCTGCAGCCAGCGGCCTTCGATGATCTTCTTGAGCATGGCCTGGGCATCGGCCAGCACCTGGCGTGCCTGCTCGCCCACGACCTCGTCCTCGAGGATGGCGGGATAGGGACCGGCCAGGTCCCAGGTCTGGAAGAACGGGCCCCAGTCGATGTAGCGGGCAATCTCGGCCAGATCGAAGTTCTGGAACACCTTGCGCCCCAGCGCACGGGGCACCACCGGAGCATGGTGGGCAAAGTCCACCGGCGTGGCATTGGCGCGGGCCTGCTCCAGCGTCCACAGCGGGGTCTTCTTCTTGTTGGCGTGCTGGCTGCGGGCCTTGTCGTAGTCGGCCATCACCTCGCTGACATAGGCATCCTTGCCTTCGCCCAGCAGGCTCTGCGCCACGCTGACCGAGCGCGAGGCATCGGGCACATAGACCACCGGGCCTTCGTAGTTGGGCGCAATCTTCACGGCCGTGTGCACGCGCGAGCAGGTCGCGCCGCCGATCAGCAGCGGAATCTTCTTGATGCGGAAGTAGTCGTCCTTGTGCATTTCGCCTGCGACATACTGCATCTCTTCCAGGCTAGGGGTGATCAGGCCGGACAGGCCGATGATGTCCGCCCCCTCGGCCTTGGCACGGGCCAGGATCTCATGGCAGGGCACCATCACGCCCATGTTGATGACTTCGAAGTTGTTGCACTGGAGCACCACGGTGACGATGTTCTTGCCGATGTCGTGCACATCGCCCTTGACGGTGGCGATGACGATCTTTCCCTTGCTCGACACATCCAGGCCGGCGGCTTCCTGCTGGCGCTTTTCCTCTTCGATGTAGGGCACCAGGTGGGCCACGGCCTGCTTCATCACGCGGGCGGACTTAACGACCTGGGGCAGGAACATTTTGCCCGCGCCGAACAGGTCACCCACCACGTTCATGCCGTCCATCAACGGCCCTTCGATCACGTGCAGCGGGCGGCCGCCGCCCTGCACCACGATCGCCTGGTAGGCCTCTTCCGTGTCTTCGGTGATGAAGTCGGTGATGCCGTGCACCAGGGCGTGCGACAGGCGTTCGCTGACGGTGCGGGGGTGCTCGGCCGTGCCGCGCCATTCCAGCTTCTTGCTGTCGTCCTTGGCGTTGCCCTTGGCCTGGTCGGCGATCTCCAGCAGACGCTCGGCCGCATCGGGGCGGCGGTTCAGCACCACATTTTCCACGCGCTCGCGCAGCTGGGGTTCCAGATCGTCGTACACGCCAACCATGCCAGCGTTGACGATGCCCATGTCCATGCCGGCCGCAATCGCGTGGTACAGGAACACGGTGTGGATGGCTTCGCGTACCGGGTCGTTGCCGCGGAACGAGAACGACACGTTGGACACGCCACCGGACACCTTGGCACCGGGCAGGTTCTGCTTGATCCAGCGCGTGGCTTCGATGAAATCGACGCCGTAGTTGTTGTGCTCTTCAATGCCGGTGGCCACGGCAAAGATGTTCGGGTCGAAGATGATGTCTTCGGGTGGGAAGCCGACCTCATCGACCAGCAGGCGGTAGGCGCGCTCGCAGATCTCGATCTTGCGTTCGTAGGTGTCGGCCTGGCCTTTTTCGTCAAAGGCCATGACCACGGCGGCCGCGCCATAGCGCTTGACCAGCTTGGCGTGCTTCTTGAACTCCTCGACACCTTCCTTCATGGAGATGGAATTGACGATGCCCTTGCCCTGCAGGCAGCGCAGGCCGGCCTCGATCACCTCCCACTTGGAGCTGTCCACCATCACCGGCACTTTGGCGATGTCGGGTTCCGACGCAATCAGGTTCAGGAACCGCACCATGGCCGCCTTGCTGTCCAGCATGGCCTCGTCCATGTTCACGTCGATCACCTGGGCGCCGTTTTCCACCTGCTGGCGGGCCACGGCCAGGGCTTCCTCGTACTGCTCGTTCAGGATCAGGCGCGCAAACGCCTTGGAGCCGGTGACGTTGGTGCGCTCGCCCACGTTGACGAACAGCGTGTCCTCGCCGATGAACACGGGCTCCAGGCCCGACAGGCGCATGGGAGGAATAGAGACGGGGACAGCAGCAGACATCGCACTCACCTGTGTGAAAACAATTGGGGATACAAAACAGGTGAGCGCCGTTGCATGCGGCAGGGCCGCAGCCTGCCGGGGCCCCAAGCCTGACGGGCGGGTTGGCATCAACCGGGCCGCTGCAGCGCTCCTTGGGGCGAAGCCTGCAATTTTACGGCGTGCAGCGCCTCCGTGCCTGTTGTGTGCCCGCAAGGCGGGTCGGCCGCACGCTGGACGCTCCCCTGCGGGGCTATATCTGCCCGGCCACCAGGCGGCCGACCGCATAGGTCACGCCCATGGCCAGCAGGCCCCCCGCCACATTGCGCAAGGCCGCCCGCAGGCGCGGTGCGCCGCCCAGGTGCGCCGATGCCACGCCGGTGGCCACCAGCGCCAGCAGCACCGCCACGGCCGTCCAGGGCACGGCCCGGTCTGCGGGGGACAGCAGCACGGTCAGCAGCGGCACCAGCGCCCCGATGGCAAACGACAGGGCCGAGGCCCAGGCCGCATGCCAGGGGTTGGTGTACTGGCCGGGCTGTATGCCCAGCTCCAGCTCCGCATGGGCGGCCAGGGCGTCGTGCTGCGTCATCTCCAGCGCGGCCTGGTGGGCGGTGGCGTGCTGCAGGCCCTTGCGCTGGAGCATGGCGGTCAGCTCGCGCAGCTCGGCCTCGGGCAGGGCCGCCAGCTCGGCCTTTTCCTGGTGCACGGCCGCTTTCTCGGTGTCGCGCTGGGTGCTGACGGAAACGTATTCGCCCGCCGCCATCGACAGCGCGCCCGCCACCAGCCCGGCCACGCCGGCCGCCAGCAGGGCGGAGAAGCTGGCATTGGCCCCGGCCACGCCCAGCACCAGGCCGGCCGTGGACAGCACGCCGTCATTGGCGCCCAGCACGGCCGCGCGCAGCCAGTTCAGCCGGCTGGACAGGGCCGCCCCATGGCTGCGGTCCAGCACCGCATGCGGCGCACCGGCAGGGGCATGGCCTGCGGCAGAAGACGAAGGTGACGAGGAAGGCGATGGCTGCACGGCAAACTCCTGGCACAGACGGCATTCACCCGGACGGTGACGCCGCACCTGCCAAGCATTGTGCGCCGTGCCGCGGATTGCCGGGGTACAGGGATGCCGGAATGCGCACGCACCGCGTGGCGCAAAAAAGCCCGCTGCGATGCAGCGGGCTTTTCAAATTTTTTTGGGAGGGGTGCCGCGCCGGTTACAGCGGTTGCGGTGGCTGCCGCCCGGCGGGGACAGACCGTCAGCTGGCGGCGACCGGCTGTGCCTGGGCCGAGGCCGGCAGGCCAAAGATGCGGTCAAAGCACCAGTTGAAGACAAAGGTGTAGACCATGAAGAACACCAGCAGACCGGCTTCCATCACCACGGCCTGCCACAGCGAGATCTCGAACCACCAGGCCATCAGCGGGATCAGCATGGCGGCGATACCGCCTTCAAAGCCCACGGCATGCACGATGCGGCGCAGCAGGGAGCGGCCCTTCTGGGTCTGGCGCAGCTCCCAACGCTCGAACAGCCAGTTGAACGTGAGGTTCCACAGGATGGCGATGGAGGAAGCCACCACGGCCATCACCCCGGAGGCGCCCGAATCCTGGCCTGTGGCCATGAACAGCAGGCTGGAGACGATGATGGCGATCAGCTCATACAGGCCGACAAACACCACACGGCGCTTGGCCCCTTGCAGGCCCGTGGCACGGACAGGGGTGGCGGTTACGGGAGAAACAGACGAAGCAGAGGAAGAGGCAGAGAGAGAACTTGCGGATGCCATCGCAGAGACGGGTTTCGACATGCTGCGCAGTGTATGTTTTGAAAACTGAAGAAGAAAGTCAGCTTCTTTCAAATTTACTGATAGATTGCCCGGCATGGCTTTTCCTCCCGAACAGGTCCCGCTGTTTCTGGCCGTGCTGGACAGCGGCTCGTTTTCCGCCGCCGCGCGCCGGCTGGGGCGCGTGCCGTCGGCCGTCAGCATGGCCGTTGCCCAGCTGGAGGCCGAGCTGGACCTGCAGCTGTTCGACCGCAGCGGGCGCGAACCCCGGCCCACCGCCGCGGCCCGTGCGCTGGAGCCGCAGGCGCGTTTGCTGGCCGCTCAGCTGCAGCAGCTCAACCAGCAGGCCCAGGCCCTGCACCAGGGGCTGGAAGAGCGGCTGACCTTTGCCATTGCGCCCGAGCTGCTGTCCACCGCCTGGGCCGATGGCCTGGTGCCGCTGGTGCAGGAATTCCCCGCACTGACGGTGGAGGTGCTGGCCGCGCCGCAGGACGATGCACTGGAGCTGCTGCACGCCGGCCGCGCCCAGCTGGCCCTGGTGTTCGAGCGCCCGGCGATTGACGGGCGCGAGGACTTCCAGGAAATGGGCCAGGAAACCCTGGTGGCCGTGATGGCCCCGCAGTTCGCCCCCTGGCGCGCCGCACTGGCCGCCCAGGCACCCGGGGGCCCCGCCCCCCAGCTGAACGTGGACCAGCTGGCCGCCACGCGCCAGGTGCTGGTAGCCAGCCGCGACCCGCAGCAGACCGATCCGCGCTTTGTGTTTGCCCACCAGCAGTGGCGCACCGACAGCCACCAGGCGGCGCTGTCGCTGATCAGCACCGGCCTGGCCTGGGGCTGGCTGCCCAAGGGCCTGGTGGAGGCCCACATTGCCGCCGGCACGCTGCTGGAGATTCCCGTGCAGAACCTGAGCAACGGCACCACCTTGTTCGTGGACTGGGTCTGGTCCAAGGAGCGGCCCCTGGGCCTGGCCGCGCAGCGCTTTGTGCACATGCTGCGCGAACGCCCCGCGCACTGAGCACCGGGCACTGAACACTGAACACTGCAGGTACCGGCTGGCGCAGCCCGCGGATTTATGGCACAACAGTTGCAACAGTGCTTGTGGATGGCACAAGCAGCTACGGTTTTGCCAGCATTTCCCTTCGCACCAGGAGCCGCCTGCCATGGCCACCAAGAAAGCCGCGCCCCCTTCCACGCCCGCCTCCCCGTTCACCAGCCGCGATGCGGCGCTGCGCAAGTGCTGGCAAAGCTGCCAGCCGGGCAGCCCGCAGGCCGGCAGCACCGGGCGCTTTGTGGACCTGTCGCACTTCGACCCGGCCGGAAAACCGTTTGCCACCGGTAAAGGCAAGGCGCAGGACAAGGCCAGGGTGCTGGAGCTGGCCGGGGAGTTGGACGCACTGCAGAACATCTTCTATGCCGACCGGCGCTACAAGCTGCTGGTGATCCTGCAGGGCATGGATGCGGCCGGCAAGGACGGCACGCTGCGCGGCGTGTTCGGCCAGATGTCGCCGCTGGGCGTGCGCACCGTGGGCTGGAAAGCACCCACCGAGACCGAGAAAGCCCACGACTATCTGTGGCGCATCCACCAGCAGGTGCCGGGCGCGGGCGAGGTGGTGGTCTTCAACCGCAGCCAGTATGAAGACGTGCTGGTGCCCGTGGTCAACGGCTGGCTCACGCCCGAACAGCAACAGCAGCGCTACGCGCAGATCAACGACTTCGAGCGCATGCTCAGCGAGACCGGCACCCTCGTCGTCAAGTTCATGCTGCACATCAGCCAGGACGAGCAGCGCCTGCGCCTGCAGGAGCGCCTGGACGATCCGGCCAAGCACTGGAAGTTCGACCAGAACGACCTGCAGGTGCGCGCCCAGTGGTCCGACTACCAGCAGGCCTATGCCCACCTGCTGGCCGCCACGCACACGCCGTGGGCGCCGTGGACCATCGTGCCGGCCGACTCCAAGACCCACCGCAACCTGATGGTGGCCACGCTGCTGCGCGAGCTGCTGCACAACCTGGATCTGCGCTACCCGCCCGGGGACCCGGCGCTGGAAAAAATCACCGTGGTCTGAGTGCGTGCCCCCCCGGGGCCTAGGGACAGCGTCTATGGACGCCCTGCGCCCCGGCACCGAGCATGGATGCCTTGTCACACCGTTCCCATACTGGAGCCCTACCGATGATCGACCGCCGCCTGTTTCTGTCCCGCAGCACCGCTCTCTGCACCGCGGCCGCCCTGCCCGTCTGGGCCCAGAGCCCCTGGCCCGCCCGCCCCATCCGGGTGGTGATTCCCTATGCCGCCGGCGGCGTCACCGACAGCGTGGGTCGCCGGCTGATCGACCAGATGGCCCAGGCCCTGGGCCAGCCCATGGTGGTGGAGAACAAGGGCGGTGCCGGCGGCACCGTGGGCATGGCCGAGGTGCTGAAGGCCGCGCCCGATGGCTATACGCTGGCCCTGACCGCCATCAGCCCGCTGACGCTGTCGCCCCACCTGATGAAGCTGCCCTACGATCCCGCCAAGGACGTGGTGGCCGTGGCGCCGATGATGTATTCGCCGGTCTATGTGCTGGCCACGCCGGCCTTCCAGGGCAAGAGCTGGGAAGACCTGATCGCCCAGGCCAAGGCCCAGCCCGGCACCATCCGCTTCGCCACCTCCGGTGTGGGCTCGGTGGGTCACATCATGCTGGAGCAGATCCAGCACCAGACCGGCGCACAGTTTGTGCATGTGCCCTACAAGGGCGTGGGCCAGACGGTGAACGACGCCGTGGGCGGGCATTTCGAGATCATGACCGGCAACCCCTACGGCACCATCAACGGCCTGATCACCCAGGGCAAGCTGCGCGTGCTGGCCACGACCGGCCCGCAGCGCGCCCCCAACCAGCCCCAGGTGCCAACGCTGGCAGAAAAAGGCCTGGCGGCGGCCAACATCACCTCGCTGTTCGGCTTTGTGGCGCCGGTGCGCACCGCCAGCGACGTGGTGCAGCGCCTGAGCAGCGTGGTCCAGGCCCAGCTGGCCACGCCCGCCATCCAGGAAGCGCTGCGCAGCACCGACAACGTGGGCCTGCAGATGAGCCCGGCGGAATTTGGCAACCTGCTGCAGCAGGAAAGCCGCGCCAATGCGGACATCATCCGCAAGGCCCGCATCACGCTGTAAGGCCGCGGCAGGGCTTGCCGCCCGCGCGGCGGCCGGCCTGCGTCAGAACTGCCAGGCCAATGTGCCCAGGCCGGCAAATTCGGCGTGGAAACGGTCACCGGCCTGCAGCTGCATGCAGCCGCACCAGGTGCCGGTGGTGACCACCGTCCCGGCCGGCACGCTGCCGTAGGCCTGCGCCACATGCTGCAGCCAGTCGCGCAGCAGCCAGGCCGGATCGCCCAGGCTGTGCGTGCCGGTAAACACCTGCGGCGCGGCGCCGTTGAGTGTGACGGCGCAGGTCTGCGCACTCCAGTCCCGGCCCTGCAGCGCGTCCATGCCCTGCCAGTCGCCCAGCAGCAGGCCGCCGTGGCACTGGCCGTCGGCCAGCTGGGCCAGCGCGGGGGCCTTCAGGCCATCGCGCCAGCGCACGTCCACCCACTCCAGTGCCACGCACCAGGCATCCACCAGCGCCAGCGCGCCGGTGTGGTCCAGCGCAGCGGCCTGTTCGGCCGAGACCGCGCTGCCGATGCGCAGCGCAATTTCCGCTTCGGCGCCGCGCAGCTGGAACACAGGTCCGGGCGGCGGTGCTTCGGCCAGACCGCTGAGCACGCCCGGCTCCGGCAGGGGGGCATGCACCAGCGACTGGGCACGGCCGGGGCCGCCGCTCTTCCAGTAGCGCGGCGCACGGTCGGCAGGCCACCAGCCATAGGTCTGGGCCAGTGCGCGCTGCACGGCGCGGGCATCGTCCGGTCCGCGCAGCAGCGGTGCGACATCGGCCCCCAGGGCCTGGGAAGCGCCCAGCTTGCGCGACCACCACAGCGCATCGGCCATGGCATAGGCGTCTTCGTGCAGGTCGGGGGCCTGCTTGCTCCAGTCCGGCAGCACGTCCTGCTGGTCCTGCAGCGCGGGCGCCAGGCCGATGGGGGGGGTGTTGGCAAAGGGGGCAGGACCGCTGGCGCACCAGCTGTCCTGGCAATCGTTCTTTTCAGGCATGGTGCCGATGATGGCAAATTCCGCGCCCGCCTGCGCGGTCCGCAGGCTTTGCGCCGCCGTCGCTGTGACCCTTGGCGCTGTCAGGGCATGCACGGCGGCAAGGGTTTTCCGCGCTGGCGCACGGCTTTCGCGTGGCAAACACTGCGACAGAAGGCTTCTGTTGCAATCACTTTGTCCGAAAGTTAGACACCGATCCAAGATCATGCGCAAAATGCATGAGACCGCAACCAACTGGCCTTGGACAGCATCCGCCGCTGTGCCTACTCTGGAAAAAAGCAGGCGGATGCCGCCCACTCGCGCAGCGGGCGGCATCCATTCCATCTCCACCCAGGCCCTACCATGCAAGCCTCCAGTACCTCCGCATCCAAACCGGCACATGCGCTGCCCTCCTACCTCAACGCCCATGACCTCGGCCCCTGGGGCAACTACCTGCAGCAGGTCGACCGGGTCACGCCCTATCTGGGTTCGCTGGCGCGCTGGGTGGAAACGCTCAAGCGCCCCAAGCGCATCCTGATCGTGGATGTGCCGATCGAACTGGACAACGGCACCATCGCCCACTTCGAGGGCTACCGCGTGCAGCACAACCTGAGCCGCGGTCCCGGCAAGGGCGGCGTGCGCTTCCACCAGGATGTGACGCTGTCCGAAGTGATGGCCCTGTCCGCCTGGATGTCGGTGAAGAACGCGGCCGTGAACGTGCCCTATGGCGGCGCCAAGGGCGGCATCCGTGTCGATCCCAAGACGCTGACCCGCGGTGAGCTGGAGCGCCTGACGCGCCGCTACACCAGCGAAATCGGCATGATGATCGGCCCCTCCAAGGACATCCCGGCGCCGGACGTGAACACCAACGGCCAGATCATGGCCTGGATGATGGACACCTACTCCATGAACACCGGCGCCACCTCCACCGGCGTGGTCACCGGCAAGCCGGTGGACCTGGGTGGTTCGCTGGGCCGGGTGGAAGCCACGGGCCGCGGCGTGTTCACCGTGGGCGTGGAAGCTGCCAAGCTCACCGGCCTGGCCATCCAGGGTGCCCGCGTGGCGGTGCAGGGCTTCGGCAATGTGGGCGGCACGGCCGGCAAGCTGTTTGCCGATGCCGGCGCCATCGTGGTGGCGGTGCAGGACCATACCGGCAGCATCTACAACGCCAAGGGCTTTGACGTGCCCGCGCTGCTGGAACATGTGGGCAATACCGGCGGTGTTGGCGGCTTCAAGGGCGGCGACAAGCTCAAGAACGAGGAGTTCTGGGGCGTGGACTGCGACATCCTGATTCCCGCCGCGCTGGAAGGCCAGATCACGGCCAAGAATGCCGGCAAGATCAAGGCGAAGATGGTGATCGAAGGCGCCAACGGCCCCACCACCCCGGAAGCCGACGACATCCTGAACGAAAAGGGCGTGCTGGTGCTGCCCGACGTGATCGCCAACGCCGGCGGCGTGACGGTGTCCTACTTCGAATGGGTGCAGGATTTCTCCAGCTTCTTCTGGACCGAGGACGAAATCAACGCCCGCCTGGTGCGTATCATGCAGGAGGCCTTTGCCGGCATCTGGCAGGTGGCGCAGGAGAACAAGGTGTCGCTGCGCACCGCCACCTTCATCGTGGCCTGCAAGCGCATTCTGCACGCCCGCGAAATGCGCGGTCTGTACCCATAAGGCCTGGACCGCATCCAGTCTGCAGGGGCCGCGTCAGCGGCCCTTTTTGCATGGCCGCCGGCCGCGAGCGTCAGGGTGCGCTGCGTTGCAATGCCCAGGCGTGGCGCTGCAGGGTCTGGCGCGCCAGATGGAGCACCGGGGCATCGACCATGCGGCCGTCCAGCACGCACACCCCGCCCTGCGCGGCCTCCATGGCCTGCACCACCTGCCGGGCACGCGCTACGGCTTCGGGCGTGGGTGCAAACACCGCATGTACGGCGGCCACCTGCGCCGGGTGGATGCACAGCTTGGCGCCAAAGCCCATGCGCTGGGCGCGCCGGGTGTCGGCGGTGGTGGTGGCTGCATCGCGCGTGTCCACGGTCACCCCGTCGATGGGCTGCGCCAGTGCACCCCGGCGCGAGGCCAGCACCAGGGCCATGCGCACCGGCAGCAGCTCGGCTTCGTCCGGCGCGCACTGCATGCCGGCATCCACCTGGAAATCCAGGTGGCCGAAGGCCAGCCGGGCCACCTGCGGCGCAAGGGCCAGGGCATCCGCGGCATCCAGCCCGGCCACCGACTCGATCAGCGGCACCAGCGCACAGGCGCTGCCCGCCGCAGCGGCCACGCCCTGCAGCGTATCGGCCGACTCGGCCTTGGGCACCACGGCACCGGCCACGCCCTGCCCGACCAGCTGCGCCAGCGCACGCAGATCGGGTGCGTGCCAGGCCGTGCCTGCGGCATTGATGCGCACCAGCAGGCGCGCACGCTGCGCCGCAGACAGGTCGGCGCATGCGGCCAGCAGGGCGGCGCGGGCGCCGTCCTTGTCGGCCGGGGCCACCGCATCCTCCCAGTCGGCAATCACCATGTCGGCACCGCTGGCCAGGGCCTTGGGCAGGCGCTCAGGGCGGTTGGCAGGGACGAACAGAAACGAGCAGGCGTGCTGCACCAGTGCGGACATGGCAGGGGTCTCCAGCTGACCGGAAGCGGTCAGAGGTATTCGGAAATTTCGATCAGGTTCAGATCGGGGTCGCGTACATACACCGAGCGTATGGGACCGCGTGCGCCGGTGCGTTGCACCGGGCCGCATTCCACGGCGATGCCGTGTGCGGCCAACTGCTGCTGGACCTGTTCCAGCGGCACGGCCGCAATGAAGCACAGGTCCAGCGACCCCGGAGTGGGGTGCTGGGCCTTGGGCTCGAACTCCTTGCCCTTCAGGTGCAGATTGATCTTCTGCCCGTTCCAGACAAAGGCCTTGCGGCCTTCGCCAAACGTCTGCAGTTCCATGCCCAGCACGGTGCAGTAAAAGTGCACGCAGGCGGTCTCATGTGCGGTGGTCAGGACCAGGTGGTCCAGGCGGTCGATCAATGCAGTCATACAGGGCTTTATTCCATGGGCACGGCCGTCAGGATGGCGGCCGTGCCACAGCGGGGATTATTCGGCGGTGACGCCAGCAGCCTTGATCACCTTGTCCCAGCGGGCGACTTCAGCTTCCAGGTGCTTGCGCAGGCCTTCGGGGGTGGCTTTTTCGGGCGAGACCAGGTCGGAGCTGAGTTCGCCAATGCGCTTTTTCACGTTGTCGTCCTTCAGCGCCACGTTCAGCGCCTTGTTGATCTTGTCGACCACGTCCTTCGGCGTGCCCTTGGGCGCATACATGCCGTGCCAGACCTTCACGTCAAAGCCCTTCAAGCCCTGTTCGTTCAAGGTCGGGATCTCGGGCAGCGAGGACAGGCGCTCGGACGTGGTCACGCCGAACACCTTGGCACGCTTGCCGTCCTTGATCACCGGCACCGTCTGCGTGGTCTGGTCGCACAGCAGGTCCACCTGGCCGCCCATCAGGTCGTTCATGGCCGGACCGGCGCCCTTGTAGGGCACGGTGGTCAGCTTCACGCCCATCTGGTGCATGAACAGCATGCCGCACAGCTGCGACACGGCGCCGATGCCGGCATTGGCCAGCGAGACCTTGTCCTGGTTCTTCTTGACGTAGTCCTGCAGTTCCTTGAAGTTGCTGGCCGGGAAGTCCTTGCGCGACAGCAGCGTCATGGGCACATCCAGCACCTGGCCGATGTATTCGAAATCCTTCAGCGGGTCATAGGGCAGCTTTTTGTACAGCGCCGGCGCAGTGGCCATGCCCATGTGGTGGATCAGGATGGTGTAGCCGTCGTTCTTGGACTTGGCCACGCGGGCCGGGGCAATGGTGCCGCCCGCGCCCACGGTGTTCTCCACCAGCACGGTCTGGCCCAGGCTCTGGCCCATGGGCACGGCGATCAGGCGTGCCACCACGTCGGTAGGGCCGCCGGCGGTGTAGGGGACCACCAGCGTGATGGGCTTGTCGGGCCAGTTGTTGGCCATGGCGCTGCCGGCACCCAGGGCCAGCACAGCGCCTGCAGCGCAGGCACGCAGGGCCCAACGGCGGGAAGTGGAAGAACGGGTCATGGAGTGTCTCCTTAGGGTCACAGGGCAGGCATTTCTGTGGTGCCATTGCCCTCGGGGGAAAGCATGCCCGCAGCCCCCGCCGCAGACATGCCAGATTGGGTACCGATCAGGCCAGCAGCCGCGCCACACGGGGCCACTGCGCGACCTGCCACAGCTGCTGTACCGCCTGCTGCACCTGCGCAGCAGGTACCTGGCTGCCGTAGGCGGCCAGGCGCAAGGCCTTGTCGGTGATTTCCTGGCGGCTCAGCGTGTTGCCCGGGTCGCCCTTGGGCTCATCCACACGGCCGTGCAGCGTGCGTCCATCGGTGGTCTGCACCGTCACTTTGCCGATCCAGCGTTGCGGATAGGCGGCGTCGACTTCGGGGTCGAGTGCCATCGTGACTTTGTTGCGCAGGGCCACAGTGTCAGCGGCCAGATACTGTTCGTCGAATTCGGTCAAACCCGCATGACCAAAGCGCGCGGCAAGGGCCAGCACGGTGCCCATGGAGAACTTGCTCTGGTGCACCGTGGCGGGCGAGGTGACCGGCCCCAGCACATCGATGGCCCCCTGGTGCACATGGCAGATGACCTGGGCGATGTCGCCGATCTGCACGCCGTCACGTTGCATGACCTGCAGCAGGGCGTCGGCCGCCGGGTGCGTGTGGCGGCAGGAGGCATGCCATTTGAAGCTGGTCTCCGCCGTGGCCCAGCGCGTGCCCAGGCCGTCGGTGAGGCGGGCGGGGTCGGCATCGGTGCTCATGCCGGCGGCCAGCCCTTGCGGGCCGGTGAAGATGTCCTGCGCGCCGGTGAAGCCGTCCTGCGCCAGATAGGCCGCCATCAGCCCGGCCGCTGCCGCGTGCGCGGTGTGCAGCTGCTTGCTGTCGGCCGCGGTGCGCAGAAACTCCCACAGGCCGGCCGCCTGGGTGCCGGCCGAACCCAGCGCATGCTGCATCTGTGCCGGCGTCAGCCCCAGCAGATTGCCCACCGCGGCCGCGGCCGCCAGCGTGCCGGCGGTGCCCGTGGTGTGGAAGATCTTGTAGTGGCTGCGGCCCAGGAATTCGCCCACGCGGATGCCCACTTCATAGCCGGCCACGCAGGCGGCCATCAGCTGTGCGCCGCTGGCGCCCAGGCTCTGCGCCACGGCCAGGGCCGGCGGGAACACCACGGCCGCCGGGTGGAACACCGAGCCGTTGTGCACATCGTCCTGTTCGGCCACATGCGCGGCCGCGGCGTTGGCCAGCGCCGCCATCATGGGCGAGGTCGTAGCGCTCTGGCCGAGCACTTCGCACGGCCCTTGCTCAGGGCCTTGCGACAGCGCGAAGCGCGCAATGCTGTGCACCGGGCGGGCGTTCTGCCCCGCCAGCACAGAGCCGAACCAGTCCACCCACAGGTCTTCCGCCTTGCGCTGCACGGCAGCCGGCACCTGGCTCCATTGCAGGGTGGCGGCGAACTGGGCCAGCGGGTGGATGGCGACTTGGTTTTCTACTTTCATGGCGGTCTCCTGTACTTTGGGGCGCTTGGCATGCCCCGGCATGCCCGTGCGATGTGCGTGGTGGGGTCGTGCTCAGGCCGTCTGTGCCTGCTGCAGTGCGGCCACCTGCTCCGCGCTCCAGCCCAGCTCGGCCAGGATGGCGGCGTTGTGCTGCCCCACGGCGGGAATCGGGTCCATGCGGTAGTCGAAGGCGCTGTTCACGCCCGGCGGCAGCAGCGCCGGTACCTCGCCCGCCGGCGTGTCCACGGTGCGCCAGCGTTGGCGTGCTGCCAGCTGCGGGTGGGCCCACAGGCCGGCCATGTCGTTGACGCGGGCGTTGGCAATCCCCGCCGTTTCCAGCCGCTTCACCAGCTGGGCCGCAGTGAGCGCCTGAAACTCCTGCAGGATCAGCTCCTGCAGCGCCGCGCGGTGGGTGTTGCGGTTGGCATTGCTGTTGAAGCGTGCATCAGTGGCCACTTCGGGGCGCAGCAGCACGGCGTCGCAAAAGACTTTCCATTCACGCTCGTTCTGCAGGCCCAGCATCACGGTGCCGCCGTCCCCGGCCTGGAACGGGCCGTAGGGGTAGATGCTGGCGTGCGATGCGCCGGTGCGTGGCGGCGGGGTGGCGCCGTCGTAGGCGTAGTACAGCGGGTAGCCCATCCATTCGCCCATGGCTTCGAGCATGGACACATCGATGTGGCTGCCCTCGCCCGTCTTGCCGCGCAGCAGCAGGGCCGACAGGATGTTGGTGTAGGCGTACATGCCCGCCGCAATGTCGGCCACCGAAATGCCGGACTTGCTGGGCGTTTCCGGTGTGCCGGTGACAGACAGGAAGCCGGCCTCGCTCTGGATCAGCAGGTCGTAGGCCTTTTTGTCGCGGTAGGGGCCGTCGCTGCCGTAGCCGCTGATGTCGCAGACGATCAGTCGGGGGTTGTGCGCCTTCAGCGCCTCGTACGACAGGCCCATGCGCGCTGCCGCGCCGGGCGCCAGGTTCTGCACCAGCACATCGGCGCTGGCCAGCAAGGCCAGCAGGGCCTGCTTGGCCTGGGGCTGCTTCACGTCCAGCGCCAGGCTTTGCTTGCTGCGGTTGATCCAGGTGAAGTGCGAAGACTGGCCGTTCACGCGCTGGTCGTAGCCGCGCGCAAAGTCGCCGCTGCCGGGGCGTTCCACCTTGATGACGCGCGCGCCCAGATCGGCCAGCTGGCGCGTGCAAAACGGTGCTGCCACCGCATGTTCCAGCGAGACGACGGTGATGCCGTCCAGCGGACGGGGGCGTTCAGAGAGTGCCATGTCGAATGTCCCCCGGTGCTCAGAAGGAACGGGGCAAGCCCAACAGGTGCTCGGCCACGTAGGAATAGATCAGGTTGGTGGAGATGGGCGCCACCTGGTAGAGCCGCGTCTCGCGGAATTTGCGTTCCACGTCGTATTCGCAGGCAAAGCCAAAGCCGCCGTGGAACTGCAGGCAGGCGTTGGCCGCTTCCCAGCTGGCCTTGGCCGCCAGGTACTTGGCCATGTTGGCCTGGGCGCCCATGGCTTCATGCCGGTCGAACAATTCGCAGGCTTTCCAGCGCATCAGGTTGGCGGCTTCCAGCTCGATGAAGGTCTCGGCAATCGGGAACTGCACGCCCTGGTTCTGGCCGATGGGGCGGCCGAACACGGTGCGGTCCTTCACATACTGGGTCACGCGGTCCATGAACCAGTAGCCGTCGCCGATGCACTCGGCGGCGATCAGCGTGCGCTCGGCGTTCAGGCCGTCCAGGATGTACTTGAAGCCCTTGCCTTCTTCGCCGATGAGGCTGTCTTCGGGCAGCTCCAGGCTCTCGAAGAACAGCTCGTTGGTCTCGTGGTTGACCATGTTGGGAATGGGGCGCACGGTCATGCCCTTCTTCTCGGCCTCGCGCAGGTCGACCATGAAGATGGACATGCCTTCGGACTTCTTCTTCACCTCGGCCAGCGGCGTGGTGCGGGCCAGCAGAATCATGAAGTCGCTGTGCTGGATGCGGCTGATCCACACCTTCTGGCCGTTGATGACGTATTTGTCGCCCTGCTTGACGGCGCTGGTCTTGATCTTGGTGGTGTCGGTGCCAGTGGTGGGCTCGGTCACGCCCATGGACTGCAGGCGCCAGGCACCGCTGGCGATCTTGGGCAGGTACTTCTGCTTCTGCGCTTCGGAGCCATGGCGCAGCAGCGTGCCCATGTTGTACATCTGGCCGTGGCAGGCACCAGAGTTGCCGCCGCAGCGGTTGATTTCTTCCATGATGACCGAGGCTTCGGTCAGGCCCAGGCCGGAGCCGCCATATTCCTGCGGGATCAGCGCGGCCAGCCAGCCGGCTTCGGTCAGCGCATTGACAAAGGCTTCGGGGTAGGCGCGCTCCTCGTCCACCTTGCGGAAGTACTCGTCCGGAAAGCCTTTGCACAGGTCGCGGATGGCGTCGCGGATTTCGGGGTAGTTGTTGCTCTGGGTCTGTTCAATCATGGCGTGGTCTCTTCCAGCCGGAACGGCTGCTGGGCTGGCCTGCGGCGGTGCAGGCGGCCGGGGTGTGGGGGGTCTGGGGCATGTGCAGGCCGCTCAGGCCAGCGTGGCGGTGGCCTGCATGGTCAGCCAGCCCTCGTGGTCCTGGGCCCACAGCTCGATGGTCTTGCCGTCGGCCGAAGGTGTGCCGTGCACGCTGAAGGCATGCAGGTCGAACGTGGGGCGCACGGCCTTGAAGGCAAAGCTGGCCAGCTGCGCGCCGGGCACGCTGCGGCGCACCAGGTCCACCAGCAAGGTGGCGATCAGCGGGCCGTGCACGATCAGGCCGGGATAGCCTTCCACCTGGGTGACGTACTGGCGGTCGTAGTGGATGCGGTGGCCATTGAAGGTCAGCGCCGAGTAGCGGAACAGCAGCACGTCGTCCGGCACGATGGTGCGCGACCATGCGGCCTGGCCGGCCAGCGGCGGGGTCTGCGGGGCCGGTGCGGCCTCGCCCGGCTGGGCCAGCGGGCGGTAGACGATGTCGTGCTCCTCCGTCAGCGCCACGCCCCGGGCGTTGCGGAACTGGTGCTCGACCTGCACGAACAGCAGCTCGCCCGAGCGACCGGCCTTGTGCTTGACCGACTGGATGGTGGAGGTGCGCTCCACCTCCTGCCCGACCTGGAGCGCGTTGCCGCTGTCCCAGCGCAGGCGGCCGCCCGCCCACATGCGGCGCGGCAGCGGCACCGGCGGTAGAAAACCGCCGCGCCGGGAGTGGCCGTCCGGGCCGATCTCGCTCTGGCGCGCATGCGGCAGGAAATACAGCCAGTGCCACAGCGGCGGCACCACGCTGCCGGGTGCGGGCGGGGCATCGTCACGGTCCAGCGTGGCCGACAGCGCACGCAGCGGCGCCGTGGTGATGCTGTCGGGCGTGGTCTCGGACTTGCCTTGCCAGGTTTGCAGATGGGCCAGGGCGGCGGCGTCGATCAGGGGGGAGAAATCGCTCATGGTGCGTGCGGTCCAAAGCCCAGACACACAAGCCGGGCCGATGGCGCATCTTGGCGCCGCGGTGCCCTGTCTACAATCACACAGTTTGCAAGCCATCCTTCTGCTTTTTGGAAGGCTCTCCGTTTTAAGTAGAAACCCTCTGCCGCCATGCAACTGGAACTCAAGGACCTGCGTCTATTTCTTTTGATAGCACAGGCAGGAAGCCTGACGCGCGCTTCGGAGCAGTCTCATCTGTCGCTGGCGGCGACCAGCGCGCGCATCAAGGCGCTGGAGGAACAGGCCGGCATGCCTTTGCTGATTCGAGAGGCTCGGGGGGTGCGCCTGTCGCCGCCGGGCGAGGCCTTTCTGCACCATGCCCGCGCCATGCTGGAGCAGACCCGCCAGCTGCAGGCCGATCTGCAGGAATACGGCGCCGGCCTGCGCGGCCATGTGCGAGTCTTCGCCAACACCACGGCGGTGACGGAGTTCATGCCCGACATCCTCGCCGCCTACCTGATGCAGCACCCGCACATCAGCGTGGACCTGCAGGAACGCCCCAATGCCCACATTGCGCACGACATCCGCGAAGGCCGGGCCGACCTGGGCATCATCGCCGGCGAGGTGGATACGCACGGCCTGACCAGCCTGCACTTCAGCACCGACCGCCTGGTGCTGGTCACCCCCGACACACCGGCCTGGCGCAGCCACCAGCAGATCGCGTTTGCCCAGGTGCTGCACGAGCACTTTGTCGGCATGCACCGCCACAGCACGCTGCAGACCTTTCTGGACCAGATCGGCCAGCAGCTGGGCCACACGCTGCGGCTGCGCATCCAGCTGTCCAACTTCGACGCCATGTGCCGCATGGTGGCCGCCGGCGTGGGGGTGGCCGTGGTGCCGGAAAGCGCCGCGCTGCGCCACCGCAGCCAGAGCCCGCTGCACCGCGTGCAGCTGCAGGATGCCTGGGCCGTGCGCCCGCGCTACATGCTGCTGCGCGAAGGGCAGATGCCCTCCCCCCATGTGCAGGCCTTGATGGATGCCATCCAGGCCTACCACCTGCCCCAGGCCGCGCCGCAAGGGGCCGGTGCACCCGCCGGATAAGCCACCGCCAGCCCACAAAAAAGCGGCCCCGCAGGGCCGCAACGATGGATCACTCACACAACCCGTTTCAGTGCGCGTCTGCCAGCTCCTGCGCCTCGATCTGCGGATAGAACTCCCGGTCTTCGCGCAGCATGCGCTCGTGCAGCTTGCGCAGCACCAGGTTGGCATCGTCGCGGAAGCCTTGTGCGTCCTCGCGCACGCGCTGGCTGGTGTTCCAGCGCCGCGCAAACGCGTCATAGGCGGCGGCGATCGGCACCATGTCGCGCTGGTAGTGGCGCGCCAGCCGGGCCAGATCGCTCTGGCGGTCGGTCTGCAGCGCCGGATACAACACCTGGTCCTCCACCGCCAGGTGCAGCTTGATCAGCGCGCTCATGGCCACGATGCCCTGGGCAATTTCCTCGGCATGGGTGCCCGCGCCGGCGCGGGCCAGGTCCCGTAACTCGGCGATGCGGCGCTTGATGTCGCCATGCTGGTGCTTGAACTTGTCGATCTGCATCACATGCCTTTCGCCAGCACGGCCTCGGCCGGGGCCGCAGGGGCCGGGGTTCCGAACAGTCCGCGCACCACCTGCCAGCTCACGCACAGGGCGCCGACGATGAAGACCACATCCCCGAAGGTGCGCACCCAGCGCAGGGTCTGCAGGAAGGGCTGCTGCAGGAAGGCTTCGCCGCGGGCGTACCACAGGCCTTCGCTGACGCTGGCGTGAAACTGGAACAGTCCTATGGGCAGCAGGCTGGTGAACATCATCAGCGCCAGACCGGCGTTGAGCCACCAGAAGCCGGTGCGCATCAGGCTGTCGCTGAACACCAGCTGCGGGCGCACATAGCGCAGCACCATCAGCGTGAAGCCCAGGGCCAGGAAGCCATAGACACCGAACAGCGCGGCATGGGCATGCACCGGTGTGGTGTTCAGGCCCTGCAGGTAGTACAGCGAGATGGGCGGGTTGATCATGAAGCCGAAGACCCCCGCACCCAGCATGTTCCAGAAGGCCACGGCCACAAAGCACATCAGCGGCCACTTGAGGTGTGCCATCCAGGGCGTGCGGTGCTGCAGGCGCCAGTGTTCCCAGGCCTCATGGCCCAGCACCACCAGCGGCACCACTTCCAGTGCGCTGAACGATGCGCCCACGGCCATCACCGGGGTGGTGGTGCCCGCGAAGTACAGGTGGTGGAAGGTGCCGGGCACACCGCCCAGCATGAACAGCGAGGCCGAAGCGAGGCTGGCTGCCGTGGCCATGCGGTAGGACACCAGGCCCAGGGTCGAGAAGATGAAGGCCAGTGCCGTGGTCGCAAAGACTTCGAAGAAGCCTTCCACCCACAGGTGCACCACCCACCAGCGCCAGTACTCCATCACCGACAGGTGGGTGCGCTCGCCGTAGAACAGGCCGGAGCCATAGAACAACCCGATGCAGACCACCGAGCAGGTCAGCAGCGCCAGCAGGTTCTTGTCCTGCCCGCTGGGGGCCAGCAGCGCAGGGAAGATGCCCCGCGCCATCAGCACCAGCCAGAAGACGATGCCGGCGAACTTGCCGATCTGCCACAGACGGCCCAGGTCCACGTATTCATAGCCCTGGTGGCCCAGCCAGAAGTTCCATTCTGGCGGCAGCACCTGGGCAATGGCGAAGTAGTTACCGATGAAGGAACCCACGCACACCACGACCAGGGCCCAGAACAGAATGTCCACGCCCAGCTTCTGGTACTTGGGGTCCTTGCCGCCGTTGATCAGCGGTGCCAGGAACAAGCCGGCCGCCAGAAAGCCGGTGGCAATCCAGAACAGCGCGCTCTGGATGTGCCAGGTGCGCACCAGCGCGTACGGGAACCACTGCGACACATCCACGCCGTAGAACTGCTGGCCTTCCACCGTGTAGTGGGCGGTGAAGCCGCCCAGGAACACCTGGGTGGTGAACAGCGCCACCACCAGGAACAGGTACTTGCCCAGGGCGCGCTGCGACGGGGTCAGGGGCACGCGGCTGAGCGGGTCGTGCACCGGCGGAGTGGGATCGTCTTCTTCCTGCTTGCGCAGGAAGGACCAGCCCCAGACCAGAAAGCCCACGCCGGCCATCATCACCACCACGCTCATCACCGACCAGACCAGGTTCTCCCCCGTGGGCTGGTTGCCGATCAGCGGCTCGTGCGGCCAGTTGTTGGTGTAGGTGGCCCCGCTGCCGCCCACGTCAGCCGGGCGTTCGGTGGCGGCGGCCCAGGCCGTCCAGAAGAAGAAGCCCGCCATCTGCGCGCGGCGTTCGGCGCTGGGCAGGGTGTTTTCCTTCATGGCGAAATGCTCGCGGCTTTTTTGCAGCGCCGGGGCATCGCTGAACAGCTGGTCGTAGTAGCGCGCCGTGCGCGCAATAGCTTCGGCCCGCAGGTCCGACACCGTGGCCGTGCCCGTGGCGGCATCAAAGGTGTTGCGGCGGTATTCGGTCTTGAGGCGATCGCGCAGCACAGCCTGGGTGCCGGCATCCAGCTGGGCAAAGGGCTTGCCCTGCTCACGCTCGGCCGCCACGTCCAGCCAGGCCGTCAGCTCGCGGTGCAGCCAGTCGGCCGTCCAGTCCGGCGCCTGGTAGGCGCCGTGGCCCCAGATGGAACCCAGCTGCATGCCGCCGACGGACTGCCAGGCCGTCTGGCCGTCGAGGATGCTTTCCTGCGTATAGAGCACCTCCCCGCTGGCCGTGGCAATGCGGTCCGGAATCGGCGGCGCCTGGCGGTAGACCTCGCGACCGTAATAGCCCAGCAGGCTGAAGGTGACGATCAGCACCGCGATCAAGGCCAGCCAGTGTTTGCGGTAGCTACCCATGGTGCACCTCCGGGGCCGCCACGGCGGCTGCGGGGTGGTGGTTCAACGAAGTGTTCATAGTGCCTTGCCTGTAACGATGGATGGCAGGCTGTGAGCAAAGCCGGGGCCAGCCTTATCAGGCAATCAAATCAAACACTTGCGACACCACTAGGTGTTTTTCACCCCACCTCAATAGGTGTAAATCACCCGGCACAGGGTCATAAACACCCTACCTCACCACGACATCCGGCCACGGCCACGGCCACGCACACGGACTTCGGCAGGGACACCGGAGCGGTCAGAGGCGGCTGGAGCGCGAGGCGGCCCACAGGCTGTTCATCTCGGCACAGAATGGCTGGGCGCATTCGGCGCGGCCCTGGTACTGGCAGCCGGCGCGGTTGCACTGGCCGTCGCTGCCATGCTGCTGGCGCTCGCGCGGCAGTTGGCCGCTGGCCTGCTGCTGGGCCATGTGCAGCCAGGGATCACCGCCCCGCGCCAGAAGGGCCTGGTAGGCCTCCTGCGGCAGCATGCCGGGGGGCAACAGGCCGGCCGTGACCGCCTGCTGTGCAACCTGGCTGGCCGCCATCGGCATGGGCTGAAACTCCAGCTGCAGCACGGCACTGGTGCGCATGGCCTGGGTCTGCGCCGCTGGCAAGCCTTGCGGCGCCAGCACCAGGCCAAACGTGGCATTGGCCAGCTGCTGCACACTGCTGCCGTAGGGCAGCAGCAAGGCCCCCAGGGCACTGCCGGACAGCACAGGACCGCCCCCTGCCAGCTGCGCCCCCAGCGCCTGGCCCAGCACGCTTTGCGCCTGGGCCCAGGCCACGGGAACCCGCAGCGTCAAGGTGAAAGCTCGCTCGCCGTCCGGCCCCTGCAGCACGCCCTGCTGCACCAGCCAGTTCTGCAGCGTCGGCACGGCGGGCCGTACGGTGGCCGCCGGCGTAGCGGCACCGGTGGTCGGCCCCGCTGCGCCTGCCGTTGCAGCCGGTGCGGCACCCGTGCCACTGCCTGTGGCCGCCTGCGCCGCAGGAGCAGCGGACGCCGGGGTGGTTGAAGGTAGGACCGGAGCCCCAGCCGTACTGCCCGCCCCGCTTTGCAGCACCGCCTGGGCCAGCGCCGCAGGCCAGGACTGCACGCTGAGCAGTTGCTGCGGCAGCGGCTGGCCGGCCGAAGCCTGCTGCACCAGGGCGGCCAGCAAGGCCTGCCACTGGGGAGTGACCCCACCCGCCGGCCAGTTGGCGGGCAGCTGCACCGTGCCCCCCTGGATCTGCTGCACCAGCTGGGACACCAGCTGGGCAAAGGCCTCGGCCTTGATCGCCTGCTGCGCCTGGGGTGACAGATTGACGGTCTTGGCCAGCGCCGCCTGCGCCGCCGCCAGGATGGGTGCCACCTGGGCGGCAGAGGCCACGCCCGAGACCGGCAACACGGCACTGGCCGCACTGGTGGCGGCCGTGGGCGTCGCAGCGGCAGGGGCTGCGGTCGGGGTGAGCGAGGAAGGCAGGGAGGTGGTCACGGCCCGACTGTAGAACAGTTGCGCCCGCCGGGCCCTATGGGCATGCCCGGCGGCACCCTGAACGCGCTGCCGTGCGGGTCGCTGGCGCTGCTGGCCACCGTTGCAGGGCTTGCCATGTTTCCACCTGGCTGAGGGTGCGCACCGCGCCTTCAGGCGTGGGCGGGATAGAACAGCTTGCGGGTGGTGGTGGACTGCACGGCCCGGGCGATGGCGCCGATGTGGTCGGGCGTGGTGCCGCAGCAGCCGCCGACGATATTCACCAGGCCTTCGGCCGCAAATTCATGCACCAGGCGGCCGGTGATGTCGGGGGTCTCGTCAAAGCCGGTGTCGCTCATGGGGTTGGGCAGGCCGGCATTGGGGTAGCAGCTGATGAAGGTGTCCGGTGCGGCCTTGGCCAGCTCCTGGATGTAGGGGCGCATCAGCGTGGCACCCAGTGCGCAGTTCAGGCCCACCGACAGCGGGTTGCTGTGGCGCACGCTGTGCCAGAACGCGGTGACCGTCTGGCCGCTCAGAATGCGGCCCGAGGCATCGGTGACGGTGCCGCTGATCATGATGGGCAGCCGCTCGCCGGTGGCATCGAAGGCTTCTTCGACCGCGAACAGCGCGGCCTTGGCGTTGAGCGTGTCGAAAATGGTTTCCACCAGGATCACGTCCGCGCCGCCTTCGATCAGGGCCACGGTCTGCTCGAAATAGGCCTGGCGCAGCTGCTCGAAGGTGACGTTGCGGGCCCCCGGGTCGTTCACGTCGGGGCTGATGGACGCGGTCTTGGGCGTGGGGCCCAGGGCGCCGGCCACATAGCAGATGCGGCCGTTGACGCTGTACTTGTCGCAGGCGGCACGGGCCAGCTGGGCGCTCTTGAGGTTCATCTCGCGCGCCAGATCGGCCATGCCGTAGTCCTCCTGCGCCACGGTCGTGGCGCCGAAGGTGTTGGTTTCGATCAGGTCCGCTCCGGCCGCCAGGTATTTTTCATGGATGTCGCGGATCACGTCCGGGCGGGTGATGGACAGCAGCTCGTTGTTGCCCTTCACGTCGCGGGGAAAGTCGGTGAAGCGATCGCCTGCGCCATCGGCGCCGCTGTAGCCTTCGCCCCGGTACTGGGCCTCACCCAGCTTGAAGCGCTGGATCATGGTGCCCATGGCCCCGTCGAGGATGACAAGGCGTTGGGCCAGGGTGGCGGGCAGTTCTTGGGCGCGGGTGTAGATGGGCAGGCTCATAACCCCCGATTGTAGGAAGAGCGGCCCGCCCCGCGCAGCAGCGGGTGCATCGTGGCCCGCGCGGGCCACCAGCCCGGCAGCCCGTCATACGTCACTGCGGCCGGTAATGGCTGCGCGCCATGCGGAAGGTCAGGTTCCAGCGCCGGGGCCCCAGCAGCGGGTGGGCGCCGTCCTGCAGCGGCAGCACCCCGTGGTAGGCCATGCGCGTGGCACCGCCCCAGACCAGCACATCGCCGTGCAGCAGCGTGAAACGCCGCACCGGGCTGCTGCGCTCCAGCCCGCCCCACTGGAAGCGGCAGGACAGCCCCAGCGAGACCGAGACAATGGGCGCTGCCCAGTCCTGCTCGTCCGCATCGCGGTGCAGGCCCATGCGGGCCCCCGGCAGGTACTGGTTGACCAGGCACACATCCGGCGCATAGCCGGGGTAGCCCGCCGCCGCGGCGGCGGCCACGGCCTGGTCGCGCAGGAAATCCGGCATCGCCGGCCAGGCCACGCCGGTGTCCGGGTTGGTGGCGCTGTAGCGGTAGCCCGCCGCATCGGTGACCCAGCCGTAGGCGCCGCAGTTGCTCATGCGCACCGACATGGGCTTGCCGCTCGGCGTGCAGCTGGCCCGCAGCGGCTGCAAGGCCAGCACCTGCTGCACGGCGGCTATCCACTGCGTCTGCTGCTCCAGCGCCCAGCCGCGCAGCAGCCAGGCCCCATCGTCGATGGCCATGCGCTCCACGGGCTGGGGCGGGTCATCGAACAGCGAGGCCGTCATGGTGCGGGTCCGGCGGCTTAGATGGGCCGTCCCAGCACGGCCGACAGCGCCTGCACAAAGCGCTGGTTGTCTTCCTGCAGGCCCACCGACACGCGCAGGAACTGGGTGAAGCCCGGCTCCTTCCACGGCTTGATGATGACGCCCTTGGCCAGCAGGCCTTCGGCCACCACGGCCGCATCGCGCCCCACTTCCACAAACAGGAAATTGGTGGCCGACGGCGCCACGCGCAGCCCGGCAGTGCGCAGGCGCTGGGCCAGCGCCTCGCGCTCCAGCACCGTGGCCTGCACGCTGCGGCGCATATAGGCTTCGTCCTTCAGCGCGGCCATGGCCGCCACCTGGGCCGCCTGGTTCACATTGAACGGGGTGCGCACCCGGTCCAGCAGGGCAATGGTGGCGGCGTCACCCGCCACGCCATAGCCCACGCGCAGCCCGGCCAGGCCCCAGGCCTTGGAGAAGGTGCGCAGCACGATCCAGGGCTTGCCGCAGTCCTGCAGCTGGGCCAGGGTGTCGGGGTAGCCGGGCGTGAGGCTGGCGTATTCCACATAGGCCTCGTCCACCACCAGCAAGGTCTGCGGCGATGCGGCCTGCAGCAGCTGGGCGAACTGCTCGGCCGTCCACATGCAGCCCACCGGGTTGGACGGGTTGGCAATGAACGCCAGCTTGGGCGCGCGCTGCAGCGCGGCGCACCAGGCGGCCAGATCGAATTCCAGATCGGCCGTCAGCTCCACCAGTTCCACGCTGGCACCCATCATGCGCGGGTAGATCTCGTGCAGGCCGAAGGACGGGCGCTGGGTCAGCACCACATCGCCCACGCCGGTGAAGGCCTGGCACAGCATCTGGAGGATGTCTTCCGAACCGTTGCCCAGCACCAGCTGGCCTGGCTGCACCGCGTGGCGGGCGGCCAGCGCGTCGCGCAGCGTGGTGGCACTGGCATCCGGGTAGTACTGGATCTGGCGTGCCAGATCCACCAGGGCCGCGCCCACGCGGGGGCTGGGACCATGGGGGTTCTCGTTGCTGCCCAGGCGGGCGATGTGCTGCACGCCGTAGCGGGCGCGCACGGCATCGGACGACAGACCGGCGTTGTAGGCAGGCAAGGTGGGCACTTCGGGGCGTGCCAGTTGGGCAATGTTCTCGTTCATGGCAAAAAAGGCGGCGCGGTGCGGGGGGCCGTCGCCGCCGTGGTCTCTCAGGGTTGTGCCGGCTGCTGCACCCAGGTCAGGGCCGTCTGCAGCAGCTGCTGCAGCGTGGGCTGGAGGGAGCCGGCACGTTCGGGCAGGTAGGCAAAGGGCAGCGCTTCCTGCATGTAGCTGCACTGCGTGAGCTCCAGCTGCACGGCGTGGATGCCCTGCTCCGGCTGGCCGTAATGGCGCGTAATGTAGCCGCCTTTGAAGCGGCCGTTGAGCACCGCCGTGGCACCGGGTGCCTGCTCGGCAATGGCCAGCAGCTGCTGCGCCAGTTCCGGTGCGCAGCTGGCGCCATCGGCGGTTCCCAGGTTCAGATCCGGCAGCTTGCCGTCGAAAAAGCGCGGCAGCACCGAGCGGATGGAATGCGCATCCCACAGCAGCACGCGGCCATGCTCGGCGCGCAGGCGGTCCAGCTCGGCCCGCAGCTGGGCATGGTAGGGCGCCCAGTAGGTGCTGCGGCGGCGCGCCACTTCGGCGTCGTCCGGCTGGTCCTGGGCACGCTGGTACAGGGGCGTGTCGTCAAAGGTGTCCACCGGGCACAGGCCGGTCACGCTCTGGCCGGGGTAGAGGCTGGCGCCATCGGGGGAGCGGTTCAGGTCCACCACATAGCGCGAATGGGTGGCCGCCAGGATGGAGGCACCCATGGCCTTGGCAAAGGCGTAGAGCTCGGGCATGTGCCAGTCGGTGTCGGGCACCTGGCGGGCTTCGTCGGTGAGCAGGGCCGCGATGTCGGTCGGCACATGTGTGCCCGCGTGCGGCATGGACACCAGCAAGGGCAGGGTGCCCTGGCGGAAATGGAAGGGAGCGATATCGGTCATAGCGTGCATGGGAGAGATGCGGGCCGGCCCGCCACAGCGGGCCTGGGAGGCCAGGTGGTTTACAGGTCGAACACCTTGCCGGGGTTCATCAGATTCAGCGGGTCCAGCGCGGCCTTGATGGCGCGCATGGCTGCCAGCTCCTGCGGCGTGCGGCTGGCATGCAGGAAAGGCTTTTTGTGCAGGCCGATGCCGTGCTCGGCCGAGACGCTGCCGTGGAACAAGGCCACCTGCGCGTACAGCGCGGCTTCCACCGCGTCACATTCGCCGTGGACGGTGGCGCCGTCGGTGGAGACATGCAGATTGCCGTCGCCCACATGGCCGAAGAACAGCGTGTGGTGACCGGGCCAGCGCGCATCGAAGTCCGCCTGGATGGCTTGCGCAAAACGGCCGATGTCGGCCTGCGGCAGGCTGACATCGAAATTGATCGGGGGGTGCATCTGGGTGTTCAGCTCGGCCGGCGCTTCGCGCAGCTTCCACAGCGTGCGGGCCTGGGTGTGCGACTGGGCGATCACGGCGTCGGCCACTTCACCGGCCTCCATGGCTTCGCCCAGGGCCTCTTCCACGGCGTCGCGCAGGCTGGCTTCGTCCTTGCCGTCCACGTCGATCAGCGCCAGCAGCGGATGGCGTTCGGCCAGCGGGGCCTGCAGCTTCTGCCACTGGATGGAGGCCTGCACAAAGCTGTCCCACATCAGCTCGAACGCGGCCACGCTGTTGCCGAAACGGCCTTGCATGCGCTGCAGCACGGCCAGCGCGGCATCGAAATGCGGCACCGCCACCAGGGCCGTAGCCTTGGCCTGGGGCATGGGGCGCAGGCGCAGCAGCACGCGGGTGATGACGCCCAATGTTCCTTCAGCGCCGATGAAGAACTGCTTGAGGTCGTAGCCGGTGTTGTTCTTCAGCATGGGGCGCAGCATAGGCAGCACCGTGCCGTCGGCCAGCACCACTTCCAGGCCCAGCACCTGCTCGCGCATCATGCCGTGCTGCAGCACGCCGTTGCCGCCGGCATTGGTGGAGACATTGCCGCCGATCTGGCAGCTGCCGCGTGCGCCCAGGTCCACGCCGAACACCATGCCGGCCGCCACGGCGGCTTCCTGCACGGCCTGCAGCGTGACACCGGCCTGCACCGTCACCAGGCCGGTGCGGGCGTCCACGGCTTCCATGGCATTCATGCGCTCCAGCGACAGCGCCACACAGCCTTGCACCGGCACGGCACCACCGGCCAGGCCGGTCAGGCCGCCCTGCGGCACCACGGCGATGCGGTGGGCATGGCACAGGCGCAGCACGGCCGCCACCTCCTCGGTGCTGCGCGGGCGCACCAGGGCCAGCGGGGCCACGGGCGGCTGCCCGCTCCAGTCGGTGTGGAAGCGCGCTTCCACCGCGGCGCCCGTCTGGACGGCCGCGTCGCCCAACTGCTGCTGCAGCGCGGAGAGAAAAGAGTCGATGGAGGGAAGGGACATGAGAGCAGGAAACCTTTTCAAACGGCACACAGCCCCCGGGGTGAGCCGGGGGCTGCGGGAGATGCACCTCGGCATTGTCGTGCCATGCGCCCGGTGCCGTCAGGCCCTGCGGCAATTCCGCTGTGGCCCATCGGGCAAGTGCGCCCCCTCAGAACACGTGGGCGTAGCGCAGCAGCAGAAAGTTCTCGCCCGGATTGGGCTCCTTGATGCCGGCATTGGAGCTGTGCTGGATGCGCAGCGACAACTCATGCGCCCGCTGGGGGCCAAAGTTGCGCCCCAACCCCAGATGGCTGGAGAAGTTGACCCGGCTGCCAAAGGCATCGCTGCCATTGCGGTAGTGGCGGCTGAACCAGCTCACACCGGTGCCCAGTTCCACAAACCAGGGGGATTGGCCCGCTGCACCACGCCAGCGCAGGCTGGGCCCCAGACCCAGCACCAGGGTGTTGCGCCGCGCCGATGCCGGCGGGCGGCTGGACCAGTTGCCCACATACCCGTCCCACTGCCCGCGCACCACACCGCTGCCCAGCGCCCAGGACCAGCTGGTCCAGGGCCAGGTCAGGCCCACGGTGGTGGCGTAGGCCTCGCGCTCACCCGCCCCGCCCTGCAGGTACAGGGTGGGGGCTTCCTGGGCCCGGGCCGGGCTCCCGGCCGCCAGGGCGGCAAAGACGGTGACGCCGGTGGCGATCCCGCGCAGGGCGTGGACATGCATGGGCTGCTCCTCGGTGGAATGGCCAGACGGTCGGGGCTGGCCTGTGTGTGTGGCCTGCCCAGTCTGCAGAGAAAACCGCGGCCCCGGCGTAGGCCGGCGGGCCGCACGCTGTCAGCCAATGCCGCATTGGCTGGGGCCACGCCAAGCCCCTGCAATGCCGTTGCGCGGACGGGCCGGCGCACAATAGCGGCCGCCACCTTCGGTGGACCTCCCGATAAAAACTCCCTCTACAGCGCGCCCTGCCTGCACCGCGCGCTCACTTTTCGAGATTCCCCTTGTCTGCCGCCCTGTCCACCCTCCAGAACGTTTTTGGCTATGCCTCCTTCCGGGGCCCCCAGGCAGCCATCGTGGACCAGGTGGTGGCGGGCGGCGATGCGCTGGTGCTGATGCCCACCGGGGGCGGAAAAAGCCTGTGCTACCAGGTGCCCGCCATCGTGCGCCAGCAGGCCGGACAGGGCGTGGCCATTGTGGTGTCGCCGCTGATCGCGCTGATGCACGACCAGGTGGGCGCGCTGCACGAAGCCGGGGTGAGTGCGGCGTTCCTGAATTCGTCGCTCAGCTACGACGAAGCCCAGCAGGTGGAATGGCAGCTGCAGAGCGGCCAGCTGACCCTGCTCTACGCCGCCCCCGAGCGGCTGGTGACGCCGCGCTTTCTGGGTCTGCTGGACGACCTGCACGCCCAGGGCCAGCTGAGCCTGTTCGCCATCGACGAAGCGCACTGCGTGAGCCAATGGGGCCATGACTTCCGCCCCGAATACCGCGCCCTGTCGGTGCTGCACGAGCGCTATGCCGGCGTGCCGCGCATCGCGCTGACGGCCACGGCCGATGCGCTGACGCGGGCCGACATCGTCGAGCGCCTGCACCTGGAACAGGCACAGCAGTTCGTCAGCAGCTTCGACCGGCCCAACATCCGCTACACCATCGTCGAGAAAAAGGACGTGACGCAGCAGCTGCTGCGCTTCATCCAGAACGAGCATGCGGACGAAGCCGGTGTGGTGTACTGCCAGTCGCGCCGCCGGGTGGAGGAAATCGCCCAGACCCTGCAGCAGGCCGGCATCAACGCCCTGCCCTACCACGCGGGCTTCCCGTCCGAAGTGCGCCAGCAGCACCAGGACCGCTTCCTGCGCGAAGAGGGCATCGTGATGGTGGCCACCATCGCCTTCGGTATGGGCATCGACAAACCCGATGTGCGCTTTGTGGCCCACGTGGACATGCCCAAGAACATCGAGGGCTACTACCAGGAAACCGGCCGCGCCGGCCGCGACGGGCTGCCCGCCCATGCCTGGATGGCCTATGGCCTGAGTGACGTGGTCAACCAGCGGCGCATGATCGACGAAGGCGGGGCCGAGGAAGAATTCAAGGCCGTGCTGCGCAGCAAGCTCGATGCCCTGCTGTCGCTGGCCGAAGCCACCGACTGCCGCCGTGTGCGCCTGCTGCAGTACTTCGGGGAAACCTCCAGCCCCTGCGGCAACTGCGACAACTGCCTGCACCCTCCCACCGTGTGGGACGGCACGGACGCCGCGCGCAAGCTGCTGTCCACCATCTACCGCGTGCACGAGATGAGCGCCCTCACCTTTGGTGCCGGCCACATCATGGACGTGCTGCGCGGCAAGGACACCGACAAGGTGCGCCAGTTCCTGCACGACAAGGTCTCCACCTTCGGCATCGGCAAGGGCTACAGCGAAACCCAGCTGCGCGGCGTGATGCGCCAGCTGCTGGCCACCGGCGCCCTGGGCCTGCACAAGGTGACCAGCGAAAACAGCGGCCATGTGTTCGACACCCTGTGCCTGACCAGCGGCTCGCGCGACGTGCTGCGCGGCGAGGTGCAGGTGCAGCTGCGCGAAACCGTGGCGGCCGCCCGCAGCCGCAGCACCAAGCGCGGCGTGCAACCCAATGCCGCTGCTGCCAACCTGGGGCCGGATGCGCAGGCCCGCTTCATCAACCTCAAGGCCTGGCGTTCGGAAGTGGCCAAATCGCACAATCTGCCGGCCTATGTGATCTTCCAGGATGCCACCTTGGCCGCGATTGCCGAGCAATGCCCCGGCTCGCTGCAGGCCCTGGGCAGCATCAGCGGCATCGGCAGCAAAAAGCTGGATGCCTACGGCGCGGAAGTCCTGCGGGTCATCGGCGGCCCCTCGGTCTGAGGCCCCTTGCAGGGCACCGCCCGCGGCTCCCGCAGGCGGCGATCGGGAAACCTGCTAATACCCGCACACCGGCAAACCCGCCATACTGCCCCGCTACTGCTGCTGGGAGGTATGACGATGGCTTCTGACGACACCCACGAGGTTTTCAACCAGGTCGATGAACCGTGCCAGCAGGCACCGCTGCAGCATGATGCGGCCCTGCTCCATGCCGTGCAGCAGGACCACGCCAGCTGGGCCCTGCCCTCGCTGCAGGACTACGCCCAGCGCGTCACCTCGCCGGCCACCTGGCAATGGGCCCAGCTGGCCAATACCCATGCCCCCAGGCTCCAGGCCTTCGATGCCCGTGGGCGGCGCACCAACACCGTGCACTACCACCCCTGCTGGCATGCCCTGCTCACGCTGTACCGCGAACAGGGCCTGGTCGGGCTGCCCTACGAGAACACCCGCGCCGGCCGCTGGACCGCCTGGGCAGCGGGCTTCTATCTGCACGGCCAGGTGGAACAGGGCTCGCTGTGCCCCGCCACCATGACCACTGCCGCCATCGGCGTGCTGCGCCACGAGACCGCGCTGTGGCCCCACATCAAGGCCGGGCTGCTGTCCCGCCACTTCGATGCCCAGGACCGGCCCTGGCCCGACAAGCAGGCGCTGTGGGTGGGCATGGGCATGACGGAAAAGCAGGGCGGCTCCGACGTGCGCGCCAACACCACGCAGGCCGTGCCCGACGGCGCCTCCGGGCGCGGCCAGGCCTACCGGCTCACGGGACACAAATGGTTTTTCTCGGCACCGATGAGCGATGCCCACCTGGTGGTGGCGCAAACGCCCGATGCCGGCCCCGCCTGCTTCTGGGTGCCACGCTGGCAGCCAGACGGCACACGCAACGCCGTGCACCTGCTGCAGCTCAAGGACAAGGTGGGCAACCGCAGCAACGCCAGCAGCGAGGTGGAATTCCATGGCGCCTACGGCCTGCTGCTGGGCGAGCCCGGCCGGGGCATTCCCACCATCATCGAGATGGCCACCACCACCCGCCTGTGCTGCGTGCTGGGCAGCAGCGCCATCCTGCGCCAGGCGCTGGTCCAGGCGCTGCACCATGCCCAGCGCCGCCAGGCCTTTGGCAAGCCGCTGGTGCAGCAGCCGCTGATGCGCAGCGTGCTGGCCGATCTGACGCTGGAAAGCGAAGCCGCCACCATGCTGGCCATGCGCCTGGCCAGCGCCTTCGAAGCCTGCGAAGGCGCCGACCCGGCCCCGGCAGAGCGGGCCTGGAAACGCCTGATGACACCGGCCGCCAAGTTCTGGGTCTGTAAGCGCGCTGTCGAGGTGGCAGGGGAAGCCATGGAGGTGCTGGGCGGCAACGGCTATGTGGAACCCGCCGTGGTGGCCCGGCTGTTCCGCGAAGCGCCGGTCAACAGCATCTGGGAAGGCTCGGGCAACATCATGTGCCTGGACATGCTGCGCGCGCTGGGCCGGGAGCCCGAAGGCAGCCAGGCCCTGCTCGCCCACCTGATGGATGCCGCCGGGGAAGACAGCCACCTACTGACCGAGCTCCACGCCCTGCAGGCCCTGCTGCACCGCCCCCCTGCCGAGCAGGAGCTGCTGGCCCGCCTGATCGCCCAGAAGCTGGTGCTGGTGGCCCAGGCCTGCCTGCTGCGCCGCCATGCCCCTTCCTGGGTGGCCGACGCCTTCATCGCCACCCGCATCGTGCACGGCAGCGCCCGCGTGGTGGGCGCCATCGACGCCCGCACGCTGGATGTGGCGGCACTGTTGGAACGCGCCTTGCCTGCCTGAACCCGCGCCCCCCAACCGGTCCGCGCGCCCACCGCCCGGACCGCACTGTGGCGCCCGGCAGACACTGGGCGGGGTCCGCGCAGCCTCTGTGGGGCGATGCGCCCGCATGGAATTGCAGAGTCCATAGAATACGAACAATTCTTATTCATAGATTCCAGGCTTTTCCATGTCCGCCCCCCTCAGCGCTGCAGCCCATACCCTGCAGACGTTCTACCTGCAGCACCATGGCTGGCTGGTGGCACGGCTGCGCCGCAAGATCGGCTGCCCCTGGGACGCTGCGGATCTGGCACAAAGCACGTTTTTGCGCGCCTGGACGGCACCCGGCCAGCCGCTGGACCAGGTGGCGGAGCCCCGTGCCTACCTCACCACCATCGCCCAGCGCCTGCTGTCCAACCACCTGCGCCGGCGCCAGATCGAACGCGCCTACCTGGAGGCACTCAGCGCCCTGCCCGACCCCGTCGCACCGCCCCCCGATGTGCAGCTGATGGTGCTGGAGACCCTGGTCGCTATCGACCAGTTGCTGGACGGCCTGCCCGCCGTGGCCCGCCAGGCCTTTTTGTTGTGGCGGCTGGAAGAGCTGACCCAGGAAGAAATTGCCCAGCAACTCGGCCTGTCCCGCACCACGGTGCGCCGCCACCTGGCCAGCGCCGCCGAGCGCTGCTACTTCGGCATGGGGGAGTGAGATGGAACACCCGGCTCCTCCTTCGGCTGCGGCCGCCATCCCGCCTGCCGTGGCCCGTGCCGCCGTGCACTGGCTGCTGACCCTGGACGATGACAGCGCCCCCGCTTCCGAGCACACCCGGCAACAATGGCACCGCTGGCTGCAGGCCGACCCGCTGCATGCCCAGGCCTGGCAGCGCATCGCCACCCTGGATGCACAGTGGCAGCAGCAGCTGCACGGCCTGCCGGCCTCGGTCGCACGCCAGGCCTTGACCGCGTCCGGCCACGGCCGGCGCCACGCCCTGCGTCTGGCCCTGCTGCTGACGGCCGGCACCGGCGGTCTGCTGGCCTGGCAGCAGAGCGGCTTGGGCCAGCCCCACTGGCAACGCCTGGCGGCCGACCTGGCCACGGCCACGGGGGAGCAGCGCAGCCGCGAGCTGGCCGACGGCACGCGGCTGTGGCTGAACACCGCCACGGCGGTGGACCTGCACTACAGCGCCACCGAACGCCTGATCGTGCTGCGCGCCGGGGAAATCCTGGTGCACAGCGCGCCCGACAACGCCCCGGATGCCACCACCGGCCAGCCACGCCCGTTGCGGGTGCGCACGGCCGAAGGCCTGGTGCGCGCCATCGGCACCCGCTTCACGGTGCGCCAGCACGCACAGCACACCAACGTGGCGGTGCTGGAAGGCGCGGTGGAACTGCGCCCGGTCCGGGCACCGCAGGACGTGCTGCGCCTGGAAGCCGGGGAGCAGGCCACGCTCGGGCGCAACCAGGCCGGCCCTGCCGCCCCTTTGGCCGAGGGCGCCGGGGCCTGGCACGACGGCATGCTGGTGGTGAACGATATGCCCCTGCCCGACTTCCTGACCGAGCTGTCGCGCTACCGCTCCGGCCTGCTGCGCTGTGCCCCCAATGCCGCCGGCCTGCGGGTTTCGGGCGCCTACCCCCTGGCCGACACGGACCGCGTGCTGAACGCCCTCACCCGCGCCCTGCCGGTGCAGCTGCAAGCGCGCACCCGCTGGTGGGTCACGGTCGAACGCCGCAGCTGACGCCGGCAATTCACTCCGGATTGCATAGCACACCAGGCTTTCCTGAAAAGCATCTGCAGCCTTCTTCTCAAAAATCTGCAAAAACCCCGGCCATTTCCGGCTCCTTGCGTGTCAAGCCCCTCAGACGGACTGCGCCCACGCGCCAGCCCAGCTTTCTGCCTATCCACCGAGGGATTCCACCGCATGAACCGCCGACCGCTTCACCCCCAGCCCACCGCCACGGCGCGGGCCACCCACCTGCTGTGCGCCAGCCTGATCGCCTGTGCCACGGCCCTGCCCGCCCTGCCGGCGCTGGCCCAGACCAGCACCGCCCAGGCACAGCGCAGCTACACCATCCCCGCCGGCACGCTGGCCTCGGCCCTGAACCGCCTGGGCCGTGAATCCGGAGCGCTGATCAGCTTTGCCCCCGATCTGGTGGCTGGTCTGCAGACCAGCGGCGCCCAGGGCACACAGGGCGTGGCCCAGTCCCTGGCGGCCCTGCTGGCCGGCACCGGCCTGGAAGCCGTGCCCGACGCCAGCGGCGCCTACGCGCTGCGCCGCATCCCCGAAGCCGCCCAGCGCAGCAGCGGCGGCGCAGCCACTCTGGCTGAAGTGAAGGTGACGGCCGCCGCCACGGCGGCGGACGGCACCACCGAAGGCACGGGCCGCTACACGGCTGCAGGCCCCAGCGGGGCCGCTACCGGCTTGGCGCTGACGCTGCGCGAGACCCCGCAGTCGGTCACCGTCTTCACCCGCCAGCGCATGGAAGACTTCAAGCTGCAGACGCTGACCGATGTGATGGAGCAGACGCCCGGCCTGACGGTGAGCCGCCAGAACCAGATGGTCACCTACAACGTGCGGGGCAGCACCGCCAACCTGCAGGTGGACGGCTCGCGCCAGCTCTCCAGCGGCTGGGGCTTCAACACCCACACGCTCTACACCATGGACGACCTGGCCGACATCGACCGCGTCGAGGTGCTCAAGGGCTCGTCCGGCCTGATGAATGGCGACGGCAACTACGGCGCCACGATCAACCTGATCCGCAAGCGCCCGACCAAGGACTTCCAGGCCCACGTGGAAGCCAGCGCCGGCAGCTGGGACAGCTACCGCGCAGATGCCGACATTGCCGGCCCGCTGAACGCCGAAGGCAGTCTGCGCGGGCGGCTGGTGCTGTCGGAAAAGCGCGCCCGCGGCTTCCGCGACTACGAGGACTCCAGCGGCCGCATGGTCTACGGCACGCTGGAATACGACCTCTCGCCCGACACCCTGCTGAGCGCCGGCGTCACCTACCGCGAACGCACGCTGCGCGGCTCCGGCGCCACCACGCCCCTCCAGGCCTATTCCGGTACCGGCGCCTTCGTGGGCTGGATGCCGCGCTCCTACAACAACGGTGCGCGCTGGGCCGGCTACGAGCAAAAAGGCCTGAACCTGTTCACCCGGCTGGAGCACAACTTCGGCCAGGGCTGGAAGGCCAAGCTGCAACTGGTGCACGAGGAAATCGACGTGCCCGAACAGCTGCAGGGCTATATGAACAACGCCCTGCCAGGCGCCGTGAACTTTGGCCGCTATGGCGAGAACACGACACGCAACCAGAGCATCCAGGTGGACGTGCAAGGGCCTTTCTCCCTGTTCGGCCGCCAGCACGATCTGCTGCTGGGTGCCGGGGCCTCCAAGAGCCGCATCAATCTGCAGCGCGGCGGCGGCGACAACACCACGCTGGGCGCGCTGGGCCTGGACTATGCCCAGGGCGGCGGCGCGCTGCCGAATGTCAACCTCAGCGGCCTGACCTATTCCGATGACCTGTTCAGCCGCAAGCGCAACTATGTCTATGCGGCCGGCCGCTTCAGCCTGGCCGACCCGGTCAAGCTGATCGTCGGCGCCCGCGCCACCAATTACGACCAGAAGGATGTCTCCGACGTCAGCTGGTACAACTACGATCTGCACGAACGCGGCGTGGTGACGCCCTATGCCGGTCTGGTGGTGGATGTGGCCCGCGATGTGTCGCTGTATGCCAGCTACGCCAGCATCTTCCAGGCCCAGAGCGCCAAGAACGCCAGCGAACAGACGCTGCCGCCGGAAGAGGGCAAGACCTACGAGATCGGCGCCAAGGGCGAGTTCTTTGACAAGCGCCTGAACGCCAGCGCCGCCTACTTCTGGATGAAGACCGACAACACCGCCGAAACCGTGGGCCAGACGCCCGCGGGCGAGACCATCTCGCGGGCGGTCAGCGGCGTCACGCGGCGCGGCTGGGAGCTGGAGCTGTCCGGCGAGCTGGCCCGCGGCTGGCAGCTGCAGGGCGGCTTTGTGATGAACAGCAGCACGCTGGACTCGTCCAGCACCACGCCCAAGTACCAGTTCAAGCTGGGCACCACCTACCAGTTCCGCGATTCGGCCCTGCAAGGGCTGACCGTGGGCGCGGCCACCCGCTGGCAGAGCGACATCTCCACCAGCCGGGGGGCGACCACGCTGCGCCAGGACGCCTACTGGCTGGTGGACCTGATGGCCCGCTACCAGGTCGACCGCCACTGGAGCGTAGCCGCCAATGTGAACAACGCGATGGACAAGCGCTACTTCGCGGGTGTGACCAACTTCAACGCCCAGGGGCTGTTCTACACCTGGGGCGCACCGCGCAGCCTGAACCTCAGCGCGCGCTACGACTTCTGACGCAGCGCTGCCTGCGCGGCCGAACGCGGCGCAAGCAGGCGGCACAGAAGCCATGGCGGTGCCCGGCAGCACCCTGTCGGCGACCGGTGCCCTGTGTGCAGCGCACCGGCGTTCGCCGTGCATGGCGCGATGGCAGCGGCAGTACGGCAGATATGGCAATCTGTCAGACTTTGCCGCCTGCACTTTCCGTACCCGCCCCGACCATGCTGACCTACGCCGATATCCAAGCCGCCGCCACCCGACTGCGTGACCAGGTGCTGCAAACGCCCTGCGTCGAATCCGAGACGCTCTCGCAGATCGTGGGTGCGCAGGTGTTCCTCAAGTTCGAGAACCTGCAGTTCACGGCCTCCTTCAAGGAACGTGGTGCCAGCAACCGGCTGCAGCTGCTGAGCGCCGAGGAAAAGGCGCGCGGCGTGATTGCCATGAGCGCCGGCAACCACGCCCAGGGTGTGGCCTACCACGCACAGCGCATGGGCCTGCGTGCCGTGATCGTGATGCCGCGCTTCACCCCCGGCGTGAAGGTGGAGCGCACCCGTGGCTTTGGCGCCGAGGTGGTGCTGCACGGCGACACCCTGGAGGAGGCGCGCCAGCACGCCTTCCTGCTGGCCAAGGAACAGAACCTGACCTTTGTCCACCCCTTCGACGACGAGGCCGTGGCGGCCGGCCAGGGCACGCTGGCCCTGGAAATGCTGGCCGTCCAGCCCGACCTGGACACCCTGGTGGTGGCCATCGGCGGCGGCGGCCTGATTGCCGGGGTGGCCACGGCCGCCAAGGCGCTCAAGCCCGGCATCCGCGTGGTGGGGGTGCAGACGCAGCGCTTTCCGTCCATGCTCAACGCCGTGCAGGGCACGGACCTGCCCATGGGCCAGTCCACCATCGCGGAAGGGATTGCCGTGGCCACGGCCGGCACCATCACCCGCGAGGTGGTCAAACGGCTGGTGGACGAGCTGCTGCTGGTGGATGAAGGCGATATCGAGCAGGCCGTGCTGATGCTGCTGGAGATCGAGAAGACCTTGGTCGAAGGCGCGGGCGCTGCCGGTCTGGCCGCCCTGATCCGCCACCGCGAGAAGTTCGCCGGCCAGAAGGTGGGCCTGATCCTGTCCGGCGGCAACATCGACCCGCTGCTGCTGGCTGCCATCATCGAGCGCGGCATGGTGCGCTCCGGCCGTCTGGCGCGCGTGCGCGTCAGCGCACGCGATGTGCCCGGCGTGCTGGCCCAGATCACGGCCACCGTGGCCGCCGCCGGCGCCAACATCGAGGAAGTCCACCACCAGCGCGCCTTCACGCTGCTGGCCGCGCAGAACGTGGAAATCGACTTTGTGCTGCAGACCCGCAACCAGCAGCATGTGGAGCAGGTGCTGGAAGCGCTGCGGGCTGCCGGCATGCAGGCCGCGCGCGCCTGAGATTCTTGGGTACCGTGGCACCCCGCCCCCTGGCTGCGGAGCGGAGTGACGGTACCCGGCGGTGGAGCCAGCCTGCCACGCCCGCGGACCTGCGCCGTGGATAACCCTGTAGCCGGGCCATGCCGTCCCTTCCACAATGGCAGGACGAACGAGGTCTGCGTGGCGCACCCGCCACCTGGTTGTCCGACTGCCCGCAAGGAGTGAACGCATGAGCCATGACCCCGCTGCCCACGATGCGCAGCCCCAGATCAATCCCGACGACGCCGCCGAGGCGGTGGTGCCCCTGATTCCCATCGTGCTGCCGCTGGTGGGGGCCGTGATGATGTTCCTGCTGGCCTTCATCGCCGTGAACATGGCGTGAACGGCATCCGCCTTCGAAAACTGCCCCGCAAGGGGCTTTTTTCATGCCGGCGAATTTCTGCTTTATGCATATCTTTATGCATATGAGACATAGTTTTCCGGGTTGTCCCACTGGCTTTTTACAGCCGCCTTCCTAGAATGGCTTTCCCGGCGCCGGTCATCGGCTGCCTGATAGCGCCCGCAGTGCCCCCTATGGACGAGCTGCTTTGCCCAACCGCCCCTTGGTACGCCCCGCGCGTGCCCGGTTCGGCAAAACCGTTTACCCACTATCAGGAGATCCTTCGATGAACGCCCTCGCCCCCCAGGCCCTGCAGGTGCAGGCGCCCGCCTTCGTGAAAAACCCCAAGCTGATCGCCTGGGTGGCCGAAATGGCCGCACTGTGCAAGCCCGCCCGGATCCACTGGTGCGACGGCTCGCAGGAAGAGTACGACGCCCTCTGCCAGCAGCTGGTGGACGCCGGCACGTTCAAGAAGCTCAACCCCGCCAAGCGCCCCGGCAGCTTCCTGGCCTGGTCCGACCCGTCGGACGTGGCCCGCGTGGAAGACCGCACCTACATCTGCTCGGCCCGCAAGGAAGATGCCGGCCCCACCAACAACTGGATGGCCCCCGCCGAGATGCGTGCCACTTTGCAGCCGCTGTTTGACGGCTGTATGACAGGCCGCACCATGTATGTGGTGCCGTTTTCCATGGGCCCGCTGGGTTCGCCCATTGCCCACATCGGCATCGAGCTGTCCGACAGTGCTTATGTGGCCGTCAACATGCAGATCATGACCCGCATGGGCAAGGCCGTGTACGACGTGCTCGGCACCGACGGCGAGTTCGTACCCTGCGTGCACACCGTGGGCGCACCGCTGGCGGCCGGCGAGACCGACCAGACCAGCTGGCCTTGCAATCCCACGACCAAGTACATCGTCCACTACCCCGAAACGCGCGAAATCTGGTCCTACGGCTCGGGCTACGGCGGCAACGCCCTGCTGGGCAAGAAGTGCTTTGCACTGCGCATTGCCTCCACCATGGGCCGCGACCAGGGCTGGCTGGCCGAACACATGCTGATCCTGGGCGTGACCAACCCCGAAGGCCAGAAGTACCACGTGGCGGCGGCCTTCCCCAGCGCCTGCGGCAAGACCAACTTCTCCATGCTGGTGCCGCCCACCGGCTTCGAAGGCTGGAAGGTCACCACCATCGGTGACGACATCGCCTGGATCAAGCCCCAGGCCGATGGCTCGCTGCGTGCCATCAACCCCGAAGCAGGGTATTTCGGCGTGGCTCCGGGCACCAACCTGCTGACCAACCCGAACTGCATGCAGAGCCTGGACAAGAACGTCATCTTCACCAACGTGGCGCTGACCGATGACGGCGATGTGTGGTGGGAAGGCCTGGAAAAAGACCAGGGCAAGCTGCCGGACCACCTGATCGACTGGAAGGGCCAGGACTGGACCCCGGCCATTGCCAAGGAAACCGGCGCCAAGGCCGCCCACCCCAACGCCCGCTTCACCGTCGCCGCCACCAACAACCCCGCGCTGGACGAAGCCTGGGACGACCCCAAGGGCGTGAAGATCGATGCCATGATCTTCGGCGGCCGCCGCTCCACCACCGTGCCGCTGGTGACTGAAGCGCGCAACTGGACCGAAGGCGTCTACATGGCCGCCACCATGGGTTCGGAAACCACGGCCGCCGCCTTTGGCGCGCAAGGCGTGGTGCGCCGCGATCCGTTCGCCATGCTGCCGTTCGCCGGCTACAACATGAGCGACTATTTCCAGCACTGGCTGAACCTGGGTGCCAAGATCGAAGCCCAGGGCGCCGCGCTGCCCAAGATCTTCACCACCAACTGGTTCCGCAAGGACGCCGACGGCAAGTTTGTCTGGCCCGGCTACGGTGAGAACATGCGCGTGCTGAAGTGGATGATCGACCGCATCGAAGGCCGTGCCCAGGGCCAGCAGACCGCGTTCGGCGTGGCCCCCACCTATGGCGAAATCAACTGGACCGGCCTGGACTTCAGCGCCGACCAGTTCGCCAGCGTGACCAGCATCGACAAGGCCGCCTGGAACGAGGAAATGCAGCTGCACACCGCCCACTTCGACCAGCTGGCCTACAACCTGCCGCAGGAACTGCTGGCCACCAAGAAGGCGCTGGAAGCCCGCCTGGCCGCCTGAAGCCGTTGTTCCCAACAGGTGCCTCGTATGCAGATGCTTCCGGTGTCTGCCTGCCACAGGCGCCTGCAAAGCCAAAGGAGCGTGCACAGCACGCTCCTTTTTTCATGCCATGAAAAAAGCCACGGCCTGGTGGGCGGTGGCTTTCGACAGAGGGGCTGCGGCGGGTGCCGCAGCCGGCGCGGGACGGGAATCCGCGTATCAGCGTTCCTGGCGGTCCATGGCGCGGGCCAGGTCGGCCATCAGACGGGCGTCCTGCAGGGCCATGTTCCAGGTGCGTTCATCTTCTGCGGCCATGCGGCGGCTGTGTTGCCAGGCGCGCAGGCCCTGGCGCAGCGACACCAGGCTGCGGCGCAAGGTGGTCACGCAGCCCAGCACCTCGCCGGAACGCAGCCATTCCTGGGTGAAATCCTGGTCGTCCGTGATCACTTCCAGCGCAATCCCGGCCCGCACCAGCGGCGTCAGCGCCTCCAGGGCCCAGGTGGCAATGCTGTCGGCATTGACCGCGACGGCCAGGCCCACCCCGGCGCCAGAGCCGGCCGTGTGGGGCGCCAGGGTCTGCATGTCGCGCGCCAGATCGGCCCGCAGCAGGCGCAGCTGCTGGGCATGCTTGAGCAGCAACTGCCCGGCGCGGGTGGGCCGCAGGGGCCGGCTGCGCACCACCAGCACCGATCCGGCCTGCTCCTCCAGCGCCCGCAGGCGCTGCGAGACGGCCGACTGCGTGACATGCAGGCGCTGCGCGGCCTTCTCGAACCCACCGGTTTCCACAATGGCGGCCAGGCACTCCAAGGCCACCGGGTCCCAATGCTGCATCGCGTCTTCTCCTGCGTTGTATTAGCTGCGCTTATGGATTCACAAGGAATGTAATCCGGCTTGGCGTCCTGCGGGTGGCACACCACACTGCGCTCCATGAAAACCATCATCCTCGGCGCCGGCATCATCGGCATCAGCACCGCATGGCACCTGCGTGCCCGCGGCCACGACGTGATCGTCATCGACCGCCAGGCCGAGGCAGCGCAGGAGACCAGCTTCGCCAACGCCGGCCAGATCTCGGTCAGCTACTGCGAACCCTGGGCCAACCGCGAAGCCCCGCTGAAGGCGCTGAAGTGGATGTTCGACGCGCAGGCGCCGTTGCTGTTCCGTCCCCAGCTGGACTGGCAGCAGTGGCGTTGGGCGCTGCAATTCCTGGGCCAGTGCAACGACCGCGCCTTCGCGCGCAATGTGCAGCAGATCGTGGCCCTGGGCGCCTACAGCCACACCGCCCTGCAGCAGATGGTGGCGGAGACCGGCATCAGCTACCACCGGCTGGAGCGCGGCATTGCGCACTTCTACTCCAGCGCCCAGGCCTTCGAGGAGGCCGGCGAGGCCGTGGAAATCATGCGCCAGCACGGCGTGCAGCGCCAGCTGGTCAGCCGCGACGAGCTGCTGCGCATCGAGCCGGCTTTCACGCCCTACAAGGACCAGATCTTTGGCGGCACCTTCACGCCCACCGATGAAAGCGGCGACGCCCGTGCCTTCACCCAGCAGCTGGCCCAGTTGTGCGCACAGCGCGGCGTGCAGTTTCTCTACGGCCACGATGTGCTGCGCCTGAACCAGGCCGGCGGCGAGGTGCAGTCCATCACCGTGCGCCAGCGCCTGGACGATGGCCCAGGCCGCGAACAGACGCTGACGGCCGACAGCTTTGTCGTGGCCTGCGGCAGCTACAGCGCGCCGCTGCTGCGCACCGTGGGCGTGGACCTGCCCATCTACCCCGGCAAGGGCTACAGCGCCACCTTCCGCATCCTCCAGCCCGATGCCGCACCGTTTGTGTCGTGCATTGACGACGCGCGCAAGATCGCCATGAGCCGTTTCGGCGACCAGCTGCGCGTGGCCGGCACCATCGAGCTGGGCGGCTTCGACCTGTCGCTGGACAGCCCCGTGGCCCAGGCCCGCTGCCGCATGCTGAGCGAGCGCATCGAAGAAATCCTGCCCGGCGTGTGCGACACCCGCTCCGAAGCCGAAGGCGGCCAGCCCAACTACTGGTGCGGCCTGCGCCCGGCCACGCCCACCAACATCCCGTTCATCGGCCATACCGGCGTGGGCAAGCTGTGGGTCAATGCCGGCCACGGCACCCTGGGCTGGACGCATGGCGCCGGCTCGGGCAAGGCCCTGGCAGCGCTGATTGCCGGCGAGCGCCCGGCCATGGACTTCGGCTTTCTGGGCCAGGGCCGCGACCCTGTCGCCTGGCACCAGCGCCCGATCGAGGCCTGACCGGGGCAGACCCGGGCGGGCCTGGCGGCTTTCCGCCGCCGCAGCACCCGCTGTCGCTGCGGCGGTGGGGAACGGCCATCTGGCATTCGGCTGTCGCTGCGCGCACCGCAGTGTCCGCGCGACACGCCGGCCCCCCCGGCGCCGCTACCATCGGCGCATGCGCAACGACCACTATCTTTTTCTGACCGCCTCGGCCCGCGAGCCCCATGTCATCGGCAACACCGAATGGCTGGCCCGCGAAGCCGCCCGCCACCTGCCGGACGACGTGCAGCAGACCTGGGTGCACCTGGCCCAGGAACCTATCCCCGCGTTTGTCGATGTGCGCCACAGCGCCGGCAGCTACCCTGCGCCCGAAGGCCGCATGGCCGACCTGCTGCAGGCCACGCTGGATGCCAGCCACCTGGTGCTGGTCTGCCCTGTGTACTGGTTCAGCCTGCCCACGGCCGTGAAAGCCTATCTGGACCACTGGAGCGGCTGGCTGCGCGTGCCGGGACTGGACTTCAAGGCCCGCATGGCCGGCAAGCCGCTGTACCTGGTCAGCACCGGGGGCGAACGCCGCAAGGCCCAGCCCTCCATCGACGCGGCCCAGCTGTGCGCCGAATTCATGGCCATGCCCTGGGGCGGGGCCTTGTGGGGCAAGGGCGGTGCGCCCGATGCGGTGCAGGCCGACACCGAGGCCGTGCAGGCGGCTGCCGGCTTTCTGCAGCGCGCTTGATCCGCATCGGGGGCGGGGCCTTGCACGGACCGGAAAACCGGTCCGCAGCACTGCACGCCATAATGGCGGGCGCTGCTGCCCGCTTGACCGGCATCAATCCTTTTTGACCACCATCCGCCCTGCCCTTGCTCGCTCCTGCCGCTTTTACCACCCGTGATTTCCGTCACGCCCTGGGCCAGTTCGCCACGGGTGTGACCATTGTCACCACGGCCGATGCCCTGGGGCGCCCCATCGGGCTGACGGTCAGCTCGTTCAACTCGGTGTCGCTGGAGCCGCCGCTGGTGCTGTGGAGCATGGCCCACCGCGCCGCCTCGCTGCCGGTGTTCCAGCAAGGCGGGCACTACGCCATCCACGTGCTGGCCGCCGGCCAGCAGGAGCTGGCCCAGCGCTTTGCCACCCGCGGCGTGGACAAGTTTGCCGGGGTGACCTGGGAAGCCAACGAGCAGGGTGTGCCCCTGATCGAAGGTGCAGCCGCCGTGTTCGAATGCAGCAACCGCAGCCGCTATGACGAGGGCGACCACACCATCTTCGTCGGCCTGGTGGAGCGCTGCCAGCACCTGCAGGGCGTGCAGCCCCTGATCTACCACGGCGGCCATATGTACGCCAAGCACGGCCTGCCGCCGGCCCCCTACACCGACTGAGCGGCCCCGCCACCCGGCACGCGCTGCCCGGAGCAGCCCGGAAGAACAAAAAGCCTATCCCCATGTGGGGACAGGCTTTTTTTATGGCTCTTGCAGACCGCCAGCGGCTCAGCGCTGGGCGTCGGGCAGCTCGATTTTCACTTCCAGCACTTCCAGGTTGTCCTGGCGTTCCAGCTGCACCTTGATGTCGCTGGGGTTGATCGACACGTACTTGGAGATCACCGCCATCAGCTCGCGCTGCAGCGCAGGCAGGTAGTCGGGCTGGGCATTGGAGTTGCCCACGCGCTCGCGCGCCAAAATGATTTGCAGGCGTTCCTTGGCGACCGAAGCGGTTTTCTTCTTCTCGCCCAAAAGCATGGAGATCAGGGACATGCCGACTTACCTCCCACCAAAGATACGCTTGAAGAAACCGGGCTTTTGCGCGTCGATGAAGCGCATGGGCTTTTCTTCGCCCAGGAAGCGGTCCACCACGTCCTTGTAGGCCTCGGACACATCGGTGCCCTGCATGTGCACGGCGGGCACGCCCTGGTTGGAGGCCTGCAGCACGGTTTCCGACTCGGGAATCACGCCGATCAGCTCGATGCGCAGAATGTCCTGGATGTCCTCCAGCGACAGCATCTGGCCGTCTTCCACGCGGTTGGGGTTGTAGCGGGTGATCAGCAGGTGTTCCTTGACCGACTCGCCCTTGGTGGCACGGTCGGTCTTGGAGCTGAGCATGCCCAGAATGCGGTCCGAGTCACGCACGGACGAGACTTCGGGGTTGGTCACCACCAGCGCCTCGTCGGCGTAGTGCATGGCCATCAGCGCGCCGCTTTCGATGCCGGCGGGCGAGTCGCAGACGATGTATTCAAAGTCCATGGCCGCCAGATCGTCCAGCACCTTCTTGACGCCATCCTGCGTCAGCGCTTCCTTGTCGCGCGTCTGCGAGGCCGCCAGCACGAACAGGTTCTCGCACTGCTTGTCCTTGATCAGGGCCTGGTGCAGATTGGCTTCGCCCTGGATCACATTGATCAGGTCATAGACCACGCGGCGTTCGCAGCCCATGATCAGGTCCAGATTGCGCAGGCCGACGTCGAAGTCGATCACTGCAGTCTTGTGGCCACGCAAAGCGAGGCCGGAAGCAAAGCTGGCACTGGTGGTGGTCTTGCCCACACCACCTTTGCCGGAAGTCACAACGACGATTTTGGCCATGTTTGCAGTTTTCCTTAGAGACTGATTGCGTGGTTCTTGTGTACGGTTCAGTCGGGGCTGTTCAGCTCCGAAGCTTACAGGGATTCGATGATGATTTTTTCCCCCTCCAGGCGTACCTTGGCGGGTTTGCCCGCCACATCGGCTGGCAGGGGGGAATCGATCGCACGGTAGATGCCGGCAATGGAGAGCAGCTGCGGCTCCATGCAGGTGCTGAAGATGCGGGCTTCGGTGTTGCCCCGGGCGCCAGCCACGGCACGGCCGCGCAGCGGGGCATAGACATGGACGTTCCCGTCGGCAATCACTTCCGCACCATAGCTGACCATGCCCAGCACCACCACATCGGTGTTGCGGGCGTAGACCTGCTGGCCGGAACGCAGCGGGCGGTCGATGATCAGGGCGTCGGACAGGGGTGCCGGAATTTCGCGCACCACCTCCACCTCACGGATCACTTCCCGGATTTCCACCGGGGCGGAGCGCGCCGGCAGTGCATCCGGTGCGGCCATCAGGCCAGCGGCATGGGCGGCGGCCATCTGGTCGGCCGAGCCGCCGCGCACCGCCACGGGCTGGGTGTGGTGGCTGGAGAGCACCCGGCGCAGCTCGGCAAAGTCCACAGGGTCTACCGCCTCGCGGATGTGCGAGAGGTCGATCAGCACCGGATCGTTGTCAAAGAAGTCGGGGTCGGCGGCCAGGCGTTCTGCCAGATCGTGGGCCAGCACATGGATGTCTGTGTCCTTGAGCACCACGGCCACCACCGGCAACTGGGCACTTTTCAGGTCAAAACTGGTGCGGGCTGTGCCCTGCGATTCAACGGCCATGGAATGCGATAGGTGCGTAGGTGAAAGGAAACGCCATCTCGAAGCTGGAAAGTGTACCCCGCTGTGCGGAATGTCGGCCACGCGCCTGCCGCGGGCGCGCAACACCGTGTAACCCTGTGCGGGCGGCCAGGCAGGGGCGTCGCACAGGCGGCGCCCCTGCGTTCAGGCGGCCTGCGCCTGGCGCGCCAGGTACTGGGCGGCAAAGGCTTCGTACCAGGGCAGGCAGCCGGCATTGGCCATGGTGTCGGGGTTGACCACCTTGGCCAGCGGCTGGCCCAGCAGCAGCTTCTTGATCGGCAGCTCCTGCTTCTTGCCGGTCAGCGTGCGGGGGATCTCGGCCACCTGCACGATCTCGTCCGGCACAAAGCGGGGCGACAGTGCGGTGCGGATGGCAGCATTCAGCCGCTCGCGCAGCGCGGCGTCCAGCGTCAGCCCCTCGCGCAGCACCACGAACATCGGCATCCAGCTTTCCTTGCCCAGGTACTCCAGGTCCACCACCATGCTGTCCAGCACCTCGGGCAGGGCTTCGATGGCGCTGTAGAGCTCGCTGGTGCCCATGCGCAGGCCGTGGCGGTTGATGGTGGCATCGCTGCGGCCGTAGATGGTGCAGCCGCCCTGCGCACCGATGCGCAGCCAGTCGCCGTGGCGCCAGACCCCTCCGGCCGCAGCCGGCAGGTCGCCGCCGCCAGGCTGGCGGCCGTGGCCGGGGGCATAGCTGTCGAAGTAGCTGGACAGGTAGCGGCTGCCGTCCCGGTCGCCCCAGAAGTACAGCGGCATCGAAGGCATGGGCTGGGTGCAGACCAGTTCGCCCACGGCGTCGACCACCGGACGGCCCTGCTCATCCCAGGCTTCCACGGCCGCGCCCAGCTGGCGGCACTGCATCTCGCCGGCCAGCAGCGGCAGCTCCCGGTTGCCGCCGATGAAGGCACCGCAGAAATCGGTGCCGCCCGAGATGTTGTTCCACCAGATGCCGGGCGTGCCCAGCCGCGCAAACTGGTCCGTGCCCCATTGCTGCACATCGGGGGACAGGGGGGAGCCGGTGCTGCCCAGGCTGCGCACGCGCGACAGATCACCGCAGTCCGCCAGATCCAGCCCTGCCTTCATGCAGCCGGTGTAGAACGCCGCGCCGGCCCCGAAATTGCTCACCCCGTGGCGCGCGGCAAAGCGCCACAGCACGCCCCAGTCGGGCTGGGCCTTGCTGCCGCTGGGGCTGCCGTCATAGATCACGCAGGTGGTCCCGCCCAGCAGGCCGCCCGCCTGGGAGTTCCACATCACCCAGCCGGTGGAGCTGTACCAGTGGAAGCGCTCGCCCCAGCTGTTGGCGTCATAGCTGGGGCCCACGTCGTTGTGCAGGGCTTTGAGGCACAGCGCCACCAGCACCATGCCGCCATGGCCGTGGACGATGGGCTTGGGCAGGCCGGTGGTGCCGCTGGAATAGACGATCCACAGCGGGTGGTCGAACGGCAGCCATTCGGGCGCGAAGGCGGCCGTGGCGGCATCGTCGCGGGCCAGCACCTGGGCCAGATCGGCGCTGTCGGCCACCGCCTGGGCCGCATGCGGGCTGCGCAGCACCACCACATGCGCCAGCGTGGGCAGCTGGGCGCGCAGCTCCTGCAGCACGGCGCTGCGGTCCAGCGGCTTGCCGGCGTAGTACACGCCGTCCACGGCAATCAGCGCCTTGGGCTCGATCTGCTTGAAACGGTCCAGCACGGCGGCGGTGCCCATGTCGGGCGCGCACACGCTCCAGACGGCGCCCAGGCTGGCCACGGCCAGCAGGGCGACGATGGCCTCGGGGACATTGGGCAGGTAGGCCGCCACCCGGTCGCCCTTGCCCACGCCCTGGGCGCGCAGGTGCAGGGCCAGCGCGGCCACCTGGCGCTGCAGATCGGGCCAGCCCAGTTCGCGGACCTGGCCCTGTTCGTTGTCGGCGATCACGGCCGGCATGCCGGCGGCGTGCGCGGGCTGCACATGGCGCAGCACCTGGCGCGCGTAGTTCACCTGGGCGCCGGGGAACCACTGTGCACCGGGCATGACATTGCGCGCCAGCACGGCCGTGTGGGGCGTGGGCGACTCGACGTGGAAGTAATCCCAGATGCTCTGCCAGAAGGCATCGAGCTCGGTGGTGGACCAGCGCCACAGCGCGTCGTAGCTGTCAAAGCGCAGACCGTGCTGCTGCGCCAGCCACTCCTGGTAGAGGCGGATCTGGGGAATATGGGGGGGATGGGACGCAGAGGGGGAGGTAGAGAGCGGCATCCCGCCAGCGTAGGCGCGGCCCCAGATTGTCGCCATGCTAGGTGCACCAATTGACAAAGTCGGTCCGGCAGCATTGCATGTTCTTGTCATACTTGAGGCAGTGCAAGCCTGTGCCCGCTGTCTGCGCGCACAATCCCTGCACCCAGCGCCTTCGCCTGTGCGACGGCCTGCCTGTGTTGATTTCTCAGTTGTTTACGCCAATGTCCATGCATACCGATGCCCTCATCGTGGGCGCGGGGCCCGCCGGGCTCTCGCTTGCCATCTCTCTGGCCCAGGCCGGGCTCCAGGTGACGGTGCTGGAGCAGCAGCCGGCCCTGGCCCTGCAGCAGCCCAAGCCCGACGGGCGCGAAATTGCCCTGACCCACCCCAGCGTGCAGACCCTGCAGCGCCTGGGCAGCTGGGAGCTGCTGCAGCCGCATGAGCAAGGCCAGATCCGCGAGGCCCAGATCCACGACGGCCCGGTCGGCCAGCGCCCGATGCTGGCCATCAGCGCCGATGGCAGCGGGGTGGACCAGCTGGGCCGCATCGTGCCCAACCACGCCCTGCGCCGCACGGCCTGGGAAGTGGCCAGCACCACACCGGGCGTGGAAATCATCACCGAGGCGCAGGTGACCGCCGTGTCCGTGCACCCCGACCATGCCGAAGTGCGCTACACCCGCACCGACCAGGGCGTGCGCTGCGAGGCCCCGGCCCTGACCGCCCCGCTGGTGGTGGCCGCCGACAGCCGCTTCTCCGGCATGCGCCGCCTGCTGGGCGTGGGCGCGCAGATGACGGACTTCGGCCGCAGCGTCATCGTCTGCCGCATGCGCCATACGCTGCCGCACGAGGACATCGCCCACGAATGCTTTGGCTACGAGCGCACGCTGGCCATCCTGCCGCTGCAGCCCGATCCCGACACCGGCGAGCTGCTGTGCTCCGCCGTGATCACCACCGATTCGGCCGATGCCCAGCGCCTGCTGCAGCTCTCGCCCGAAGACTTCGCCGCCCATGTGCAGCACGACTTCCAGGACCGCCTGGGCCCGATGGAGCTGGTGGGCGAACGCCACAGCTACCCGCTGGTGGCCACCTATGCCCACCGCTTCAGCGGCGCACGCTGGGCGCTGCTGGGCGATGCCGCCGTGGGCATGCACCCGGTGACGGCCCATGGCTTCAACCTGGGGCTGGCTGGCGTGGAACGCCTGACCGCCGCCGTGGCGGCTGCACGCCAGGCTGGCCAGGACTGGGGTGATGCCGCCGTGCTGGACGCCTATGCCCAGGGCCAGCACCGCCATGCCTTCCCGATCTTTGCGGGCACCAACAGCATCGTGAAGCTCTATACCGACGCCCGTCCCCTGCCACGCGTGCTGCGCCAGGTGGTGCTGACCGGCGCCCGCCATCTGCCGCCGCTCAAGGCCGCCATCGCGGCCCAGCTCACCGGCCGCAGCCCCTGGCAGCTGATCCGCGCCACCCTGCCGCAGCCGCCCTGGGCAGGCCGCCACTAGAGTCGCCACCAGCAATACCGCACCCGGCGGCCGCGGCGCCACCGTGGCCGGCATGCGACAGCGCCCCCTGAAAATGGCGGGGCTGCGTCCAGCCCTCCCCCCAAGGCTTCACCGATTTCCGGATCTGTGAAGCCTTTTTGCTGGAGCCTGTGCAGCTATCACTATTGCAGCAGTGCGGTCCAGCACGGATGGCGCTGCCCTGTGCAGCGGCCGGCCATGCCCATGAGGCCCGGTCATGCGCCAGCAATCCGTCATCCGTGGCACGGCGATTGCCTCTAACATCGCGCCAGTTTTTTACGGAGTACACCACCATGGGAATGTTTTCCTGGACTGAAAAGTCCCCCGCCGTCCTGCAGGGCGGCGGCGTTATCGGGCCTGATGAGCGCCTGCCCTGGGCCCAGACCGGCCTGATGGGCATCCAGCACGTGATCGCCATGTTCGGCTCCACCGTGCTGGCCCCCATCCTGATGGGCTTTGACCCCAACCTCGCCGTGCTGATGAGCGGTATCGGCACCCTGATCTTCTTCCTGATCACCGGCGGCAAAGTGCCCAGCTACCTGGGTTCGTCCTTTGCGTTCATCGGCGTGGTGATCGCCGCCACGGCCTACGCCGGCAAAGGTGCCAACGCCAACATCGGCGTCGCCCTGGGCGGCATCATTGCCTGCGGCGCGGTCTACACCCTGGTGGGCCTGCTGGTGCAGGCCATCGGCACCCGCTGGATCGAGCGCTTCATGCCCCCGGTGGTGACCGGCGCGGTGGTGGCCATCATCGGCCTGAACCTGGCGGCCATCCCCGTCAAGAACATGGCCGCCAACAACTTCGAGGCCTGGATGCAGGCCCTGACCTTTGTGTCCGTGGCCCTGGTGGCCGTGTTCACCAAGGGCATGCTGCAGCGCCTGCTGATCCTGATCGGCCTGATCGTGGCCAGCATCCTGTACGGCGTGTTCACCAATGTGCTGGGCTGGGGCAAGCCCATCGACCTGAGCGGCGTGGTCAACGCCGCCTGGTTCGGCCTGCCCACCTTCCATGCCCCGGTGTTCAATGCCAATGCCATGCTGCTGATCGTGCCCGTGGTCATCATCCTGGTGGCCGAGAACCTGGGCCACATCAAGGCCGTCACGGCCATGACCGGCAAGAACCTGGACCAGTACATGGGCCGGGCCTTCATCGGCGACGGCGTGGCCACCATGGTCTCCGGCGCCGCCGGCGGCACGGGCGTGACCACCTACGCGGAAAACATCGGCGTGATGGCGGCCACCCGCATCTACTCCACGGCGGTGTTCTTCGTCGCGGCCCTGCTGGCCGTGCTGCTGGGCTTCAGCCCCAAGTTCGGCGCGCTGATCCAGGCCATTCCACTGCCGGTGATGGGCGGCGTGTCCATCGTCGTGTTCGGCCTGATTGCCGTGGCCGGCGCCAAGATCTGGGTGGACAACAAGGTGGACTTCTCGGACACCAAGAACCTGATCGTGGCCGCCATCACCCTGATCCTGGGCACCGGTGAATTCACGCTGAAGTTCGGCGAATTCGCCCTGGGCGGCATCGGTACCGCCACCTTCGGCGCCATCATCCTGTACGCGCTGCTGAACACCAAACGCAGCAGCTGACCGCGCGGCGCAGTCTGCACTGCACTGCCCCTCAAGCGTCCCCAAGCCCCGCAGGCCCCGCCTGCGGGGCTTTTTTCATGCCCTTGGCGGACTGCACCCGGGCCGACCGACGTGGCACCGATTTATTGCAGTGCAGCATCAAATCTCACTACGATGCAAGCAATCACTCCCCAAATATCCTTTTGCAGTCAAGGACCTACCTTGGTCGGCAGGTTATTCAGCGTAAACCCTTAAACAAGGGATAACGCTGATACCATTTCTCACGGAGATCTATAAGAGCCGCCCATGAAGGCGGCTTGTTTTTGCAAAGTTGGAGAAACCCCGATGACCCTGGCAGACCGCGTCCGCTACCCAGAATTCCAAACGCGCTTCATGTCGGCAGAGGCCGCAGCGGCCCTGATCCCCCACGGCGTGAACGTCGGCATGAGCGGCTTCACCGGTGCAGGCTACCCCAAGGCCCTGCCGCAGGCGATTGCCGCCCGTGCCAAGGCCGAACATGCCGCCGGCAAGCCTTACAAGATCAATGTGTGGACCGGTGCCTCCACCGCCGCGGAATGCGACGGCGTGATGGCGGAAGCCGAAGCCCTGGGCCAACGCCTGCCCTTCAACACCGATCCGACGGCCCGCAAGGCCATCAATGCCGGTGACATCGACTTCATCGACATGCACCTGTCCCATGTGGCGCAGCACGCATGGTTCGGCTTTCTGGGCCCCATGCACGTCGCCGTGGTGGAAGTGCTGGGCGTCACCCCCGACGGCCTGCTGATCCCCTCCACCGCCGTGGGCAACAACAAGACCTGGCTGGAGATCGCCGACAAGGTGATCCTGGAGGTCAACACCAAGCCGCCCGCCAAGATGGAAGGCATGCACGACATCTACTACGGCACGGCCATTCCACCGCGCCGCGTGCCGATCAACATGACGCATGCGGACGACCGCATCGGCCAGCCCTATCTGCGGGTGGATCCGAGCAAGGTGATTGCCGTGGTGGAGACCCACAAGGGCGACCGCGACAACGTGTTTGCCGTGCCGGACGAAAACTCCAACAAGATCGCCAGCTACATCATCGACTTCCTCTCGCACGAGATGAAGATGGGCCGCCTTCCCAAGGAAATGCTGCCCATCCAGTCCGGCGTGGGCAATGTGGCGAACGCGGTGCTGGCCGGCCTGCTGCACGGCCCGTTCGAGAACCTGCTGGGCTTCACCGAAGTGCTGCAGGACGGCATGCTGGACCTGCTGCGCGCCGGCAAGATGAGCAAGGCCTCGGCCACCTCCATCTCGCTGGGCGCCGCCGCCTGCAAGGACTTCGAGGACAACATCGACTTCTACCGCGAGCGCATCATCCTGCGCCCGCAGGAGATCTCGAACCACCCCGAACTGGTGCGCCGCCTGGGCATCATTGCCATGAACTCGATGATCGAGGCCGACATCTACGGCAACATCAACTCCACCCACGTGATGGGCACGGGCATGATGAATGGCATCGGCGGCTCCGGTGACTTTGCGCGCAACGGCTATCTGTCGTTCTTTGTCACGCCCTCGATCGCCAAGGACGGCAAGATCAGCTGCATCGTGCCCATGTGCTCGCACGTCGACCACACCGAGCACGACACCCAGATCATCGTCACCGAACAGGGTCTGGCCGACCTGCGCGGCCTGTCGCCCAAGCAGCGCGCCAAGGTCATCATCGACCAGTGCGCCCACCCCGACTACCGCCCCATGCTGCACGACTACTTCGACCGCGCCCGCCAGCAAGGTGCACAGCACACGCCCCACCTGCTGACCGAGGCGCTGAGCTGGCACCAGCGCTTTGTCGACACCGGCGACATGCGCGCCTGAGCCCCTCGGCTCCCCCTGCGCCACCGCCTGCAGCCGCACTGCAGGCGGCAGGCGCCCCCCGCCCGGCATGCCGGGCTTTTTTGTGCCCGCCCCGCACGGCCCCGCACATTACCAAACCGTCATGTGAAGTTCATGCCGCACGCGCCGGCCCGCTCCTAGCATCCACGACCTGTGCCTACCTGGGTGCGGGACGCCCCTCGACCTGCACCGTTTTGCGAAAGACTGTGCATGCGCGATCTGATTCCGTCCCTTCCCCTTTCCACGCTGACAGCCCGGCTGCAGCGCCACCGCACAGCGGCCTTGCTGGCCGGCGCGCTGTGTGCCTTCCCGGCCTGGAGCGAAACCCCGCCCGCCGTGCAGGTGGCCCCGGCCGCCTTGCGCGCCGTCCAGGTCGCCACGGTGCAGGCGCCGCAGGCAGGCCAGCTGTTCTGGGCCCCCGCCCACCTGGAATACCTGCCCGGCCAGCTCGACAGCGTCGTGGCCCCGGTGCAGGCACGGGTCACCGCCATCCATGTGCAGCCCGGCCAGACCGTCAAGGCCGGCGCCCCGCTGGCGACCCTGGTGAGCGCCGATGCGCTGCGGATGCGCCACGAAGTCCGGGCCGCACAGCTGGCCTCCGAGACCGCCAAGACCGAGCTCCAGCGCCAGCAGAACCTGGTGGAGCGCGGCGTGGGCACTGACATGGAACTGCGCTCCGCCCAGGCCCGCAGCAAGGAAGCCGCCCAGGAGCTGGAACGTGCCAGAGGTACCGCCGCCCTGCTGGGCCAGGATGGTGGTGACCGCATCGTGTTGCGCGCGCCGCATGCCGGCGTCGTGGCACAGCACCAGGCGACCATGGGCGCATTGGCCGAAGCCGGCGCCGTGCTGTTCGCCATCGGCAATCCCCAGTCGCTGGGCATCGTGGCGGACGTGTTCGAGGCCGAACTGGCCGGTCTGAAGGCCGGCAGTGCCGCCCAGGTCGAGCTACAGACCCAGGCCGCCGCCGTGCCCGCCAAGGTGCTGCAGGTCGGCGCCGTGGTGAACGCCGAATCCCGTCGCGCACCGGTCCAGCTGGCCTTTGCGGACAAGAGCGTGCCGGCCGGCCTGCGTGCCGGCATGCAGGCCCGCGTCGGCATTGCCATGGAACGCGGCGACCAGATGATGGTCCCGCTGGCCGCGGTGCTGATCAAGGGCGAGAACCGCACCGTGGTGTTTGTGCAGACCGGTGAACACGCGTTCGCGGCGCGGGACATCCAGCTGGGCCAGCCCGTGCGCGGCTGGGTGCCCGTGATCTCCGGCCTCAAGCCCGGCGAGCGCATCGTGGTGCGTGGCGCCCTGCTGCTGGATGGCGCTGCCAGCCAGATGCTGTAAAGGATTCAGGACTACAGCATGCTGCGTGCGTTTATTGACTTCGTCGTCCACCGACGGCTGGTGGCCCTGTGCGCCACCCTCGCGATTGCCATCTACGGCATCTACGCCTACCTGCAGACCGCCATCGAGGCCTACCCCGATGTGACCAATGTGCAGGTGGGCATCATTGCGCAGGCCCCCGGCCTGGCTCCGGAAGAGGTGGAGCGCCAGATCACCCAGCCGCTGGAGCGTGAGCTCAACGGCACCCCCGGGCTGATCTCCCTGCGCTCGGAAAGCTACTTCGGCCTGTCCATGGTGAACCTGGTGTTCAACGATGACGCCAACAGCTTCAAGGCCCGCGCCGAAGTGGCGCAGCGCCTGCCCCAGGCCGACCTGCCCCCGGGCGTCACGCCCGAGATGGCGCCCGACTACACCCCGCTGGGCAAGATCTACTACTACCGCCTGCGCAGCGACCGCCATACGCTGGACCAGCTGCGCTCGGAGCAGGAATGGAACATCGTGCGCGTGCTCAAGCAGGTGCAGGGTGTGGCCGACGTGGTGAGCGTGGGCGGCTTCGTCAAGGAATACCACGTCGAGGTGAACCCCGACAAGCTGTACCGCCTGGGTCTGTCGCTGGGCGATGTGACCGAGGCCCTGGAGAAGTCCAACCGCAACGTGGGCGGCGGCCTGCTGCGCCGGGGCGAACAGTCGTTCATCATCCGCGGCATCGGCCTGCTGAAGTCTCCGCAGGAGATCAAGGACGTGGTGGTGCAGCTGCGCGGCGGAGCGCCCGTCACCATCGGCGATGTGGCCCAGGTCATCCAGTCGCACACCCCCCGCCAGGGCTCGGTGGGCATGGACGACGAGGACGATGTGGTGCAAGGCATCGTGCTGCTCAAGCGCGGTGAAAACCCCTCGGTGGTGCTGGAAGGCATCCATGAAAAGGTGGAGCAGCTCAATGGCGGCCTGCTGCCCGAAGGCATGCACATGGAGGTCACCTACGACCGCTCCGACCTCGTGGGCCACACCCTGGCCACGGTGCAGCACAACCTGTTGTTCGGCGCCTGCCTGATCATTGCCATCCTGTGGCTGGTGCTGCGCAGCATCCGCGGCTCGCTGATCGTGGCGGCAGTGATTCCGCTGTCGCTGCTGGTGGCCTTCATCGGCCTGCACTGGCTGGGCATGCCGGCCAACCTGATCTCCATGGGCGCCATCGACTTCGGCATCATGGTGGACGGTGCCGTGGTGCTGGCGGAGAACATCATCCGCAACGCCCGCCTGCGCAAGCCCAGCACCCAGCGCGAGATGCGCGCCATCATCATCGACTCCGCCATCGCCGTGGCCAAGCCCACGCTGTTTGCCATGGCCATCGTGATTGCCGCGCTGATTCCGGTGTTCTCGCTGGAGAGCATCGAAGGCCGCATCTTCCGTCCGCTGGCCATGACCTACAGCTTCGCGCTGCTGGGCGCCCTGCTGTTCGCCATGGGACTGGTGCCCGCCCTGTGCGCGCTGTTCCTCAAGCCCAAGCATGTGATGGCGCCCGAGCCGGCGGTGTTCGAGCGCATGGACCATGGCTTCCACCGCTGGATTGCCGCGACGCTGCACAACCCGCGTCGTCGTACCACGGTCGCGGCGGTGGCCCTGGCCATCCTGGCGATTGCAGGTCTGTCCGCCACCAAGCTGGGCACCGAATTCCTGCCGGCCCTGGACGAAGGCGATGCCTATGTGCTGGTGCAGATGCCCGCTTCCATTTCGCTGGAAAAAGGCCAGGAAGTGCTGGCCGATGTGCGCCAGATCATCCGCCAGTTCCCCGAGGTGATTTCGGTCAGCACGGAACAGGGCCGGCCGGAGTCGGGCACCGACAACGAGACCCTGAACATGGCCAAGGTGCTGGTCCGCCTCAAGCCGCTGAAGGAATGGCGTGCCGGGCTGGACAAGTCCGCACTGATCGAGGAAATGCGCGCACAGCTGGGCACCATCCCCGGGGTGGCGTTCAACTTCTCGCAGCCCATCCGTGACAGCGTGGAGGAATCCACCTCCGGCGCCCGCGGACAGGTCGTGCTGAAGGTCTTCGGCCCCGAGATTCCGCAGCTGCGCGCCATCCTGCAAAAGACCATGGAAGAGGTGCGCCACATCGAGGGCGTGGTCGACCTGGACCTGTACCGCGATGCCCCCGCACCGCAGCTGCATGTGGAGTTCAACCGCGAAGCCCTGGCACGCCAAGGCATCCCCATGGACACCGCGCAGAAGACGCTGGAGCTGGCCCTGGCCGGCGACATTGCCACCACGCTGTGGGAAGGCGAGCGCGGCATCCCGGTGCGCGTGCGCCTGCCCTATGCGAACCGCATGGATGAATCCAGCATCCGCGACATCGCCATCCCCACGGCCTCCGGAGGCTCCGTGCCGCTGCATGCGGTGGGCACGGTGTCGGTGAAGATCGGCAATGCATCCATCTTCCGCGAGAACAACCTGCGCTACATGGCGCTGAAGTTCAACGTCGAAGGCCGCGACATCGGCTCGGTCGTCAAGGAAACGCTGGCCACCTTCAAGGACAAGGTGCAGGTGCCCGATGGCTACCAGGCCGTCTGGGGCGGCGAGTGGGAAAACCAGCAGCGTGCTGCCAAACGCCTGCAGGTGGTGGTGCCGCTGTCGCTGCTGATCGTGTTCGCCCTGCTGTTCGGCGCGCTGGGACAGGCGCGCAGCTCCTTTGTGATCCTGCTGTGCACCCCCTTCACCATGGTGGGCGGCATTGCCGCACTGCATTTCACCGGCATCGAGCTGTCCATCAGCGCGGCCATCGGCTTCATCGCCCTGCTGGGCCAGGTCGCGCTGGCGGGTCTGCTGGTGATTTCCTCGGTGGAATCGCTGCGCCGCCAGGGCACTCCGCTGCTGGAGGCGGTCGTGGAAGGCACGGTCGAGCGCCTGCGCTCGGTGCTGCTGGTCGCCATGCTGGCCTTGCTGGGTCTGTTGCCCATGGCCTTGTCCACCGGCGTGGGCAGCGAAACCCAGCGCCCCTTTGCCTCGGTGATCGTGGGCGGCATGTTGGTGCTGCCGATGGTTGCACTGGTGCTGCTGCCCGTGCTGTACGTATGGCTGGGCCCCAAGACCCTGAAGAAACCGGATGAGTTGGATGAAGACCATTAAAACCATTGCCGTGGCCGCTGCCCTGGTGGCAGCAGGTGCCTGCCTGGCCGCAGAAACGGTGCCCGGCACGGCCTCCCGCGCTGCGGGAGCGCCCACAAACGCCACCATCGCCTCTGCCGAACCGCTGCCCCAGTCCCTGGGTCTGGTGGAGTTCCTGTCCCTGGTGCGCAGCCGCCATCCGGTGCTGCGCGCCATGCCGCTGCGCCAGGGCATGGACCGTGCCGATGTACGCACCGCCGGGACCTGGGCCAACCCCAGCATCCACTACGCCCGCAAGCCCGATGAAAAGGAATGGGGCATCGAGCAGCCGGTGCCGGTCTTCGGCCAGGTGTCCATGCGCACCGAGGCCGCCCAACTGGCCGCGGCCACGGCCCAGGCCGAGCGCTCCGTCGAAGCGCAGGACATCCTCAACCAGGCGGCCCAGCGCTTTGCGGAGCTGCTGGTAGCCCAGGAAAAGCTGAGCGCCAAGCAGCAGGCCATGGAACACCTGAACCAGGCGGTCAAGGTGGTCCAGGGTCAGGTGGAACTGGGGGCCCGCAGCAAGTACGACGGAGCCCGCGTCGAACTGCAGCGCGCCCAGCTCGAGGCCCAGCTGGAACAGCAACAGGCCGAGACACAGGCCGCCCAGGCGGCCCTGGCGGAACTGCTGGTTCAGCCCCATTGGCAACCCCGCGCCATCGGCAGCCTGCTGCCGGCCAAGCCGGTCCCGGCTGCGGCCGATGCGTCGTTCGACCGTCTGTGGGAACAGGCTGCGCCCCAGCTTCCCCAACTGCAGGCGGTCCATGCCAAGGTGCTGCAGGCCGAACAGCTGATCAGTCAGCAGGCCCGCGAAGCCCTGCCCACGCCCAGTATCGGCGTGGCGCGGGTGCGCAACCGCCCCGACGGCAGCAGCTACAACCAGGTCGGCATCTCGATGGAGCTGCCGCTGTTCGATCGCAAGCAAGGTGCGGTGGACCGTGCCCGGCTGGAGTACGAGCAGGCCCTGCTGGAAGAGCAGTCCGCACAGCAACTGGCGCGACAGCGTCTGCAACAGGCCCTGGCGCAACGCAATCTGCTGCGCAAGACGCTGCAATCGTTTGAGAGCCGCGGCCTGACCCAGCTGGACCCGCTGCGGCGCATGGCCCTGGATGCCTACCGCCTGGGACAAAGCAGCATCCTGGAATGGCTGGACGCCATGGAATCGGTGGCGGAGCACCAGCAGCAGTACCTGGATCTGACGCTGCGCGTCTGGCAGGCCGAGTGGGAACTGCAGACGGCCCAAGGCCGCCAGCCCCTGCCGCCGCAGTGAAACGGCCACCGGCGCCAACATGCCCCTATAGACAGGGGTGAACCACCCCTGTCTATAGTAGGCGGTCTGCCGACTTCACCACTGCCATGCCCCGTTTCCTGATCATTGAAGACGACACCCAGAACGCCCGCTTTCTGGCCGAAGGCATGCGCGAGCTGCAGGCCGAGGTGTGTGTGTGCCACGATGGCATGGAAGGGCTGACCCAGGCGGTCACCGGCCACTGGGATGCCATCGTGCTGGACCGCATGCTGCCCGACGGCTTCGACGGCCTGAAAATCCTGCAGGCGCTGCGCGGCATGGGCAACACCACGCCGGTGCTGGTGCTCAGCGCCCTGTCCACCACGGACGAACGCGTGCGCTGCCTGAAGGCCGGCTGTGACGACTACCTGACCAAGCCCTTTGCCTTTTCCGAACTGCACGCCCGCCTGGAAGCCCTGCTGCGCCGCGTGCACACCCCCGCCCCCATCCCCATGCTGGAGGTGGCAGACCTGCGGCTCAATCTGCTCAGCCGCTATGCCGAACGCGGCGGCACCACCTTGCAGCTGCAGCCTCGGGAATTCAGGCTGCTGGCCTTTCTGGCCCGCCATGTGGACCAGACCGTCACCCGCACCATGCTGCTGGAGTCGGTGTGGGACTACCGCTTCGACCCGCAGACCAATGTGATCGACGTGCACATCAGCCGCCTGCGCAACAAGGTGGACAAGGGCTTCCACCCGCCCCTGATCCACACCGTGCGCGGCGTCGGCTACTGCCTGTCCACCACCGCACCCACCGCATGACCGCGCCGTCTTCCATCGGCCGCCCCTGGAGCTCCATCGCCTTTCGCCTGGCGCTGTACTACGGCGGTCTGCTGCTGCTGACCATGGTGGTCGTGCTGGCCATCTTCTACGTGCAGATGGTGGGGGTGCTCAGCAACCGCATGGACCAGCAGGCCAAGCAGGATCTCAAGCGCCTGGAAACCCTGTCCCGCCACTACGGCGAAGCGTCGCTGGAGCTGGAGATCCGCAACCTGCTCAACGACGGGGTCGACAGCCAGACCGAGATCGTGATCCTGACCGATGCCCACGGCGCCGTGCTGCTGGGCAATGCCAGCATCCAGCCCGAACGCAGCCTGACGACCGCAGGCCTGCGCGAGCTGCGGCTGCAGCGCCACGGCCGCACCATCACAGGCCGCGTGGCGGTGGCGCTGCTGCCCAGCGGCAACATGCTGGTCGTGGGTTCCGACATGGAGGCGCTGCGCGATATCGAACAGCGTTTCATGCGCGCCAGCCTGTCTGCGGTGGTGATCGTGGTGATCCTGGCCCTGTCCGGCAGCGTGGGCTTCCGGCGCCTGGTGGATGCACGCGCCACCAGCATACGGCGCACCCTGCAGCAGGTGGCCAACGGCGAGCTGGGGGCCCGCATTCCCCTGTCCGAGCGGGACGATGAATTCACGCGCCTGGCACACGACATCAACCGGATGCTGGACCAGGTCGAGCAGCTGATGGATGGCGTGCGCCATGTCTCCAACACCATCGCCCACAATCTGCGCACGCCGCTGACCCGCGTGCTGCTGCAGCTGCGCAGCGCCCGCTACCTGGAAGGCCCGGAACAGCGGCGCCAGCTCGAACGTGTCGAGCAGGAGCTGCAGGACCTGGGCACGGTGTTCGAGAAACTGCTGCAGATTGCCGAGCTGGAATCCGGCATGCGCCGCCAGGAATTCACCGCCGTGGATCTGTACACCCTGCTGGCCGAAGTGGACGATCTGTATGCCCCGGTGGCCGAGGATGCGCAATGCACCATGACGGTACAGCTGCACGGCCAGCCCCAGGCACTGGGCGATGGCGACCTGCTGGCCAGCGCCTTGGCCAATCTGGTGGAAAACGCGCTGAAATACGCGTGCCAGCAACCCGGCGGCCAGATCACCATCACCGCACAGCAGCACGACGCCATGGTGGAGCTGCGCATCCAGGACAACGGCCCTGGCGTCCCGCCGGAGCGGCTGCACCAGCTGACCCAGCGCTTCTTCCGCGCCCACGAACGCCAGCCCGGCCATGGCCTGGGCCTGTCCAGCGTGCAGGCCATCGTGGCCCTGCACGATGGGCAGCTGGGCTTTGCCAACCTCCACCCGGGCTTTGAGGTGCGCCTGACGCTGCCGGCCGCGCCAGCGGCATGAGGCCCTGCGCGGCAGCGCATGGTTGTCACGCAGTAGGCAGCGCCACCCCGCCGCGCCACGGCATGATGCCGGTCTAGCTACAAGGAGACAGCGCACCATGGCGATCTGGAAGAAGCAAGCCAGCCTGGAAGAGATGAACGCCCGCAACGAAAGTTGCGCGGTGGGCCATCTGGGCATCGAAATCACCGAAAAGGGCGACGACTACCTGGTGGGCCGGGTGCCCGTGGATGCGCGCACCAAGCAGCCCTTCGGCCTGTTGCACGGCGGGGTCAGCGTGGTGCTGGCCGAAACCCTGGGCTCGGTCGGTGCCTTCAACGCCTGCCCGGAGGGCCATATGGCCGTAGGGCTGGACATCAACGCCAACCACCTGCGCCCGGCCACCAGCGGCTGGGTCACGGGTACGGCCAGGCCGGTGCACATCGGCCGCACCACCCAGGTCTGGCAGATCGATATGGTCAACGAGGCCGGCGAGCTGACCTGCGTCTCGCGCATCACCATGGCCATCCTGCCGCCGAAGGGCTGAAGCCGACCCGATGGCCCCCAACCAAAATGGCTCCGCACGCGGAGCCATTTTTTCGGTTTTCCAGCGCTGCTGCCTGTTTTTCAGGCAGCCTCGTAGGCTTGCCTGGCCAGTGCCTGGGCCAGGATCCACGCGGGATCGACCAGGCTGGCGCCCTGGGCTTCGGGTGCCTGCGGCAGGGCCAGCGGAATCTCCGTGCAGCCCATGATCACCGGCACATCGCCATGCTGCTGGCGCATGCCTTCCAGCACGTGGCCGAAGCGCTGCGCGGCCAGCGCCAGATCGCCCTGTTTCACCCCGTCGTAGATGCCTTGCATGAGCTGCTCGATGCCTGCAGCATCCGGCACCAGCGGCTCGATGCCGCAGGACCGCAAGGCCTCGTCATACAGGCCGGTGCGGTAGGTGCCCGCCGTGGCCAGCACCACGGCCCGGGTCGCCCCCTGGCGCTGCAGATGGGCCGCGGTTTCCTGTGCAATGTGCAGGATGGCCAGCTGCGGAAACAGCCCCTGCAACTGGCTGTGCCAGACATGGGCCGTATTGCAGGCCACGGCCACGCTGCGCACGCCCAGGGCGGCCAGGCGCCCTATGCCTTGCAGCATGTGCGGTGCCGGGTCCTGCGGGCCTGGCGGCGTGCCGTTCAGGGCCTGGGTGCGGTCCGGAATCGGCATCTGCACCAGCCAGTGCTCAGGAAATGCCTGGTCACGCACCGGCTGGCCATGGTCGTGCAGATAGGCCGTGCACGCCTGCACGAACAGGCGCACAAAATCGGCCCCGGCGGCTGGCCCCATGCCGCCCAGAATACCCACCGCACGCGGCGGAGCCATCACACCGGGCACCATGGTCAGAATGCGGGCTTGTCGCTCTGTTCGACCAGGTTCTTCTTCAGCGCATCGCCCATGGCCAGGCCCAGGGCCGTGCCGGTGGGGGGAATGGGCTGCAGGAACCACTTGTCATACAGCTTGGTGAACTCGCCGGACTTCATCATGCCGCCGATCACGCCATCGACCAGCTTCTTGAAGGCGGGGTCGTCCTTGCGCACCATGCAGGCATAGGGCTCGACCTGCAGCGAATCGCCCACCACTTCAAAGTCCTTGGCGTTCTTGGCGTTGGCGATCAGGCCGTACAGCAGGATGTCGTCCATCGCGAACGCGGCAGCGCGACCGCTTTCCACCAGCAGGAAGGCGTCGGCATGGTCCTTGGGCATCACGATGTTGGCGCCCCAGTTGTTCTCGGCATTGGCCTTGCGCACCACCTGCAGATTGGTCGTGCCCGAGGTGATGGCCACGGTCTTGCCCTTCAGGTCCGCATAGTTCTTGATGCCGGAATCCTTCTTCACCACCAGACGCGTGCCGGTGTAGAAGTGGTTGATGGCGAAGTCCACGTCCTTGCCACGCGTGGTGTTGTTGGTGGTCGAGCCGCACTCCACATCGATCGTGCCGTTCATCAGCAGGGGGATGCGGTTCTGCGAGGTCACGGCCTGCCAGTTCACCTTCAGGTCGGGCTTGCCCACGGCCTTCTTCACGGCGTCGGCAATCGCGTTGGAGATGTCCACCGTGATGCCCACGGGCTTGCCGCCATTGAGGTAGCTGAAGGGCACCGAAGACTCGCGGTAGGCCAGCGTGATCTGACCGTTTTCCTTGGCCTTGGACAGGGTGTCGGCGTGGGCGGTTGCCAGGCTGGCCAGACCCAGAGCGGCGCAAAGCAAAGTGGTACGAAATTGCATGTGATTCCCTCGTTGGCTGCAAATGTGCAGGTCAGTGTAGGAACTGTCCTGCCGTTTGAGGGATGCCAATTGCAGGTCCATCCATGCCTTGTGTTTATGGGATCAAAGGGTTTTCACCAAGACCGTGCAGCCATGCATCGAGTGTGTGCACGAGGCACTTTTTTGGCGCAGCACTGGGGCCTCAAAAGCGCAAAACTCCATAACACTAGGGCATACCCTGTGTGCAAAACGCCATGCGACGCAGCCCCCCGGCAGACCTACAGTTCTCCCCACCATGGAGAAGCCCCAAATGCATGTGTGTGTCATCGGTGCCGGCGTCGTCGGTCTCGCAACAGCCTATGCCCTGCAACAGGCAGGGCACCGTGTCACCGTGGTCGATCGCGCCGAGCGCCCGGCCATGGGGGCCAGCGGCGGCAATGGCGCGCAGCTGAGCTATGCCTATGTGCAGCCGCTGGCCGATCCCGGCATCTGGAAACAGCTGCCCAAGCTGCTGCTGGAGCCGGACTCTCCGCTCAAATTCCGCCTGCAGGCCGATCCGCGGCAATGGTCCTGGGGCCTGCAGTTCCTGGGCGCCTGCAACGCCCGGACCTCGGCCGACAGCACCCGGGCGCTGCTGACCTTGGCCGCCGAAAGCCGCCTGGCCTTCGAAGCCATGCTGGCGCGCGAGGCCCTGGACTGCGACCACCACCAACCGGGCAAGCTGGTGCTCTACCCCACGCAGCAGGCGCTGGACGGCGCGGCGCAGCAGGTGGCTCTGCAGGCCACGCTGGCGGGCCCGATGCAGCAGGTGGTGGATGCTGCCGAAGTGGCGCGCCTGGAGCCTGCACTGGCCAGCTATGCCCCGCGCATGGCCGGCGCCATCTACACCCCCAGCGAAAGCGCGGCCGACTGCCGCAAGCTCTGCGAACAGCTGGCCCACTTGCTGGCACAGCGCGGCGCGGACCTGCATTTCAGCACCCAGGTCCACCGCCATGCGGTGCAAGGCGGCCGCATCACCGCACTGGACACGTCGAACGGCCGCATCACGGCCGACCAGTTTGTGCTGGCCAGCGGCTGGGAAAGTGCCGTGCAGGCACGCCAGCTGGGCGTGCACGTTCCGGTGTACCCGCTCAAGGGCTACAGCATCACCATCGACGCCGCGGCGGCACCGCACACCGGTCCCACGGTCAGCGTGACCGACACCACGCGCAAGGTGGTGTTCGCCCGCATTGGCGATCGCGTGCGCGTGGCAGGCATGGTGGAGATCGTGGGCCGCGATACCACGCTGGATGCCGGCAAGATTGCCAGCCTGCAGCAGTCCACCCGCGAGGTGTTTCCACAGCTGGCGCAGACCGGCGATGTGCAGCCCTGGACCGGCATGCGCCCGGCCACCCCCACGGGCCTGCCGGTCACCGGCCGCGCCCGGGGCGGCCCGGCCAATCTGTGGCTGCAGACCGGCCATGGGGCGCTGGGGCTGACGTTGGCCTTTGGCTCGGCCCAGCGCCTGGTGCAGCAGCTGGCCCAGGCCTGAGGCCCTGGCTGCGCCGCTTTCGCTGCGTCGCCCGACGCCTAATCGCCCAGCAGCTCGCGCAGCGCCTTGCGCATTTCCTGGGTCATGGCGCGCGCCAGCACCGAGCCCGGGCGCTGCGCCAGATGCAGTGCGTTGATGCCCACGGTGATGCGCGGCAGCAGCGGCACCACATGCACCTTGTGGCGGTCGGCGGCCGAGGCGGTGCAGCCATCCACAATCGCGGCGCCCAGGCCGTATTCGGCCATGGACAGGGCCGCGTGGTAGGTCTGCACGGTCACCACCGGGGACAGGCCCACGCCATGTTCGCGGCAGGCCTGGTTGATGCGCATGCCCAGCGGATCCTTGCCGTCCAGCGCCACCACCGGCAGATCCGCCAGATCGGCCAGCTCCATGCCTTCGGGGCGCACCTTGCGCGGGGGCAACAGGCCTTTGGGCAGGATGCAGTGCATGTCCACCTCGGCCAGGGTCTCGTGTTCCAGCGCCGGCTGGCCCACCGAGCTGATGACAAAGCCCACATCGGCCTCCTGCAGCAGCAGGGCCGACACCACCTGGGGCGTGTGCAAGGCCTGCACATTCACCTGCACCTGCGGGTATTTCTGGCGGAAGCCGGCCACGGCGCGCGGCAGCACTTCGCGGCTGAGCGCAAACACCGTCAGCACCTGCAGCCGGTCGGCTGCCTGGCCGTGGCGCAGGTTGGCCGCCAGGCGCTGCACCTCGTCCAGTTGCTCAAACAGTTTCTCGATGTGCGGGAACAGCGCCAGGGCCTCGTTCGTGGGCGTGAGCCGCCCCCGTGCCCGCTGGAACAGTGCAAAGCCCAGCTGCAGCTCGGCATGCTGCAGCGTGCGGCTGACCGCCGGCTGCGTCACATTGATCAGCCGTGCAGCGGCGCTGACGCTGCCGGTCTGCATGACCGCGTTGAATACCTCGATATGCCGCAAACGCATGCTGCTGGACCTCCTGGGTCGGCCTTGTCACCGGTCAAAAGCCATGGTGGCCTGGCTGCGGGGGCTCCGGCATCCCGCGGCAAGGCCGTCGTTGCTGGGGAGCGGCTGCCGGTGGGGACCGGCAGCGCTCCGCAGGCCTTCATTCGCCAGCGGCCAGACGCGCCAGGCGTTCGCTCTTCCAGTACACATCGTCGCCGCCATCCATCCGGTTGAGCACACGCGCCAGCACGAACAGCAGGTCCGACAAGCGATTGAGGTACTGGCGCGGGGCGGGGCGCATGGCCTCCACTTCCTGCAGCGCCACCACCTGGCGCTCGGCCCTGCGCGCCACGGTGCGGCACACATGGGCCTGCGCGGCAGCGCGCGTGCCGGCAGGCAGGATGAACTCCACCAGGCGCGGCAGCTGGGCGTTGTACTGCGCCAGCGCATTGTCGAGCTGCAGCAGCCCATCGTCCTTGAGCAGCTCGTAGCCGGGCATGGACAGCTCGCCACCCAGGTTGAACAGCTGGTGCTGCACATCGCCCAGCAGTTCGCGCACGTCCTGCGGCAGCGGCTCGCACAGCAGCAGGCCGATGTGGGAGTTGAGCTCGTCCACATCGCCCATGGCATGCGGGCGCAGGCTGTTCTTGGACACGCGGGTGTTGTCGCCCAGGCCGGTGCTGCCGTCGTCCCCGGTTCGGGTGGCGATCTGTGTCAAACGGTTGCCCATGGCCTGCTCCTTGGTGAATGGCGGGAAAAACAAAGTCAGCACGCATTGTGCGTTACACATTTGCACCCCCATGTGTACGCGGGAAACAAGGGGAAAAAAAGCTGGCTTCCGGCCTGCCAGTGCTGTGCAATGTGCTCCTTGTTTTGATAATAGGAGTTGGCACGCATGCAACCCACCCGTTCCCTGTCCCGTATCCGTGTGCTGCACGGTTTCGATGCCCGCAGCCTGGTGCTGTTTGCCGGTCTGACCATGGGCGGCACCCAGGCCATCATGGCGCAAAGCGTCACCACCCCGCCCGCGCAGCAGGCGGCCCCGTCCCAAGCCGTGCAACAGGCCCAGGCCGCGCCGGCGACCCCGCGGGCTGCTCCCACCGCCGACCAGGCTTTCGACCGCGCCGATGCCAATGGCGACGGCAAGCTCACCCTGCGCGAAGCCGAGCGCTTTCCCGCCGTGGCCGAACGCTTTCAGCAATTCGATGTGGACCACAACGGCTCGCTGTCCCGCGAAGAATTCTCCAACGGCCTGAAGCAACACTGAGCCCCGGTCCGCGCGGGCCGCGCCAGCGCCCTGTCGCGGGCGCTCCGGCCTTCCGCCAGCGGGCATGGCAGCCCCCGCCCAACACGCGGTCTGGCGATGCCGCAGTGGCAGACAGGGCCGCACCCGGGTGGTATTCTTTTGGCCCCTCTTGGAGTCCCTTATGAACGCCCCCACCGCCGCCCTCCACCTGCAACCCCGTGCCATCCCGCAAGCCTTTCTGGATGCACTGGCCGCACGTTTCGGCAGCCGCTGCTCCACCGCCCAGGCGGTGCGCGAACAGCATGGCCGTGATGAGGGCTCCATCCAGGCACCGCCCCCCGCCGCCGTGGTCTATGCCGAGAGCACGCAGGACGTGGCCGATGCCGTGCAGCTGGCCGACCAGTACGAGGTGCCGGTGATCGCCTATGGCGCCGGCTCCTCGCTGGAAGGCCATCTGCTGGCGGTGCAGGGCGGCATCAGCATCGACGTGAGCCGCATGAACCAGGTGCTGCGCGTCAACGCCGAAGACATGACCGTCACGGTGCAGCCCGGCATCCTGCGCAAGCAGCTGAACGACGCCATCAAGGACCAGGGCCTGTTCTTCCCCATCGACCCCGGTGCCGATGCCTCCATTGGCGGCATGACGTCGACCCGCGCCAGCGGCACCAATGCCGTGCGCTACGGCACCATGCGCGAAAACGTGCTGGCCCTGGAAGTGGTGACCGCACAGGGCCGGATCATCCGTACCGGCAACCGCGCCAAGAAAAGCGCCGCCGGCTACGACCTGACCCGTCTGATGGTGGGCAGCGAAGGCACGCTGGGCATCTTCACCGAGATCACGCTGCGCCTGTTCCCGCTGCCCGAAGCGGTGAGCGCCGCCGTGTGCTCCTTCCCCACGATTGCCGACGCCGTGCACACCGTGATCCAGACCATCCAGATGGGCGTGCCGATTGCCCGCGTAGAGCTGGTGGACGCCGCCACCGTGGCCATGGTCAACAAGCACAGCAACCTCACGCTGCGCGAGGAACCGATGCTGCTGATGGAGTTCCACGGCTCCCCCAACGGCGTGAAGGAACAAGCCGAGTTGGTGCAGGACATTGCAGCCGAATTCGACGCCAAGGGCTTTGAATGGGCTGACACACCCGAGGAACGCACGCGCCTGTTCACTGCCCGCCACAACGCCTACTTTGCCGGCATCCAGAGCCGCCCGGGCTGCCGCTCCATCACCACCGACACCTGTGTGCCCATCAGCCGCCTGGCCGACTGTCTGCTGGAGTCCATCGACGAAGTCAACGCCAGCGGCATCCCCTACTTCCTGGTGGGCCACGTGGGTGACGGCAACTTCCACTTCGGCTACCTGATCGACCCCGACAACGCCGACGAGCGCCACCGCGCCGAAGCGCTGAACCATGCCCTGGTGCGCCGTGCGATTGCCATGGAAGGCACCTGCACCGGCGAGCACGGCATCGGCATCCACAAGCAGGACTTTCTGCGCGAGGAATGCGGCGACGGCGCCATTGCCATGATGGCGGCCATCAAGCAGGCGCTGGACCCCAAGAACATCCTGAACCCGGGCAAGATCTTCACGCTGTAAGCCCGGCGCTGCGCCCGTCCCACCGGGGCCACCAGGGCCTGCCCTGCACTGGCGTGCATGGCAGGCCTTTTTTGCGTCCGGTCTTCACCCTGCTGGAGAAGACCGTGCGGCCACCGGCCTCAGCTGCGGTAGCCCGGCGATTCGCGGTCCAGCTTGCGCAGCAGCGACGGCCAGACAAACGCCCCGCCCATGCCCCCGGTCTGCACCCGGGAGGCCTGGGACACGCCCTGCACGATGGCCGGATTCACCTGCGTCAGCTCGGTGCCGCCGGCCAGTGCATCGACCTGGATCTTGCACGCCGCCTCGAAGGTGTACATCGACAGAAAGGCATCGGCAATGCTGCGCCCGCAGGTCAGCAGGCCGTGGTTGCGCAGCATCAGAAAATTGGCGCGGCCCATGTCGGCCTGCAGGCGCGGCTTCTCGTCGTCGCGGAAGGCCACGCCTTCGTAGTCGTGGTAGGCCAGCGAGGCCAGTACGAACGTGCTTTGCTGGCTGATGGGCAGCACGCCGTGCTTCTGCGCACTCACCGCCACGCCGGCACGCGTGTGGGTGTGCAGCACGCACTGCACGTCGTCGCGCGCGGCATGCACGGCGCTGTGGATCACAAAGCCGGCCGGGTTCACCGGGTAGGGGGAATCCATCAGCTTGTTGCACTGCATGTCCACCTTCACCAGCGAGGAGGCGGTGATCTCGTCGAACATCAGCCCATAGGGGTTGATCAGAAAGTGGTGCTCCGGCCCCGGCAGACGTGCGCTGATGTGGGTGAAGACCAGATCGCTCCAGCCATACAGCGCCACCAGCCGGTAGCAGGCGGCCAGATCGACGCGCAGTTGCCACTCTGCGGGGCTGACCAGATGCTGCACGCTGGGGATGTCCGGGGATGCGGGAAGGGGTTGGCTCATGGGGGTGTCTCCTGGTGGTTGTGCGCACCACTCTAGGCAGCGCGCCAGGCGCTGTCTGTGCCGCAGCGGACACATGCGGGCATGTCCCGACCCGCCGGCACCGTCCACACCGCCCACCCCTCACACCGCTTCGGCCAGCGCGCGTTCGTGCAGGTACTCGGTCAAGGTCTGAATGGCACGCGTCTGGAAGCGCGTGGGCATGTACAGCAGGTATTTGTGCGTGGCCAGGAAGTCCAGGCTGCCGGCGGGCAGCGCCAGCGCCTGCAGCGCCCCCTGCGCAATGGATTCGCGCACCATGTAGTCCGGCACCAGGCCCACGCCCAGGCCTTGCAGCAGGGCTTCGCGCAGAAAGTAGAAGTTGGGCGAGACCAGGCGCATGGCCAGGGCGGCATCGCCCTGGCCCAGGGTCTGCAGGCCGGCCATGCGCAGCTTCTGCTCTGTCAGGCCCGAGGCGATCAGGGGCAGGCGCAGCAGCGCCTGCAGGGTCTGTGGCTGGCCCCACTGCGCCATGCAGGCCGGCGTGGCGCAGGCCACGTACTGCACCGGCCCCAGGTGGCGTGCCACCAGGTGCTCGGGCGGATCGTTCATCACCCGCACGGCACAGTCCACGCGGTCGTCCATCAGGTCTTCGATGGCGTTGTCGAAGATCACCTCCAGCGCAATGCCGGGGTAGCTGCGCATGAAATCGGTCAGCCAGCCGGCCATGGTCAGCTGGCCATAGCCGCTGGGCACGCTCAGCCGCACCCGGCCCTGCAGCGCCTGGCCCAGTGCGGCCACCGATTCATCGGCCGACAGCAGCTCGTGGCGGATGCTGCGGCCATGTTCATACAGGCGCCGGCCCAGCTCCGTGGGCTCGATCTGGCGGGTGGTGCGGCGCAGCAGCTGCTGCCCCAGATCGCGCTCGAACTGGCTCAGCCGGTGGCTCACATTGGCACGGCTCATGCCCAGGCGGGCGGCTGCGCGGCTCAGGTTGCCGGCATCGATGATTTCCACCAGCAGGCCCAGGGCGTTCACGTCCATTGTCAACTTTCAATCAACATACATTTCAATTATCAGCACAATTGTCAAAATAATTAAACATATTGAAAATCAGCGGCTTGAACCATCTGCCGCCCGCACCCCGGGCGATGAGACAAGCAGGCATGAACAACTCCTCCCCCCTCCAACCGCTGGCCGGCATCCGCGTGCTGGACCTGTCGCGCGTGCTGGCCGGTCCCATGTGTGCCATGGCCCTGGCCGACTTCGGCGCCGATGTGATCAAGGTCGAACACCCGGCCCGCGGCGACGACACCCGCGACTGGGGTGTGCGCGTGGGCACGCGCAACACCTCGTACTTCAACAGCGCCAACCGCAACAAGCGCTCCATCACGCTGGACCTGCAGTCCGAAGCCGGTCTGCAGGTGGCCCGTGAGCTGGCCGCACAGTGCGACGTGGTGGTGCAGAACTTCAAGGTCGGCGGCGCCGAGAAACTGGGCCTGGGCTACGAACAGCTGTCTGCCCTGAATCCGCGCCTGGTGTACTGCTCGATTTCCGGCTACAGCCGCAGCGGCGGCGAGGCCCAGCGCCCCGGCTACGACCTGGTGGTGCAGGGCGAGAGCGGCATCATGGCCATGAACGGCGAGGCCGGCCAGGGTCCGCTGAAATTTGGCGTGGCCGCCGTGGACATGTTCACCGGCATGTACTCGGCCCAGGCCATTCTGGCCGCACTGCTGGAGCGCGAACGCACCGGCACGGGCCGCCATGTGCAGATGGCGCTGTACGACTGCGGGCTGATGATCACCAGCTACTACGGCATGGAAGCGCTGCTCAAGGCCGGCGATCCCCCCAAGTTCGGCAATGCCCACCCCTCCATCGTGCCCTATGGCGTGTTCGAGGCAGCCGACGGCCCGCTGGTCATCACCGTGGGCAACAACGGCCAGTTCGTGCGCTTCTGCCACGAAGTGATCAACCGACCCGAATGGGCCACCGACGAGCGCTTTGCCACCAATGTGGCCCGCTCCGCCCACCGCACCACCTTGATGCCCTTGATCGAAGCCGCGCTGCTGCGCTTCAGCCGCGCCGAGCTGCTGGACAGGCTGCGCGCCGCGCAGATCCCCTGCGGCGAAGTGTTCGGCCTGCTGGACGCCCTGCAGTCCGATCGCACCCAGGAAGCCGGCCTGCTGCACCATTTCGACGACAGCGAAGCCGGCCCCCAGGCCGTGCTGGCGCCCCCCTATGCCATGGACGGCCAGCGCCTGCCGGTGCGCCGCCCGCCGCCCCACCTGGGTCAGCACACCGACGAGGTGCTGCACGAGCTGCTGGGCATGTCCCCGGAGGCCGTGGCCGCAATGCGTGCACAGCAGGTGCTCTGACACCGGTTCCGCTTTCTTTTCCCTATAAGACCAACATCCCCCCTGCTTGCCTTCTGGAGACAAACCATGCAACGCAATCCTTCGCGCACCCCTGCTTCCTCCTTCACCCGCCGCAGCGCCCTGCTGGCCTGCGGCGCAGCCCTGGCCGGCGGCCTGATGGCCCCGGCACAGGCCGCCGGCGCCTGGCCTGACAAGCTGATCAAGCTGGTCGTGGCCTTCCCGCCCGGCGGCCCCACTGACACGGCCGCCCGCCTGGTGGCCCAGAGCCTGTCCGAGCGCCTGGGCCAGAACGTGATCATCGAAAACCGCGCCGGCGCCTCGGGCTCCATCGGCACGGCCAGCTTCATCAAGTCGCCCGCCGACGGCTACACCCTGTCCATGTTCGGCATGCCCGCGCTGCTGGCGCCGGTGCTGTTCAAGAACAATCTGTACGACGTGCGCAAGGACTTCCTGCCCGTGGCCACGGTGTACGACCTGCCCATGGCCATCATCGTCAACCCGCGCGTGCTGCCCGATGTGAAGGACCTGCCCAGCCTGATCGCCTACGCCAAGAAGGCCCAGCCTTCGCTGAACTACACCAGCTCGGGCACCGGGAGCTTCGGCCACCTGTCGATGGAGCAGCTCAAGGACCTGGGCGGCTTCGACATGCAGCACGTGGCCTACCGCGGCAGTGCCCCGGCAGTGACCGACCTGATCGGCGGCCAGATCCCGGTGATGTTTGCCGATGTGGTCGCCGCCCTGCCCCACATCCAGGCCGGCAAGCTGCGTGCGATCGCCGTCAGCTCCAACCAGGCCAAGCTGCTGCTGCCCGGCGTGAAGTCGGTGGCCGAGCAAGGCTTCCCCGGTTTCGATGCCGACACCTGGGGCGGCCTGGTGGCCCCGCTGGGCACGCCCCAGGCCGTGGTGGACCGCCTGAACAAGGAACTGAAGGTGGTGCTCGCCGACCCGGCGCTGCAGCACAAGATGCAGGCCGCCGGCGCCATCGCCCGCTACCAGGACGGTGCCACCATGAAGACCCGCCTGGCTACCGACTTTGCCCGCTGGAGCAAGATCGCCAACGACAAGGGCATCAGCGCGCAATAAGCCGCTGGACAGGCCGCATGGGCCGCCGCCCATGACACAAAAAAAGGGAGCGCTGCAAGCGCTCCCTTTTTCATGGTGCCGTACGCTCCCCGCGCATTCAGGCGGCGCGCGCGGCCACCGCGCCCTGCTTGCGCTTGTGCACGCCATCGCCCACTACCAGGGCCGAGACCACGCTCAGTGCCAGGGCCGTGGCCGATCCGAAGAAGATGCCCAGGTACATGTGGTGGTCCAGCATCCAGCCAAACACCGGTGCGGCCACGCAAAAGCCCAGGTCCAGGCCCGAATACACGGTGCCGTAGACCCGGCCGGTGGCGCCTTCAGGGGCCGCACGCTTGATCAGCATGTCGCGCGAGGGGCCAGCCAGCCCCGTGCCCAGACCGGCAATCGAGGCCACCACCACCGCGCCCATGCCCGGCAGCCAGCCCGTGCCCACCAGCGCCAGCAGCAGGGCCGAGCCCAGCATGCAGATCGAAATCACCTTCTCCAGCCGCTGCACGCGGCCCACCAGAAAGCCGCCAATCAGCATGCCCAGGGCGCCGCACAGCATGTAGCCGGTGACGATCAATGCGGTCACGCTCAGCGGCAGGCCGTAGACGGCGCGCAGCGAGGGGCTGGCGAAGTTCTGGATGGCGCTCATGGCGCAGGTGCTCCAGAAGAAGAACGAGAAGCACAGCCACACCGATGGCAGCTTCAGGAAGGCCATGGCGTGTTCCGGCTTGGCGGCCGCAGCGGCCTGGGTGGCGGCGGGCTTGGACTGGTTGCCGATGGCCGCAGGATCGCGGTCGTCCAGCCAGCGGCGGTTGACCAGCATGATGACCAGCACCACGGCCGCCAGCGCGGCGCCGCACAGGCAGGCCACACGCCACGATCCGGTGGCGGTGGTGATGCCGGCCATGAACACCGGTGCGGTGGCCCAGCCGATGTTGCCCGACAGGCCGTGCATGGAGAACGCGTGGCCGATGCGCTGGGGTGAGACCCGCTTGTTCAGGATGGTGAAGTCCACCGGGTGGAAGGGCGCATTGCCCAGGCCCGCAAACAGCGAGGCCAGCAGCAGCATGGCGTAGTTCTGCGCCGTGCTGGCAACCACCCCGGCCACGACAAAGCTGCCCAGCGCGGCAAACAGCACCGGGCGGGCGCCCACCCGGTCCACCAGAAAGCCGGACAGCATCTGCCCGGTGCCGGAGACGATGAAGAACAGCGACACCATCACCCCCAGCTCCGAATAGCTGTAGCCGAAGTCGGCAATCAGCCAGGGAAACAGCGGCGGCAGCAGCAGGTGGAAAAAGTGCGAGGACCCATGGGCCAGGCCAATCAGGCCTATGGTGCGGGCATCCTGGCGCAGGTCGGCGGCCGGCGGCGTGGCGGAAGAGGTGGCAGTGGCAGTCATAGGGGTGATCTTAGGCAAAGGGGCCGCGTCCGCATTACGATAGCCAGCCAACTTCTGTCGCCAACATGCCAAGCATTGCCCCCACGGCGCCGCTGCGCGCCGGCAAAGCGTCTGCCTATGTGGAAACGCTCACGCCCCATCTCTATGTGCCCACGGTACAGCGGCCGGTGCGCGCCAAGTGCCGCTGGCTGGCGGGGGACACCCAGGTCAAGCCCCACCGCCACCCCTGGGCGCAGCTGGCCATTTCCACCACCGGCACCATCCGCCTGACGGTGGCGCAAGGCACGTACATCGTGCCGCCCTCCCGCGCGCTGTGGGTGCCGCCCGACATGGAGCATGCCGTCACCATGGTGGGCGATGCGGACCTGCGCACGCTGTACTTCTACCAGCCCGACGGTCGCTGCGGGCCCGGCGTCAGCCGCCAGGAGGAAGCGGCCTGGCGCCAGTGCCGCGTGCTCAATGCCTCGGACCTGCTGCGCGCCGTGGTGCGCGAGCTGCCCACCCTGCCCGACGACCGCCTGCAGCTCAGCCCGCAGGACCGTGCGCGCGAGCACCATCTGAGCGCCCTGCTGCTGGACGAGCTGCGCCGCGCCAGCGCCGTGCAGCTGGGGGTGAACCTGCCGCAGGACAAGCGCCTGCGCGGCCTGTGCGAGGCCGTGCTGGCCGACCCCACGCGCTACGCCACGCTGGAAGACTGGGCGCGCGACACCGGCGCCAGCCCGCGCACCGTGGCGCGGCTGTTCCGCCAGGAGCTGGAGTGCACCTTCACCCAATGGCGCCAGCAGGTGGTGCTGACCAAGGCCGTGGCCATGGCGGCACGCCAGCATTCCATCCAGCACATTGCCACCTCGCTGGGCTATGGCCCCAGTGCCTTCAGCGCCATGGTCAAGCGCACCATGGGCATGGCCCCGGCACGCTTTTTCGGCCTGCACAGCGGCCAGGAAGACGGCGGACTTTGACCCAAGGGCCGCCGGCCCGCTTAGCCGGTCGGACCGCTTATTTGCGCAGCCCCCAGCGGTTGCGCTGCGGGGGCGGTGGGGGCGGACGGTGCTTGATCCGCGGGGGCTGGCGGTGCGGGTAGATGGCGCTCCAGGCCTGCTCCTCCGGTGAGGGCGGGTGCGCATCCAGCGCCTGCTGCACGGTCTCTGCGGCATCCGGCCACAGCGGCAGCTGGTAAATGTGCAGCGTATGGCCTGCGGCGGGCAGCGATACACGTGCCTCCACATCCGGCACGGCGAAATCCAGGCTCACCAGCCAGCTGCCCGAGTACATCTCGCCCTCGGCCTTGAGCGCGGCACGGGACATGCTTTCGGGCCGCTGGAACAGGTAGACCATGTCGTAGGCGCCCCAGTCCTCGGCCCAGATGTCGCCACGGCGCACCTTGGCCCAGGGGCAGCGCAGCGCGCTCACGCAGCGCAGCGGCCAGCTCCACTCCAGCCCCTCCAGCTGCGCCCGGGGATAGGCGGCACGCAGTGCCTGCAGGCCGTCGCCCATGCCGCAGCCGGCATCCAGCACCAGGGCGCCATCGGGCAGCGGCACATGCTGCGGCAAGGCATCCAGCGCGCCCGCCGGCGTGGGGAACACCGGCGCATCCCGCCAGGCATTGAGCGGATAGACCAGCAGCAGCAACACCAGCGGCACCAGCCAGGCCCAGGCGGGCAAGCCCACCACGCCGACCACCGCCAGCGACAGCGGAAAGCCCAGCGCAATCATGCAGCGGCGCCACCAGCTGTGGCCCCACAGGCTGGCCACCGTGCCCACGGCACAGCCCACGCACAGCGCCAGCCAGACCGGCAACACCCGCCCCAGTGCCACAAAGGCCGCCCAACTTGCGGCCCAGGCCAGCAGGGCCGGCAAGGGCCAGCTCCGCGCGAGAAATGGAAGAAAAGCAGGCATGGATGCAACAGCAAAAGGTAGAAATTGGTAACAGCACAGGATAGCAACAGACAGCCGCCTTGCATCGGCTCCCGCCTCCTCTGCAAGGCGCTCCAGCGCCCTCCGGGCGTGGCGACCGTTGCATTCTCTACGCTCCGGCTGCTGCACCGCCGCTTGCGGTGGATTGGCAAGCGACGGTGTTCTCCGGCATATTCATGTTTTACAGCGTGAATAGCAATTGATTGCGTTTGTTACTATCAGCGGTTTCGATCTTTCACCCGACAGATTTTTCCTTTCAGGAGACACCATGCACCCAATGTTGTGGACCGGCTCGTTGCTCGCGCTTTCACTGGTGGGCTGCGCCGCACAATCTCCTGCGGAGCAGACGGCGCGTCCGGAAACCGTGCGCATTTGCCAGGGCAATGTCTGCGCGGACCAGCACCGCAGCGCCACCACCTTCCAGGGCACCCCGGTGGATGCCGAAGCAGAGCGCCGCATGCAGGCCCTGACCCAGCTGGCCGAGCGCGACCCCCGCGCCGCCTACGACCTGGGCATGCGCCTGCTGCGCGGAGATGGTGTGGAGCGCAACAGCTACCAGGCCATCGAATGGCTGCGCAAGGCCGGCGATGGCGGCCACCTGCCGGCCCAGGTGGCGCTGGGGCGCATGTACCTGACCGGTGTGGAAGAGATGGGCGCAGATCCGGCAGAAGCCGAATCCTGGCTCAGTCGCGCCGCCGCCCGAGGCGACCGGGAATCCCAGAAGCTGCTCAAGGAGGCCCAGGCGGCCAAGCAGGACGAGCAACGCCTCTACCAGATCCGCGACGCCTACCGCAAATCCTGGGGCAGCTGGTACTACAGCGCGCCGTATTACTGGGTCTGGAACTCCTCCGGCTGGAATCTGCGCTGACGCGCAGCGGCCTGCCGGACCTCCATTTTTCATCCACTCTTTTTCTTAGCGAGTCCTCTGTTTATGTCCAAGACCACTTCCGCCCTCCGCTGGGTTGCCATCGCCACATCGCTGACCCTCGCAGGTTGCGTCACCCCTGGCGGCGGCACCATCTCCACGGGCACGGCCCCCACGGCCGCCACGGGTGCGGCAGGTGGCGCCAGCAGCGTGAACGCCAACCCGACGCTGGAGCGTTGCGATGCCCCTCTGGGCACCCTGGCCGTGGACGATGGCCGCAACAAGGAGTGGTATGCCAGCTTTGGCGCTGCCACCAAGATCACCACCATCGAGCCACTGATCCGCCTGGCCGTGCAGCAGTCCAACTGCTTCGTGATCACCTCGGTGGGCAACAACCGCACGGAAAGCAAGCTGTCGGCGATCACCGACAAGCAACGCAATTCCGGTGAATTCCGCGCCGGCTCCAAGCAGCAAAAGGGCCAGCGCGTGGCGGCCGACTACTACATGGAACCGTCGATCATCATTGACAACGACGCCACCGGCCAGCTCGCCGCGGGCGTGGGCGGCCTGTTCGGCGGCGTGGGTGCCCTGGTGGGCGGCGCCATGCAGAGCAAGGCCTCCGTGGTCACGCTGAGCATGTTCGACATCCGTTCGGGCGTGCAGATCTCCATCTCCGAAGGCAATGCCACCGCCACCAATTTCGGTGCCGCACTGGGCGGCCTGGGTGGCGGTGCTGCAGCCGGTCTGGGCGGCTTCTCGCGCTCGCCGGAAGGCAAGGCCACCGTGGCAGCCTTCATGGATGCCTACAACAACATGGTGGTGTCGCTGCGCAACTACAAGGCGCAGGAAGTCAAGGGCGGCCTGGGCCGCGGCGGCCAGCTGAAGGTCGGCAAGTAAGCGCCCGGCGCTGCACGAAAAAAAGCCTCCATCCGGAGGCTTTTTTCATGGGCGGTTGCCCGGTATCCGGCGGGACCGGGCTCAGCCGCGCAGGCGTTCGATCAGCCCGTTGAGCTCGTCCAGCGATCCGAACTGGATGGCCACCTCGCCCATGTCCTGCACCTTGCCGTGGCGCTTCACGCGCTTTTTGACGCGCACTTCCACCTGGGCCATCAGCAGGTCGGAAAGCTCTTCTTCCACGCGCTGCACATCGCGCGATTTGGACACTTTCTTGGCCTTGGCTGCGGCCGTGCCGTCGTTCTCTTCGGTGATCTTCTTGACCAGGCCTTCGGCCTCGCGCACCGACAGCTTGCGTGCCGCAATCTGGTTGCCGGCCGTGATCTGGCCGGCCTTGTCCAGCGCCAGCAGCGCACGGGCATGGCCCATGTCGATGTCGCCGGCCATCAGCATGGTCTGCACCGGATCTGCCAGGTTCAGCAGACGCAGCAGATTGGAGGCGGCCGAGCGGCTGCGGCCCACGGCCTGGGCGGCCTGTTCGTGCGTCAGGCCGAATTCCTGCACCAGGCGCGCCAGGCCCTGGGCTTCTTCCAGCGGATTCAGGTCTTCGCGCTGGATGTTCTCGATCAGCGCCATCGCGGCGGCGGCTTCGTCCGGCACATCCCGCACCAGCACCGGCACGCTGTCCAGGCCCGCCAGCCGGGAGGCGCGGAAACGGCGTTCGCCCGCGATGATCTCGTACTTGCCGGCGTTCGCACCCTGGCCCAGCAGGCGCACCAGGATGGGCTGCATGATGCCCTGGGCCTTGATGCTTTCCGCCAGCTCGTACAGTGCGCCTTCGTCCATGCGCGTGCGCGGCTGGTACTGGCCGGCCACCATCTGGTCCAGGTTCAGCGTGCTAGGCTGGCCGGTCTGCACGGCTTCGGCCTGGGCCGCCTTGTCATCCACCTTGGGGCCGAGCAGTGCTTCCAGGCCACGTCCCAGGCCCTTGGGTTTCTTGGTTGCCATGGTTCAGTTGTCTTTCATCAGTTGTTCCAGCAGGGCGTGGCCGGCATCCCAGTCGCCCAGCCCGCTGGCCGTGTTGATATGGCCCGCAGGGCCTGCATCCACCCACTGGCTGCCCCAGGCCTGGGCAAACTGCCGCGCACGCGCCTGGGCGCAATACGGGTCGTTGCTGCCGCTCACCAGCACCGAGGGGAAAGGCAGGGCCTGCAGGACCACCGGCGACCAGCCTGGCAGCTGCGCGCGCAGGTCCGGCTGTTCCACGTCACCCGGAGCCACCAGCAAGGCTGCCCGCACCTGGGTGCGCGCCAGCGGGGAATGGGCCGCCCACCAGGCCGCCAGAATGCAGCCCAGGCTGTGTGCCACCAGCACCACCGGCGCCGGAGCATCGACCAGATGCTCCTGCAGCCGCGCCGACCAGTCTCCGCGCAGCGGGCGCTGCCAGTCGTGCTGCTCCAGGCGCTGGTAACCGTAGCGCTGTTCCCAGCGGCTTTGCCAGTGGTCGGCGTCGGAGTTCTGCCAGCCGGGCAGCAGCAGCACATCCGAAGGGGTGAAAGAGGCCATTGCTTTGCTTTTCATAGCTGCCGGTGCGCCCGGTAAGGGCCGCGGCAGCTGGTTGTCTTCATGTTCAGACGCGCATCTTCTTGATGCGGCCCACCATCTCTTTGGCAAAGGTGATGAAGGCCTTGCTGCCCTTGGCGGACGGGTCGAACACCACGCCCGGCAGGCCGTAGCTGGGGGCTTCGGCCAGACGCACATTGCGGGGGATGACGGTGTCGAATACCTTGTCGCCAAAGTGGTCCTTGAGCTGGTCGCTGACCTGCTGCTGCAAGGTGGTACGGGGGTCGAACATCACGCGCAGCAGGCCGATGATCTGCAGGTCCGGGTTCATGTTGGCGTGCACCTGCTTGATGGTGTTCACCAGATCGGTCAGGCCTTCCAGCGCGAAGTACTCGCACTGCATGGGCACGATCACGCCGTGGGCCGAGCACAGGCCGTTCAGCGTCAGCATGGACAGCGAAGGCGGGCAGTCGATCAGCACGAAGTCGTAGTCGCCGTCGACGGTGCTCAGCGCGCCCTTGAGGCGTTCGTTGCGGCGTTCCAGCGACACCAGCTCGATCTCGGCGCCGGACAGCTCGCGGTTGGCGCCGAGCACGTGGTAGCCCACCTGCTCGGAATGCACGGCGGCTTCCTTGACGGAGGCGTTTTCCAGCAGCACGTCATACACCGTCAGCTCCAGGGCGCGCTTGTCCACGCCCGAGCCCATGGTGGCATTGCCCTGGGGATCCAGATCGACCAGCAGCACGCGCTGGCCGATGCTGGCCAGACCGGCTGCCAGATTCACTGCCGAAGTGGTTTTGCCGACGCCACCTTTTTGGTTGGCGACACAGAAGATTTTGGCCATAGTTTTTTAGCTTACTTGGAGATGGCCAACTTGAGGCCAAAACCGATCAGAAACACACCTGCTGTCTTATTCAGCACACGCACCACCACGGGATTGGCCCGCAGACGCTGGGCCATGCGGGCCGTCAGCAGCACCACCACCACGCTGTACAGCGCCGTCAGCAGCGCCACCGTGGCGGCCATGACTGCAAAGGTCAGCACGCCCCGGTGCTGGACAGGATCGACAAACAGCGGAAAGAACGCCATGTAGAACACGATGGCCTTGGGGTTGAGCAAGGTGATCAGGGCGCCCTGGCGGAAATACTGGCGTGGTGCCATCTTCAGCACCGGCGCATCGCCGGGCTGGGCCCGCAGCATGCGCCAGCCCAGCCAGCCCAGATAGGCCACCCCCAGGTACTGCACTGCATGGAACAGGGCCGGGTGCGCAGCCAGCAAGGCCGACACACCGGCCACCGCCAGCCACATCAGCACCTGGTCCGCGGCGATCACGCCCAGTCCGGTGACCATGCCGGCACGCACGCCGTCCTGGCCAGTGGAGGTGATCAAGGCCAGATTGCCTGGCCCGGGAATGAGGAGAAAAAGAAGAATGGCGACAACGAAAGCGCCGTAATCAGCCACGCCCAGCATGCATGTACCCTGCTCTATCAAAGCGCCGAGTTTATGCGACCGCTGCCTGCAGTGCAGCTTCCAACTGCAACCACTGAACCAGTGCGCTCAGCCAATGGGGCGCAACCAGACGATGCAGCGCTCCGCATCCAGGCCGGGAACCTGCAATGGTTCCACGTGAAACACTTGCACATCGCCGCCCAGCGCCGCCATCTCGTCGTCGGGCTTCTTGCCCTTCATGGCGAACCAGATGCCTTGCGGCGCGATGGCGGCACGCGACCAGGTAGTGAAATCAATCAGCGAGGCGAAGGCCCGGCAGCTGACGATGTCGTACGGTCCCTTCAGGCTTTCCACCCGGGCGTGGATGCCCTTGAGGTTGGGCAGCTTCAGCGACACCGCCGCCTGCTGCAGGAACGCCGCTTTCTTGGCCACGGTGTCCACGCAGTGCACATCCACCTCCGGGCAGCACACGGCAAACACCACGCCCGGCAGACCCCCGCCCGAGCCCACATCCAGCTGCGCCACCCGCTCGCCGGGCTGGCGCCCCAGGCTGGCCACATGGCGGCGCAGCGCGGGCACGGCGGCCAGGCTGTCCAGCAGGTGATGGGTCATCATCTCCTGCGGATCGCGCACGGCCGTCAGGTTGTAAACCTTGTTCCACTTCTGCAGCAGGTCGAGGAAGGCCATCAGGGTGTCGATCTGCGCCGCCCCCAGGCCCAGGTTCAGTTGCTGGGCGCCCTGCTCCAGCTGGGACCGCAGTGCCGCGCTCATGCCTGTTGCTCCGTGCCGGTGGCGGCTGCAGGCGCAAAGCCCTTGAAGCCGCCCTTCTTCAGGTGGATCATCAGCAGCGAGATCGCCGCCGGCGTGACGCCGGAAATGCGCGAGGCCTGGCCCAGGGTCTCGGGCCGGTGCTTTTGCAGTTTCTGGCGCACCTCGATCGACAGGGCCGCCACCTGCATATAGTCCAGCTCGGCCGGCAGCTTCAGCGATTCGTAGTGGGCAGCGCGCAGCACCTCTTCCTTCTGGCGGTCAATGTAGCCAGAATACTTGGCGGCAATCTCCACCTGTTCCAGCACATCGTCGTGCAGGTCGCCCAGCGTTTCACGCGACACCTCGGCCGCTTCATACTTGCCGCCGTCCATGCCCACCAGAGCGGCATAGGCCACCCCCGGGCGGCGCAGCAGGTCGAACAGGTTGTATTCGTGCTCGATGCTCTTGCCCAGTACGCGTTCGGATTCGGCTGCAGGCAGATTGCGCGGATTCACCCAGGTGGCCTTCAGGCGTTCTGTTTCACGTGAAACAGCATCGCGCTTGCGGTTGAAGAGCTCCCACTGCGCATCGCCCACCACACCGAGCTGGCGACCGATTTCGGTCAGGCGCATATCGGCATTGTCTTCACGCAGCTGCAGACGGAACTCGGCGCGGCTGGTGAACATGCGGTAGGGCTCGGTCACGCCCTTGGTGATCAGGTCGTCGACCAGCACGCCCAGATAGGCTTCGTCGCGGCGCGGCATCCATGGGCCTTGGCCGCGCGCCTGCAGACCGGCATTGATGCCGGCGAACAGGCCCTGGGCCGCAGCTTCCTCGTAGCCCGTGGTGCCGTTGATCTGCCCTGCAAAGAACAGGCCCTGGATCTGGCGGGTCTCGAAACTGCTCTTCAGGCCACGCGGGTCGAAGTAGTCGTACTCGATGGCGTAGCCGGGGCGCAGGATGTGCGCGTTCTCCAGCCCCTTCATGCTGCGCACCAGCGCGTACTGGATGTCGAAGGGCAGCGAGGTGGAGATGCCGTTGGGGTAGTACTCGTGCGTGGTCAGGCCTTCCGGCTCCAGAAAGATCTGGTGGCTGTCCTTGTCCGCAAAGCGGTTGATCTTGTCTTCCACACTGGGGCAGTAACGCGGGCCCACCCCTTCGATCTTGCCGGTGAACATCGGGCTGCGGTCAAACCCGCTGCGGATGATGTCGTGCGTGCGTTCGTTGGTGTGCGTGATCCAGCACGGCATCTGCTGCGGGTGCATGGCGGCATTGCCGCGGAAGCTGAACACCGGCACATGGCCTTCGTTCATGCCGCCGGGCATGCCGTCGCCGGGCTGCTCGGTGCACTGGCTGAAGTCGATGCTGCGGCCATCGATGCGCGGCGGCGTGCCGGTCTTCAGGCGGCCCTGGGGCAGCTTCAGCTCCTTCAGGCGCGCCGACAGCGTGACCGCGGGCGGATCGCCGGCGCGGCCGGCTGCATAGTTGTCCAGGCCCACGTGGATCTTGCCGTCCAGGAAGGTACCGGCCGTCAGCACCACGGTCTTGGACTTGAACTGGATGCCCACCTGGGTGACCGCACCCACCACGCGGTCGCCCTCCACCATCAGGTCGTCCACCGCCTGCTGGAACAGCCACAGATTGGGCTGGTTCTCCAGCATCTCCCGGATCGCCGCCTTGTACAGGATGCGGTCCGCCTGGGCCCGCGTGGCGCGCACGGCCGGGCCCTTGGAACTGTTCAGGATGCGGAACTGGATGCCGCCCTGGTCGGTGGCCAGCGCCATGGCACCGCCCATGGCGTCCACTTCCTTGACCAGGTGGCCCTTGCCGATGCCACCGATGGACGGATTGCAGCTCATCTGGCCGAGGGTCTCGATATTGTGGGACAGCAGCAGCGTCTTGCAGCCCATGCGGGCGGCAGCCAGTGCGGCCTCGGTGCCGGCGTGACCGCCGCCGACGACGATCACATCAAATTCTTGGGGGTACAGCATGTTGTTCAACTCCGTCGCGGGCGGCATCGCCATGCCACCCGAGGTCTTGGCAGTGCAGGCAACAGGCTGCCACTGCCGCCGGCGTCTGTGCAGGCCTTACGCGCTGTCACCCCGGCATTCCGCGCTGCGTTCAAATGTGCAGGCGCGTGCAAACCGTTGATTTTCCCACCCTTTGCCCGCCTTGTCTTTCGCCCAGGCTGGAACCGCGGTTTTCACCGCGCCTGGACACCGCAGGCCCTGCCGCCTCCCGGCGTGTTCCACGTGAAACAGCGCAGCGCCCCGTGCACCCGGCCTTGTGTCCAGCAGGGATTTGGCAGCCGGGCGTGCGGCGATTTAGCATGTGCAACTGTGTTCAACCCCCTGCCCTGCGTGGGCATGCCACACACCATGAAGCTTTACTACAGCCCCGGCGCCTGCTCCCTGTCCCCCCATATCGTGCTGGAAGAAGCCGGCCTGCCCTACGAAGCCATTCTGGCCAGCACCAAGACCCACACGCTGCAGGACGGCACGGACTTCTACACCATCAACCCGCTGGGCTATGTGCCCTTCCTGGTGCTGGACAACGGACAGACCCTGCGCGAAGGCCCGGTGATCGTGCAGTACATCGCCGACCAGGTGCCTGCCAAGCAGCTGATTCCGGCCAGCGGCACCCTGGAGCGCTACCGCGTGCAGGAATGGCTGAATTTCATCGGCACCGAACTGCACAAGGGCTTTGGCCCGCTGTTCAACCCCAGCACCCCCGCCGATTACAAGCCCACCATCCTGGCCCAGCTGCGCAAGCGCTTCGCGTGGGTGGAAAAGGAGCTGACCGGCAAGGACTATCTGACCGGCGCCCAGTTCTGTGTGGCCGATGCCTATCTGTTCACCGTCTCCAACTGGGCCCAGCATGTGGGCCTGGAACTGGGCGACCTGCCGCAGCTGCAGGCCTACCGCCAGCGCGTGGGCAGCCGCCCTGCCGTGCAAGCCGCGTTGCGTGCCGAAGGCCTGGCCAAATAAGCCGCCGCTGAAAGGCCGATGCACAGACCGTGCAACGCTGCCGCCAACGAAAAAGGCCTCCAACTGGAGGCCTTTTCATATCTGGAGCAGATCTGGAGCAGGTCAGCTCAGCAGAGCACGCTCTTCCTTGCGCGGGGCTGCAGCCACCTTGGGCTGAGCGCGCGGCGCCGCCACCGGCCGGCCGGCGCCTGGCAGGCTGCCAACCGCAGCGGCCGGAGCACGGCTGCCGTGCTGCACCTGCAGGCTCTGGTCCAGGTGGAACTGGTTGACCACCTGGGCCAGGCGGCCCGCCTGGTCACGCAGCGAATCGGCGGCGGCCGAGGCCTCTTCCACCAGCGCGGCGTTCTGCTGCGTCATGCGGTCGATATCGCCCACGGCCTGGTTCACCTGGCCAATACCCGACGACTGCTCGTTCGAGGCCGCAGTGATCTCGCCAATGATGTCGCCCACCCGGCGCACGCTGTCGACGATTTCCTGCATGTTCAGGCCCGCCTCTTCCACGTGGCGCACGCCGCCGTCCACGGCACTGACGCTGGTCTGGATCAGGCGCTTGATCTCGTTGGCGGCTTCGGCACTGCGGCCTGCCAGCAGGCGCACTTCCCCGGCCACCACGGCAAAGCCACGGCCCTGCTCGCCGGCACGGGCCGCTTCCACCGCCGCATTCAGCGCCAGGATGTTGGTCTGGAAGGCAATCGAGTCGATCAGGCCGATGATGTCGCTGATCTTGCGGCTGGAGGTGGAGATGTCCTGCATGCTCTGCACGGCCTGCTGGACGATGGCGCCGCCGCGCAGTGCGGTGTCGCTGGCCGAGCTTGCCAGCTGGTTGGCCAGCTGGGCCGAACTCGCGGTCTGCTGCACCGTGGAGGTCAGCTGCATCAGCGACGCCACGGTCTGCTGCAGGTTGCTGGCGGTCTGCTCGGTGCGGCTGGACAGATCGGTGTTGCCCATGGCAATTTCCTGGCTGGCCGTGGCAATGTTGCCGCTGGCGTCGTGCACCTGGCCCACCATCTGGTTCAGGCTGCGGCGCATTTCCTGCAGCGCGGTTTGCAGGTCCGCCACTTCATCCTTGCCTTCCACCTGCATCTGCTGGGACAGATCGCCCTTGGAAATGGCCAGCGCCATGCGGCGGGCAATTTCCAGCGGGCGGCAGATGGACACCATGTTCAGCAGCGTCAGCGGCGCCACCACCAGCACCGTGATCACCACGGACAGCAGGAACAGCCACTGGGTCTGCGTGGCGGCTTCGCTTTCGTTGCGCTGGGCGGCATCCGCCTCGTCCTGCAGCACCTGGGCCAGCTTCTGCACCAGGGTATCCACTTCCACCAGCTCGGCCATGGCCTTGTTGCCCATGCGGTAGGCGATGGTGGCCGTGTCATAGCCATTGGCTTCCAGCTGGCGCACCACCGGCTCGAACTGCTTCTGGTAGTTGTCCATGCGCTGCATCAGCTCCTGCACGAGCGCATCGTCGGCATCGCTGACCTCCCCCACGAACTTCTGAGACACGGCCTTGACCTGCTCCAGCCCCTTGAGCCACGACTCCTTGGCCTTGGTCACGCGCTCCGGGTTTTCGTACTGGATGATCATGTCCTTCTCGTGCTGGCGCACCAGACCCAGGCTGGCGCGCAGCTGGGACAGGTGCTGGGCCTTGGTGTACGAGGTTTGACGGAAATCCTGGCTCATGTCCTGGATGCGGAACATGCCCCACATCCCGGCCCCTCCCAGCAGGCCCAGCAGCACCAATACCACCGCGATGGCGCCCAACATGCGCAACCTGATCGTGAAACCCCGCATGAGTGCAAACACATTCATGACCGCAAACCTCCAAAGCACTGAGCAACAGACAGATCCAGCTGAACACACAGGATTTCCACGTCCGTCGGCGTCATATTGCAAATAAATGCAAATTCTGGATAGAAGTGTCAAAGTTTGCCAGACATCGCCCCTTCGTGGCCTGGGGAAACTGACGGGAATTCCCCGGGAATACGGGGTTTCAGTCACTCTGGCAACTTCCTTCGTCTCTTTGTGCAGTGCAGCATCTCCATCCCCTGCCTTCCTGGTTTCACGTGAAACCATCCGCGCCATGGCGGGGGACTGCAAAACCGGCTTGACTTTGCCATCATGTGAAGGTTCATCATGGACCCATCCCAGGCAGCACACCCATCCGGGTCCGCCTCTTTTTTCTCAGGAGAACCACCATGGAACATGAATTTCACGTTGAAGGCATGACCTGCGGCCATTGCGAGCGCGCCGTCACCAATGCGGTGCACGAAGTCGATGCATCGGCCCAGGTGCAGATCGACCGGGCCCAGAAGAAAGTGGTGGTGCAGAGTGCCGCCGAACGCGAGGCCCTGCGCCATGCCATCGCCGAAGAAGGCTACCAGGTCGCCGCCTGAGGCGGCGGCGCCGGCCCACTGGCCGGTGCCCATTGGTGACGCCGCACGCCTGGCCGGCGTGTCGGCCCGCATGGTGCGGCATTACGAATCGCTGGGTCTGCTGCCCGAAGTGGCCCGCACCGACAGCGGCTACCGCCAGTATGGTCCGGCCGACGTGCACACGCTGCGCTTCATCCGCCGCTCCCGCGATCTGGGCTTTTCCATGGAAGAGATCAGCCTGCTGCTGGGCCTGTGGCGCGACCAGGCACGCAGCAGCGCCCAGGTCAAGCAGATTGCCCAGCAGCACATTGCCGAACTGGGCGAGCGCATTGCCGCCATGCAGGCCATGCAGCGCAGCCTGCAGTCGCTGGTGTCCTGCTGCCGGGGCGATGACCGCCCGGACTGCCCCATCCTGGACGATCTGGCCGCGCCGGAACTCGCCCCCCCGCACTGAAGCGACATCCCCACCACCAGGGCCCCTCCGCATCCGGTCACGCAGATGACCAGGGCGGCGGGGCTTTGCATTTCCAATGTGCAAACGCACAATTTGCGGCTGGACCCGGCACAGCGAGGCCGCGCCAGCACCCCGACCACTTTCTCAGGAGACAAGCATGAGCCAGACCCGCGAGGTTTTCCTCGTCAGCGCAGCCCGCACCGCCATCGGCACTTTCGGCGGCAGCCTCAAGGATGTGCCCAACACACAGCTGGCCACCACCGCCGTGAAAGCGGCCATCGCGCGCGCCGGCATCGCCCCCGATGCCGTGGGCCATGTGGTCATGGGCAATGTGATCCCCACCGACACCAAGGACGCCTACCTGTCGCGCGTGGCCGCCATCGATGCCGGCTGCCCCATCGAAACCCCGGCCTTCAATGTGAACCGCCTGTGCGGCTCCGGCCTCCAGGCCATCGTGTCCGCCGCCCAGGCCATTGCCCTGGGCGACTGCGATGTGGCGATTGGCGGCGGCGCCGAATCCATGAGCCGCGGCCCCTATTTCGACCTGGCCTCCCGCTGGGGCCAGCGCATGGGGGACGCCAAGAGCATCGACTACATGCTGGGCATCCTGCACGACCCCTGGCAGAAGATGCACATGGGCATCACGGCCGAGAACGTGGCCGAGCGCTACCGGATCTCCCGCAGCATGCAGGACGAACTGGCCGTGCTGAGCCAGCAGCGCGCCGCGGCCGCCATCGAGGCCGGCCGTTTCAAGGAGCAGATCGTTCCGGTGGAAATCGCCAGCCGCAAGGGCTCGGTGCTGTTCGACACCGACGAACATGTGCGTGCGGCCACCACACTGGAAACCCTGGCGGGCATGAAACCCGCCTTCAAGAAGGAAGGCGGCTCGGTCACGGCCGGCAATGCCTCGGGCATCAACGATGGTGCTGCCGCTGTCACCCTGGTGGCCGGCGAGCGCATGCAGGCCCTGGGCGTCAAGCCGCTGGCCCGCCTGGTGGGCTATGCCCATGCCGGTGTGGAGCCGGCCTATATGGGCATCGGCCCGGTGCCCGCCACCCAGAAGGTGCTGGTCCGCACAGGCCTGAAGATCCAGGACATGGACGTGATCGAGGCCAACGAAGCCTTTGCCGCCCAGGCCTGCGCCGTGATCCAGGAACTGGGGCTGGACCCCGCCAAGGTCAACCCCAATGGATCGGGCATCTCGCTGGGCCACCCCGTGGGCGCCACCGGCGCCATCATCACCACCAAGGCGGTCTACGAGCTGCACCGCACCGGTGGCCGCTATGCGCTGGTGACCATGTGCATCGGCGGCGGCCAGGGCATTGCCGCCATCTTCGAGCGCGTCTGACGCCCGCCCGGCGCGGGGGCTTTCCGCCCCGTGTTGATGCCGGGTTCCAGCCTCCATCCGAGCAGCTGAAACCCGGCATCCGCAACGACAGCTGCGCTAAGACAAGCTCTGTCACACATCCCGGGCCGCGCCACCGTCTGTTGCGCTGCGCGCGCCCTATCATCCGAGCCTTGACCACCCTGCTCCCGTGCCTCCCATGGAATCCCTGCTGCCCCGTCTGAGCCACACCCTCGTTCATGCCAAGTCCCTGGAGGAGCTGACCCGCCCCCTGCTGGACATGCTGCAGCAGGTGACCAAACTGGATTCCACCTACCTCACCCGCATCGACCTGCCCCACAGCCAGCAGCATGTGCTGTACACCTGCAACCGCGGCCGGCTGGAGATGCCCGAAGGCCTGGTCGTCCCCTGGCAGGACACCTTGTGCCGCCGCGCGCTGGAGGACCGCCAGCCCTATACGGCGGATGTGGTCTCCAGCTGGGGCGATTCCGAGGCCGCCCGCGCCCTGGGCCTGCACACCTATGTCAGCGCCCCGGTGCGCCTGCCCCAGGGCCAGCTCTACGGCACGCTGTGCGCTGCCAGCGGCGTCGAGCAGGCCATGCCCGACGGTGCCATGGCCACGCTGGAGCTGTTCGCCGGCCTGATCGGCCAGCAGGTGGAGCGGGAGCTGCTGCTGCAAGAGCTGCAGCAACGCAATCTGGAGCTGGCCAACTATGCGCTGACCGACGCCCTCACCGGCCTGCCCAACCGCCATGCCCTGATGGAGGAACTGCCCCGCATGTGGTCCCGGGCCGAGCGCGATGGACGCAGCGTGCTGCTGGCCTTCATCGACCTGGACGGCTTCAAGCAGATCAACGACCAGCACGGCCACGAAGCAGGCGACCAGCTGCTGCAGACCGTGGCGCGCCAGCTGCTGAATGCGCTGCGCGACAGCGACTTTGCCGCACGCATCGGCGGCGATGAGTTCGTCATGGTGGGCACCGGCCCGGAGATTTCGCAATCGGCGACCCAGGTGCTGTACGCGCCTGGCGCTGGCCACCCAGTGCGATGTGGCCGTAGCGGAGGATCTGCTGCACTACCCCGGCGCCAGCGTCGGCGTAGTGGCCGTGCACCCGGCACAGACCAGCACCGAGCAGGCCCTGGCCCTGGCCGACGCCGCCATGTACGAGAACAAAACGCGCCGTCGCACGCGTTCCGGCATCCACTGAGGTCCTGCCCTACCACCACCCTCTAAAAGGGCTTACAGGGCCGTTTTGCTCCAAACCGGGGCATGGCGAACCACAGGCAAAAGCTTGGGCTAGGATGGCTTCATAGCGTATCCCTAGCCAAGCCATGCCTTCGTTAGCGCCAGACTTCCTCACAGCCCTGGGCATGATCGGCCTGGCTGCCTGGGTGCTGGCCTGGGTGATCTGGGTGCTGGGGCGGCCGTTCTGGTACCAGGGCCTGTCCCAGGGGCTGTGGTGCAACACCCTGATCGGCATGGCCTATCTGCTGCTGGCCCTGGTCAGTCGCAACGCCAGCCTGGCGCTGCTGATGGCCGCCTTGCTGCTGGTCTGTCTGGCCACCTCCTGTTTCACCATTGCGCTGCAGCGCTTTCGCCAGAGCGACCGCCTGGTGCGCGACAGCCTGATCCTGTTTCTGCCCCAGGCCATCACCATGGCGTTGGCAGCGCTGCTGCTGCCGCAGGACTGGGGGCTGTTCCACCGCCTTCATGCCGCCCTGCTGCTGGGCCAGCTGCTCTACCTGCTGTGGCTGCTGCAACGCATGCGCCGCAGCACGCCGGGCAGCGGCTGGGTGCTGGTGGTGGTGGCGGTGCTGGCGCAGAGTCTGGCCCTGCTGCCGCTGATCGTGCAGGAGACCTCTCCCCTGCCGTTTTCGCGCCAGCGCCTGTCGGTGTACGAGCAGTTGGCGCTGTGGAGCGTCTGCCTGACGCTGTTCGTGAACCTGGTGCTCTCCAGCATCGGTCTGCTGCTGATGCTGCACGACCGCCAGGCCGCGCTGGACCAAGACAAGGCCCGGCTCGATCCGCTGACCCAGCTGCCCAACCGCACGGCCCTGGTGCAAGGCCTGCTCGACGCCATGGCCCAGGCCGTGCACACCGGCACGCCCTTGTCGGTGGTGGTGCTGGACATCGATTTCTTCAAGCGCATCAACGACAGCCACGGCCACCTGGTGGGCGACCGGGTGATCCAGAGCGTGGCACACACGCTGCAGAGCCAGCTGCGCAAAGGCGATCTGGCGGCGCGCTACGGCGGGGAGGAATTCGTGCTGCTGCTGCCCCACACCCATTCCGCCGAGGCCTTGCCCCTGGCCCAGCGCCTGTGCGATGCCGTGCGCCTGAGCCCATTGCAGCTGAGCACCGGCCCCCGCCTGGAGTTCACCATCAGTGTGGGGGTCTATACCGCCCAGCTCCAGCAGCCCAGCCCGTGGGAAGCCCTGGTGGCGGCCGCCGATGCCGCCATGTACGAAGCCAAGCGCAACGGCCGCAACCGGGTGGTGCTGGCACAGCCCACGGCAGAGTCGCTGCGTTTCTTTGAGCGCAGCCACCGCGACGCGCCGTTTTGAAGGCGCGGCTGCGGCCCCGCCACCACCTTCAGAACGGCACGCTCTGCGGATCGGTGTCCACCGGGGCTTCGGCCGGCCCGGTCACCTTGCCGCCCTGCCCGGCCGGCCTGCCACCGGCCACGCGCACTGCCAGGGTTTCGGTCCCCGAGCCCGACGGCTGCAATGCCGCAGGCAGGTCCTGGCCCAGCTCGGTACGGCCTTCACCGCCCAGGGCGTCGATCAGGTCCGGAATCAGGCGGCTCAGCTCACCGGTGGCAATCGCCACATCGGTGTCAAAACCGCCTTCATCGCCGGCCTCATCCAGCACGCTGTCCAAGAAGGCAATCTTCTTGACCTGCAGGGTGTCGCTCAGCACAAAGCTCACGCGGTCATCCCAGGTCATGGCCAGCTTGGTCGGCAGCTTGCCCTGCTCCACATGCTGCTTGACCTCGTCGATATCCAGCGGGTGGCGTGCGTAGCGCACCACCGCCTTGGATTCGTCTGCGGCCTTGAGCTCGCATTCGCGGTCCACCGAAAAACCCACCGGCGGCTCCTGGCTGATCAGCCAGTGCGCCATGGCTGCCTGGGGACTGGTCTGCGTATCGAGCAGCGCCACGCCAAAGCCCTGCAGGCTTTCGACCAGCAGCGTCACCACCTCGTCGGCACGGCCCTGGGCACCGGTGTCCAGCACCAGCAGCTTGGCCTGCGGATCCAGCCAGACCCACATGGCCCCCTGCTTGGTGAAGGCCATGGGCAGCAGGTCCAGCTTGGCTTCGTCCTTGAGCTCCTGCTTTTCCTTTTTGCCCGGTTTGCGGCCGAACTCTTTTTCAATCGCTTCGGCCTTCTCCGCCACCTTGCGGTTGAGCACGCTGGCGGGCAGCATCTTGCTCTCGCTCATATAGCGCATCACCCATTGGCCGCCAACGCTTTCGGCCAGCAGCCCATGCTCTTCGCCACGCGGCGGCACCCAGCCGGAAGACTTTTCCTGCGTCGCTCCACAGGGGGTGAAAGGCGTCTTTTGCAGCGCTTCTTCCATCTGTTCCAGTGCACCCTGCCATTGCGCCGCAATGCGGTACACGATCATGTTCTTGAACACGCAGCAACCTCTTTTCTGTGTCATGCAGCGCAGCGGCTCCGTCGGCGCTGCGCCTTATCCAAACCATGGCTACCCACGCCGACCTTGTGGCGTGGAAATTCCTCACTTTGCCCATTGTGGACCACCCTGCCCTGCCAGGTACGGGGTGCAGAGGGTCTCCAGGCTTCGCATTACTTTACACAGCATCACGGTTTCCACATGGAACGCTTACAGACAGTCCCCACACTTGCATTCAAGCGCTGCAACCAAGCTGCAGCGTCCCCCTCAACCTGAAGGAAAGGACATCACCATGGCCCTCTTGCAACGCTCTCTGATCGCCACCGCCACCGCTGCTGCACTGGCCGGCGCCTTCACCCTGCCCGTGTGGGCACAGAACACCGCCGCACCCGCAGCCCCCACGGCCCAGACCGCCCCTGCCCACCCCCACCAGGCGGGCCGCCCTGCCCTGGACCCCGCCGCCATGCATGCCCAGCACATGGAACGCGTCAAGCCCTTGCTGCAGCTGACCGCCGCCCAGGAAGGTGCCTGGAAAAAGTACGTGGAAGCCACCCGCCCTGCAGAGCGCAAAGCGCCTCGCATGGACCGTGAGGCCTTCAGCAAGCTGACCACGCCCCAGCGCATTGACCAGGCCCAGAGCCTGCGCAAGGAACGCAACGCCGCCATCGAGCAGCGTGAAAACGCCACCAAGGCCTTCTACGCCAGCCTGAATCCGGCGCAGCAAAAAGCATTCGATGTGGCCATGCCCATGCACGGCCACGGCCATGGCAAAGGTCCTGGCATGCACCGCGGCGGTCCCCGTGGCGAAGGCCATCCCGGCATGGGCCACCCCGGCATGGGTCAGCCTGGTCAGACAGCCCCCGCTGCGGCGCCCGGCGCCTGAATCGGTTTCGGTTGTGCGCCATCCCGGTTGCCCAGCCGGGACTCCACCCTCTTCAGCAGGCCTTGTGCCTGCTTTTTTTATGCCTGCAGTTTTGACCCGGAAGCCGCAGGCCCGCCATACATGTGCCCCATGGCCGCATGTGCCGCCTATGCGGCACATTCCGGTTTTTTCCCGCGCAGCACACCCCACACAGCGCGAAAAATTCTTTTCACCTTCCCGCCCCTGGCACGGACCCTCTACGGACCCGCTTGCCGCCACCACGGGCCCGCCCCCTTGGTGACAGCGATGCACCGCCAGGACGCTCGGGCCAGCTCTGCCACGGCGCATGCAGCTGCCGGCTCCGTGTCCGGCATCCGCCTGGGGCAGAGGTTCTATATAAAACAACAACTTATCCAAAGAAAGTAACTCAGTTACCTGGTTTGGCGACATTTCAAACTTTCGTAACCGAGTTACATCCGGTGGGGAGCCCTCTCCCACCGCACCGGGAGGCCTGTTTCGGCGGGTTGGAGCCTGTTCGAGCGCTTTCCAGGCCTGTGGACAAGCATGGGCAGAAAAAAAGAGCAACTTGGCACTTATCCACTGGCTGGAAAGTTTTTTTCAGCTTGTACCCAATCGGGTGACAGCGGCAGCCCGGTGCCAACCACATGCTTGAACAATCTCCAAGCCATTGAAATACAAAGAAAAAGAAGACTTTTCCACAGAATCTGGCGGTGCTTACTATGACTACTAATTTTAAAAATTAAATATAGGAACAACATCTGCGCGCAAAGTTTGCGCGGTTTTTCATGCCTTCCAGTCCGTTTGCGTTTTTTTCAATCCACTTTTCCATCGTTTCTGGAGCCCAGCAGATTGCCAACACCGAAGTGGCAGATTGTTGGTAAACCTTGGTTTTTCAGTTATTCACATCAAAATTGATAGCTGTATCCCTTTTGTTTTCAAAAAAAATCTCTTAAAACTACGTGACATCAGAGGGAAGGTCACTCTGTGGACAAGTTGACTGGAAAAAAAAGGTTTTCCACAAAAATCCAGGGATGTGTGCAGTTGTCCCCGTTGCAAGGACAGCAGAACTTGTGCATGACCCACATGTTTTTCCACCATGCAAGCCCTTGAAAAAGCATGGACTCAGTGGGTTATCCACAAAAAAACCGGTGCTTTACTACTACGACTAATTTATTTCATTGAAATAAAGAAGAAGTCATAGAGAGGACTCCCAGCTCGGGGCTCCACAAAGGGCATGACCGCACGGAAAGCCCCGGTTTTCGAGGAACGGCAGACGGCCGTGCGCTGAAAAGCGGCATACTTCGCCGCGTGCGCTGCATGGGGTTGAAAAGCGTTTTTCATCCGAATCGGCGTGACCATGCCGCCGTTTCTTTGGACATTCAGCGGTTTTTATCCACAGAAAGTTATGCAAGGCATGGGATAACTGGACAACTTGCCTCTGAAAACCGGAATGTTCAAAAAAATTCAATGACCCTGGCGCAGCACTGTCGGCCGATCCGTGGCCGCAGGGACACGGCTGGGATGCGGAGGCAGGACGCGTTGAAAAAGCAGTTGTGCACAGCCCATGGCGGGCATGTGCATGGTGAGGATGGTGGGAGGCGCGTGCGTTTTCCTGATGAAAAAACAGGCAGGGGTTGATCCAGGTGCACGCACCGGGCACAGCCGTTCTTCGCGCCGCTGAACCGGCCTGCACATGGTGTGGCCAGGCCACGCATGCGGTGGCCCCTTCTGCGAGGGGCGCAGGAGGCTGCCAGACCGCGCTAGGCTGCGCGCTTGGCCAGGGTGAACGGTGGCAGGCCCTTGAGCAGCTGGGCGCCATAGTTGGTGGCAACCAGGCGCTTGTCGTAGCAGTAGACATGGGCCTGGTCTTCCTCGGTGCGGATGGCACGGCCCACCCATTGCGCCAGGCGGATGGCGGTGGCTGGCACCACCAGCTCGTTGAAGGGGTTGCGGCCACTGGTACGCAGCCACTCGGCACGGGATTCGCCCACCGGGTCATCCGGCGGGGCAAACGGCAGCTTGGTGATGAACAGTGATTCGCACAGTGCGCCGGGCAGATCCAGTCCCTCGCCAAACGACTGCATGCCGAAGATGATGGAGGGCAGGCCCGACTCCACCCGGCTGCGGTGGTCGGACAGCAGCATGGTGCGTGGCATGGCGTTCTGCACCAGCACGTAGCTGCGCATGTGGGAGGGCAGGGCGTCCACGGCCTGGCGCATCTGCTCGCGGGAAGTGAACAGCACCAGGGCGCCGGCCTGCACCAGCGCCAGGTCGTTCAGCAGGGCGTCCACCATTTCGGCGGTGAAGGCCTGGGCTTCCCGCGGGTCGGCATGGGTCTGGTGGGCCACCAGCGTGCCCTGGGCGGCATAGTCGAAAGGGCTGGCCACCTCCAGCGTCTGCACGCTGGCGTCGCCGTGCAGGCCGGCTTCGCGCAGAAAGAAATCGAAGCCGCCGCAGCTGGTCAGGGTGGCCGAGGTCAGCACCGCACCGCGGACCTGGCTCCACAGGTGGTGGCGCAGCGTGGCGCCCGGCAGGATGGGGCTGGCATGGGCCTTGACGACGATGTAGTCGCCATCGATCTCCAGGGTGAACCACTTGGCATTGGGTACGGCATTGGGTACCTGGGCGCTGCCGTCGGCCTGCATCTCGGGTTGCTGGCTCAACAGCTGGGCCGTGTCGTGCACCGATTCCAGGCGTGGCGCCAGGGTGCCCACCTGGGCATACAGGGCGGACAGGCGCTGGGCTTCCTCGGGCTTGTCCTTGATCTCGGCGCGCAATGCCTTGGAAATGGCCCGCAAGGCGTCCAGAAAGCCGGTGGCGTGGTGCATGACCTGCGCCAGGGGGTTGATCAGGGGTTCCGGCAAAACGCCGCGTGGAGCCCGTACACGGGCCGGGCCCCAGCTGTCTTTCTGGCCCTTCAGTGCGTCGCCGTAGATCTCCATCACCAGGCAGGCCAGATCCGTCAGGTGCTGGCGCAGGCCGGCACTGTGGCCGGGCAGCTCGGCGATTTCCTCCACTTCCATCAGCTGGCCCACGCGCAGGGCCCGGCTGGTGAGCTTGTCGATCCACTGCAGGCGGCTCAGATCCATCTCGCAGGCGAACTGGGAGAGGGCGGTCTGCGGCAGGTGGTGGGCCTCGTCCAGCACCAGCAGGCAGTTGTCCAGCTCGGGCAGCAGACGGGCGCCCAGTGAGGACAGCAACAGATCGTGGTTGGCCACGATGACCTGGGCCGCCACCATGTCCTTGCGGCGTTCGTAGTAGGTGCAGCTGCTGAACACGGGGCAGTGCTTGCCGGTGCAGCTGCTGCCTTCGGCGGCCACGGGGCTCCAGGCTTCGGGCTCGGGCGGGGTTTTCAGGCTGTCGCGGTCGCCATCCCATTCGCCGGTGGCCAGGGCGTCGGCCATGCTGGCATAGAACTGCATGCGCGCCTCTTTTTCGGCCGGCGGCCGGGCCTTGCGCTGGGCCGCTTCTTCTTCGGCAAAGAGGTCATCGGCTTCATCGCTGTGCTCACCGGTGCTGGACAGCCGCTCGAGCTTGAGTTTGCAGACAAAACGCCCACGCCCCTTGGCCAGCGCAAATTTGAAAGGGACCGGCATTTTCTGCGCCAGGGCCGGCAAATCCTTGTTCACCAGCTGTTCCTGCAGCGCCACCGTGGCGGTGGAAATCAGCACCCGCGTGCCACGTGCCAGGGCGGTGCTGATGGCGGGCACCGAATACGCCAGTGACTTGCCCACCCCGGTTCCGGCCTGGACCACGGCGATCGATTTTTTTGGCTCCGGAGCGCCTTCCTCGATTTTGCCCAGCTGGGCCTGGGCGAACGTGCGCGCCACCTGATCGGCCATGCGCCGTTGGCCGTCACGGCTGCGGAACCCGGGGATGGATGCGACAACGGAATCGAACGATTCAAGGGCCAGCGCGGCCCATTTTTCCTGGCTCATGGAGGGTGTGGAGAGCGGTCTTGCGGGGGGAAACCGGTGTTTTATATGAATAAATACATGGATATGTAGTGGATAAGATGTGAAATCTTATGAATAAACACTACAAATACCGTATTGCAGGCTGTATGCGGGTGAGCCCTGCATGCCATACAACGCAGCCGGTATCCGGCCGCATTCACCGATTGTCGCAGCCTCGCGGCACATGTGGACAAACGCTCTCTAAATCCCTGCCGCACCGCTGCCTGTCAGCCTGTGGGGAGGGATGTTGCAGAGCCTAGCGGCTTGGGACAAGTTTGTGAATAGCCGCTTGATACCTGGGAACAACATTCTCAGGCTGTTGAAAATATCTTTTCATATCAAACAGATGTTGTGCACAGGTTGGGGGCGCATGGTTATCCACACGCCGGGGACATGCCCGGTTCATTCAGGGCAAAAAATTATCCACAAAATGGTGCAAGCGGGTGTTCACATCTTGTGTGGAAAAGCTGGCGTGCTGGTGTGGCTCAGCAGGGTGAAAATCCGCGGGGAAGGGGCGCTGAAAAGCGGTTTTCAATGCGTTTTCAGTTTCCGGCAACGGCAGACCATGGCCGCTGTGCAACTTGCCTGCCAAAAAGGCAGTCGGGAGTGCATGTAACAGCACGCTTATCAAAAAAGATAGCGTCTGATAGATATTCAGTAAGGATTTGATGCGGAAGTGGCTGAAAAACATGTTTCAGCTGTGGCAGGATCAAAATTTTCAGTTTGTATGATTTCATATGAAACCATACAAAACGGTCTGCATCGGGGCGGGATATGGCAGGGCCAGAGCGGTCCTGCCCCCGCGAAGTGGCCTGCGGCCGCACCGGCCATGCGGTTGGCGGTCTGCGCGTGTCGAGGATCCGTGACCCAGGGAGGGGTCAGCCACCCTTTCCCAAGGGCGGCAAGGGGCTGGCGCTGGAGGCCGGCACCGTGGTGCGGGCGCTGTTCATCACCATCGACAGCAAGGTGTAGTAGCCGTTGACGCCGATCAGGTCGACCACCCCTTGCTCGCCCCACAGGGCAACGGCCTGGGCCCAGGTGGCGTCGCTGATGCCCTGGTGGCGGTGCAGCTCGGTACAGAAGGCGTAGAGCACGGCTTCGTCCGGCTGCAAGGCGCCGGGAGTGCGGCCCAGGGCGATATCGGCCAGGGCCGCAGGTGCAATCCCTTCACGTTCTGCAATGGGCGCGTGAATGGCCCACTCCACCTGCTGCGACCAGTGGCGGGCCGTGATGCAGATGGCCAGCTCCGACAGCCGCAGACCGATGCTGCTGCGAAAGCGCAGGTACTCGCCCATGCGCTGGGCATGGTCCATCAGCTCCGGGCTGCGCAGCAGCGGCACAAAGGGCGAAATCAGTGCGCCGCGCGGTCCATCGATGATGGGTTGGGCCAGGCGCCGCTGTTCGGGCGTCCAGTCACTTTCGGGAATCGGGGGCAGGCGGTCGTTGGAGGGGGGGGACATGGCGGCTTTCGATCGCGCAGACCCGGGACTGCCGCGGGGCCGCGGTGCGGATCTGCTCAGGCAGGAAAAAGCCGACGATAGGCGCAAGGGCCTTGCACCATGGTCACCCAGCGGACGCCGGGAGATCCTTGCCTGCCAACCAGGCATGTCCGGCATGTGGCAGCCACGGCTGCCGAAGCCGCAAGAGCGACAAATAGATGTTGTCCTACAGTTACCAAATGTATTGGCGGAGCCCGCATGTAACAGCCCCTGTCCACAATACCGCTAGCTCTCCTCCACGTCCTGGGCGTCCTGTTGCACGCCAGGGCAGTCCGGGGCATTTCGAAAGTCCTGCATCCATGGCCATTTCCGTCAGCCCAGAAAACGAAGCCGCGACACTGCGCCAGGAAATGGGGCGGTCGCTGACCACGCTGCGTTTTGCCTCGCCGGTGCTGGAGCAGGAATTCACCCAGGAGCTGCGTGTGCAGCAGCGCCGCAGCACGCTGTTTACATTGGGTTTTCTGGGCCTGGTGTGGATCTTCTTCGCGGCCTTTGACTGGTGGCGCATGCAGGCGGTTCTGGGCACCGGCCGGGAACTGCAGTTTGTGCTGGGTGTGATGCTGCAGCGCTGGGTGGTGCTGGCCTGCTTTCTGTGCACCCTGTATGTCTTGCTGCACCCCGGGACCCGGTCCGCCACCCATGAGTTCTGGATCGTGGTGTCTGTGGTGACCTGTGGCTGCGGGGTGGTGATTTCTTCCTATACGGCCAAATCGTTGGGCCTGCCTGAGGCCAGCATCGTCATGCTGCTGACGGTGGTGGTGGCGCTGTACCCGCTGGGCATCCGGCTGCGCAAGGCCCTGCTGGCCGCGGTGGTGGTGTGCGTGATTTCCACGGCTGCGGGGCCGTGGTTGCTGCCGCAGCCCCAGCAGCTGGCTGAGCACTGGCTGGTGGTGGTCATGATGTGGGTCACGCTGGTGCTGTCCGGTGTGACGGCGTATTTCCGCGAGCGTGCACTGCGCCAGCAGTTCGTGCTGCGCAAGCTGCTGGACTGGGAGGCCTGCCACGACCCGTTGACGGGGCTGGCCAACCGCCGGATCTTTCGCGAGCAGTTCCAGCGCAACATGTTGCACGCCAAGCGGGAGAAGGAATCCCTGTTCCTGGCGGTGATCGATATCGACCACTTCAAGCTCTACAACGATCTCTACGGTCACCAGGCCGGCGACGAGGTGCTGCGGCTGGTGGGCAATCTGCTGGCGGACTATGCACGCCGCCCGCTGGATCTGGCCGTGCGGCTGGGCGGGGAGGAATTTGCCCTGGTGGCCTATGACGAAGATGTGCAGTCACTGCGCAAGCGCATGGAAAAGCTGCTGATCGACCTGCATGGGCTGAACCTGGCCCACGATGCCTCGCCCACCGCGCCCTATGTCACCGTGAGCGTGGGCCTGGCCCAGGTGCGCGACGAGGACACGGTGGACACGGTGTTCAAGCTGGCCGACAGCCTGCTGTTCCAGGCCAAGGAACAGGGGCGCAACCAGGTTTGTGGCGTGGCCTCGATTGCCATGCCGGTGATCAACCCGCGCCGTCCCAGCTGGGCACAGCAGGCAGCGGCCATAGGGCCAGCCAGTTAAGCAGCGGCGCGCTACACTGGGCACCTTTTGCTGCGTGTTCGCTCTGGGAACTTTGTGCGAGCGCCGGCCATCCCACTTCGCTGAACTGCTTTTTTCGCTATGCACGCCAACTTTGGCTGGCTGGATGCCCTGATCCTGGGCCTGGTCCAGGGCCTGACCGAATTCCTCCCCATCTCCTCCAGCGCCCATCTGCGCATCCTGGGCCCCTTGCTGCCCGGCCATGCCGACCCAGGCGCTGCCTTCACGGCCATCACCCAACTGGGAACCGAGCTGGCGGTGTTGATCTATTTCCGCAAGGACGTGTGGCGCATGCTGACGGCCTGGCTGGCTTCGCTGCCCGTGATCGGCAGCCGCCGCGCGGGCGAGCCGCTGAACGCCGACGCCAAGCTGGCCTGGCTGGTGATTCTGGGCACCATCCCCATCTGTGTGCTGGGCCTGCTGCTGCGTGATTTCATTGAAACCACCTTCCGCACGCTGGCGCTGACGGCGGTGATGCTGATTGTCTTCGGCCTGCTGCTGGGCTGGGCCGAGCGCCGCGGCAGCCAGACTCGCACGATTGCGCAGCTGGGCATCAAGGACGGTGTGTTGCTGGGCCTGGCCCAGGCCATGGCGCTGATTCCGGGCGTGTCGCGCTCGGGCGGCACCATCACCGTGGCCCTGCTGCTGGGCATGACGCGTGAGGCGGCGGCCCGCTTTTCCTTCCTGCTGGCGATTCCGGCCGTGCTGCTGTCGGGCTTTTACATGCTGCTGTTCAAGCGCGAGCCCATGACACCCGACCAGTGGGGCATGACGCTGGCTGCCACGTTTGTCGCTTTTGTCGTCGGTTATGCGGTGATCGTGTGGTTTATGCGCCTGATTTCACACAAGGGCTTTACATTCTTCGTTGTGTACCGTGTTGTGCTGGGCCTGCTGATTCTGGCGGGCCTGTACTTTGGCCTGATTCAATAACTTTTCACCCTAGGAAAGCTGTAATGCTGCGGCAGGCCACCGCAGCGACCCACCATCATGGAAATTCCGATACTTATCGCCCTCATCCTGCTCAATGGCGTGTTTGCCATGTCCGAGATCGCGCTGGTCACGGCACGCAAGGCAAGGCTGCAAAAGCTGATTGATGAGGGCGACAGCGCTGCGGCTGCAGCGCTCAAGCTGGGGGAAGACCCCACCCGCTTTCTGTCCACCATTCAGATTGGCATCACCTCCATCGGTGTGCTCAACGGTATCTTCGGTGAAGCCGCACTGGCCCAGCCGCTGTCCGTGTGGCTGGAGCAATGGGGCATGCCGGTGAAGTACGCCAGCACCGTCTCCACGGCCGTGGTGGTGGTACTGATCACCTATGTGTCCATCGTCGTGGGCGAACTGGTACCCAAGCGCCTGGGCCAGACCAACCCCGAATCCATCGCCCGCTTGGTGGCCCGTCCCATCAACCTGCTGGCCAAGCTGACCAAGCCGTTTGTGTGGATGCTGACCAGCTCCACGCTGGGCCTGCTCAAGCTGCTGGGCGTGCGCCAAAGCAATGAATCCTCGGTGACCGAGGATGAAATCCATGCGGTGCTGGCCGAAGGTACCTCGTCGGGTGCCATCGAAAAGAACGAACACGCCATGGTGCGCAATCTGTTCCGCCTGGACGACCGCCAGATTTCCTCGCTGATGGTGCCGCGCTCCGATGTGGTGTGCCTGGACATCACGGCCAGCTTTGAAGAGAACCTGGCGCTGATCGAAGAACACGACCACGCACGTTTTCCCGTCACCAGCGGCAGCTTTGAAGATCTGCTGGGTGTGCTCAATGCCCGCCAGTGGATGGCCCATGCGCTCAAGGGCGACCGCGAACTGACGCCCACCAGCGTCTTCCTGGAAAAACCGCTCTACATTCCGGAAACCATCACCGGCATGGAACTGCTGGAGAACTTCAAGAATTCCGGCGCGCCCATGGCCTTTGTGGTCGATGAGTACGGCGTAGTGCAGGGCATCGTGACCGTGCACGATCTGATGGAAGCCATCACCGGCGAGTTCGTCACCGAAGACCCCAGCGACGCCTGGGCGGTGCAGCGCGACGACGGCAGCTGGCTGCTGGACGGCCACATCCCCATCGTGGAGCTCAAGGACCGATTGAACCTGAAGAGCGTACCGGAAGAGGAAAAGGGCCGCTACCAGACGCTCAGCGGCATGGTCATGCTGCTGACCGGCAAGCTGCCCACCGAGGCCGACAAGGTGGTCTGGGAATCCTGGCAGTTCGAAGTGGTCGACATGGACGGCAAGATCATCGACAAGATCCTGGCCACCCGGCTACAGGACAATGTGATCGAGACCTTGCAGGACGAATAAGCGTCCGCATCCCCCGCAAAAAGGCTGCCCGAGGGCAGCCTTTTTTTACATGAGGGGTCCAGGAGGTGGCTGGCGCAGGGCGCCACAGGCGGCGTTCAGGCCGCCGCGTTGCGCGCCCGCAGCGCCGGAATCACCTGGCTGCGCAGCAGCGGAGCCAGGGTGTCCGGCAGCGGCTGGTCCAGTGCCAGCCACTGCACCCCGGCAATCTCGGCCGCGGCCTGTACGGTCTGCTGCAGGGGGGCGTGCGCCACCAGCACATGGGCGTGCACCTGGGTGGCCGCTTCATTGGCGGCGATGGCGCTGAACTGGCCCAGGGGCGCAAAGTCTGCGGCCGCCATGGTGAGCTGCAACTCCTCCTGCAGCTCGCGCACCAGGGCCTGCAGCGGCGTTTCCTCTCCATCGCGCTTGCCGCCGGGCAGCATCCAGGCCTGGGTACCGCGTTTGCGCACGGTCAGCAACTGACCTTGGGTGTTGAACAGGCAGGCGGCGGCGATGTGCAGGTGGTGCATGGGTGGAACGGAACGAAGGGTTGGGAAGGCGGGAAGGGTCCCACAGGCCTCAGAGGCGGGCGTTCTTGTTGCCGTAGGCGCAAAAACCCGGTTTGGGGCCTTTCTTGGGGTGCAGGCGGCAGGTCTCCGGGCGCTGCTCGTACACCGTGCAGCGGCGTGTGGTGGCATCCAGAAAGTTGCAGTCCCCGCTGGCGCGCCGCGCCATGGTGAAGATCTCGTGCTTGGGATTGAAGTGGTCGATCAGGCGCATCTTGGTCAGGCGCTTGGCGATCTGCTTGGGTTCGATGTGTTCGACCTCGAACGGGTCCACCAGGCCCAGGCGCACCAGGTCGGGCAGACGCACCTCCAGCGGCATGGTGCAGCAGTTGGCTGCGCAGGTGTCGCACATGCCGGGCTTGTACTTGCTCCAGGTTTCCAGACGGTCCACGTCCACGATGCGGATGGAGGATTTCATAGGGCTTGGCAGCCAGCGTCCGGGCGCTCACAAAAAAGTGAGCATGCGGTGCGCGCATGGCTTGCAACTCCGTATCAATTGATGGGGATATTTTTCTGGGGCAGGTGCAAGCAGCCCACAGGGAACGAGCGGTGTTTTCCGCCGTCACCGGGCCGTGCATGCCGGAGGCGGCATGGTACCGGGATTGGCCGAAGGGGCCGGGCGCAGGGTTACCGCTGCGCTGTTGCCACCACGGAACGATGCTTCGCGGCTGCTGGCAAGCGTTCACTATGCAGGGTGACTGCACTACCGTTGATCTTTGTCAAGTGCGCCGGGCCACTCCGACGGCGTTGAACGCAACCCTTGCTTACAAGGGCGCGGGGTGGGTTGTGGCGTTTTTGAATGCGATGGGCGATTTCATGCGCCCACTGAATCTTTGCTGCTATGCCTTTTACATGCATTCCACACAATGATTGACATTTGCTGCTGCATAAAAGGTGCGGCATTGGCGTCGGCGCCAATAGTGACTGCAAGGGGATTTCCCTAGGATTGCGCATATTAAGTCGCCAGCGGACCAGGTATTCGCGGCAGTTCCTCAAGCTTATTGAAAGTGATAGATGGCAAGTACTCCCGTGCTGGTGACACAGCTGACAGGCCAGGCCTGGGTTCGTGATGCGGATGGCAATCTCACGCCGTTGCGCCAAGGTATGCGTATTCCCGCCGATGCGGAGGTCGTGACCGCTTCGGGCAGCACCGTGGTGCTGCAGGCCGACGGGCAGCCACCGCTGGTCCTGGGCGAGAACCAGGATGTGGCCTTGAGCCCGGATGTGTTCGAAGACATTCCGGCCGCGGAGGCTGCCGTGCCCACTGCGGTCGATCCGCTGGTGGAGAACCTGATTGCCGCCATCAACAACGGCCAGGATCCCTTGGCCGAGCTGGATCCCACTGCCGCAACCAATGCCGGTGGTGGTGGTGGTGACCACACCTTTGTGCGTCTGGCCAGCGTGCTGGAAGCCACAACGCCGCTGGCGCTGGCTTACCCCCGTCCCGCAAGCGACGTGGTGGAAGACCGCCTGAGCGGTGCGGCCGGCACCACGCTGCCGCCGCTGTACGAAGGCACACTGACCCTGAGCGCACAGCAGCAGGTGACGGAAGGCGGCATGATCATCGTGACCGCCACCGTGGACCGCGCACCCCGCGGGAGCGATCTGGTCATCACGCTCAGGACCGGAGAGGTCATCGTCATCCGGGTCGGCGAAACCTCGGGTTCGGTGGAGATTCCCACCCGTACGGATGATGCCTATGTGCAGGGCACGGACCAGCATATTTTTGAAGTCGGTTCCACCACGGGCGGCGGCTACGATCGTCTGGATACCACCAGCACCACCAGCACCAATGTGGTGGACGACCAGGACCCCACCGAGATCGTGCTCAGCGCCGATACACAGGTGACCGAAGGCGGCAAGATCACGGTCACCGCCACGGTGGACAAGGCGCCCCAGGGCTCGGATCTGGTCATCACGCTCAAGACCGGCGAAACCATCACCATCAAGGTGGGCGAGCTCACAGGCTCGGTGCTCACCGACTCCCGCCCTGACGATGGCTACCTGCAAGGCACACAGGGCCAGCAGTTCGAAATCGCCCAGGCCGAAGGCGGCAATTACGAAGCGCTGGACATCAGCAGCACCACCTCGACCCAGGTGCAGGACGATGCCGACACGGTGACCGTGCAGCTGACGGCCACCACCTCGACCAGCGAAGACGGTGGT
>NZ_JASHHY010000013.1:0-130589 GCF_030056555.1 Comamonas sp. 17RB | reverse complement strand
CCCCCCCCCCCCCCAGTGTTTATCAACAAAAACAGCATAAAACGGATTTTTTTTTTTTTTTGGTGGGGGTTTTTTTTTTTTTATATGCGGGGGGCCTTTTGTTGTGGGGGGGGCGGGGCGCCCCCCGCGGGGCCCCCGGTGCCACCATTCCGTCAGCCTTTGCGCATCACCAGCGCCAGCACCAGCATGGACAGCACAAAGCTGATCCACACCGAAGGCTCCTGCTCCAGCCCGAACCACTGCACCATCTTCTCGCCCAGCCCCACCCATGCCAGGTTGATATAGGCCGCCAGCAGCAGGCCGATGAAGAGGCGGTCCCCGCGCGTGGTTTCGATGGGCAGCCAGCCTTTGCGCTGCACCGTGGGGCTGCGGATTTCCCACACCGTCATGCCCACCAGCATCAGCGCGATGCAGCTAAAAAATACGGCCACCGGAGTGGTCCAGACCATCCAACTGAACATAGGGGTCTCCCGCCGCGTTACACGCGGCCCATGGCAAAGCCTTTGGCGATGTAGTGGCGCACGAACCAGATCACCACCGCCCCCGGCAGGATGGTGAGCACCCCCGCCGCAGCCAGCGTGGCCCAGTCCATGCCCGAGGCGCTCACGGTGCGGGTCATCGTGGCCACAATGGGCTTGGCATTCACGCTGGTCAGCGTGCGTGCCAGCAGCAGCTCCACCCAGCTGAACATGAAGCAAAAGAACGCCGCCACCCCCACCCCGGCCTTGATCAGCGGCAGAAAGATGGTGAGGAAAAAGCGCGGAAAACTGTAGCCGTCGATATAGGCCGTCTCGTCAATTTCGCGCGGAATGCCGCTCATGAAACCTTCCAGGATCCACACTGCCAGCGGCACGTTGAACAGCAGGTGCGCCAGCGCCACTGCCATGTGCGTGTCCATCAGCCCCATGGTGGTGTAGAGCTGGAAGAACGGCAGCAGGAACACGGCCGGCGGCGTCATGCGGTTGGTCAGCAGCCAGAAGAACACATGCTTGTCGCCCAGGAAGCGGTAGCGCGAGAAGGCATAGGCCGCCGGCAGCGCCACCGTCAGCGCGATCACCGTGTTGATGGCCACGTAGATCATGCTGTTGATGTAGCCCGAATACCACGACGGGTCGGTGAAGATGGTGCGGTAATTGCCCCAGGTGAAGTGCTGCGGCCACAGCGTGAAGCTGGCCACGATCTCTTCATTGGTCTTGAAGCTCATATTGACCATCCAGTAGATGGGCAGCACCGCAAACACCAGGTACAGGACCAGAAAGATGCTGCGCTTGTGAAAACGGCGTTCATTCATGGCCCACCTCCGCATTGCCGGTGCCCACGCGCTGCATCCAGTTGTAGAGGACGAAGCACAGCAGCAGGATGATCAGAAAGTAAATCAGCGAGAACGCAGCCGCCGGCCCCAGGTCGAACTGGCCCACGGCCTTCTGCGTCAGGTACTGGCTCAGGAACGTGGTGGCATTGCCCGGCCCGCCACCGGTCAGCACAAAGGGTTCGGTGTAGATCATGAAGCTGTCCATGAAGCGCAGCAGCACGGCAATCATCAGCACCCCGCGCATCTTGGGCAGCTGGATGAAGCGGAACACCGCCCATTTGCTGGCCCCGTCAATGCGCGCCGCCTGGTAGTAGGCGTCGGGAATGGAGCGCAGGCCGGCATAGCACAGCAGCGCCACCAGCGGCGTCCAGTGCCACACATCCATCACCAGCACGGTCAGCCAGGCATCCAGCGCATTGCCGGTGTAGCTGTAATCGATGCCCAGGCCGTTGAGTGTGGCGCCCAGCAGGCCAATGTCGGCACGGCCATAGATCTGCCAGATGGTGCCCACCACGTTCCACGGAATCAGCAGCGACAGCGCCACCACCACCAGCACCGCCGAAGCCTTCCAGCCCTGGGCCGGCATGGACAGCGCCAGCGCAATGCCCAGCGGAATCTCCACCAGCAGCACGGCCAGCGAGAAGGTGATCTGCCGCCACAGCGCGGCGTGCAGCTCTTCGTCGCGCAGCACGGCGGCAAACCATTCCGTGCCCACGAACACGCGGCGCTCGGGATCGATGATGTCCTGCACCGAGTAGTTCACCACCGTCATCAACGGCAGCACGGCCGAAAACGCCACGCAGAGGATCACCGGCAGGATCAGCAACCAGGCCCGCTGGTTGACCGGTTTGTTGGATGCGCTCATGCCAGCAGCTCCTCATTGCGGTAGTAGCAGGTGTGCGGCCCCACCAGCTGCAGCCAGACCCCCTGCCCCACAGCCGGCAGCGGCGTGCCAATGGCAAAACGGGCTTTCAGCGTGTGGCCGTCGATGCCGGCGGTCAGCATCAAATGGGTGCCCACGTCCTGCACCCGCTGGACCTGGGCCGGCACTGCACCGGCGGCGTCCGGCAGGGCCAGGCGCAGGTATTCCGGCCGCACGCCCAGCTGCAGCGGCGCACCGTCGGCCAGCTGCGCCTGCAGTGCAGGCGCCACCGGCATGCGGCGCTCTCCCACCCACAGCGCGCCATCCCGGCACTGCACGGGCAGAAAATTCATGCCCGGCGAACCGATGAAGTGCCCCACAAAGGCATGGCGCGGGTGTTCGAACAGCGCGTCGGGGGCCCCCACTTGCATGACCCGGCCGCGCGACATCACCACCACCTGCTCGGCAAAGGTCAGCGCCTCAACCTGGTCGTGGGTCACATAGATCAGCGTGAGCTTGAGCTCCTGGTGGATCTGCTTGAGCTTGCGCCGCAGCTGCCATTTGAGGTGCGGATCGATCACCGTCAGCGGCTCGTCAAACAGTACGGCAGCCACATCGGCCCGTACCAGCCCCCGGCCCAGCGAGATCTTCTGCTTGGCATCGGCCGACAGATTGGCGGCACGCTGGTTCAGCTGGCCGCTCATCTCCAGCATCTCCGCGATGACGCCCACACGCTGGCGGATCTCGGCCTCGGGCACCTTGCGGTTGCGCAGCGGGAACGCCAGGTTCTCGGCCACCGTCATGGTGTCGTAGATCACCGGGAACTGGAACACCTGGGCGATGTTGCGCTGCTGCGGGCTGTCCTGCGTGACATCGCGGCCATCGAACAGCACCTTGCCATGCGACGGCGTCAGCAAGCCCGACATGATGTTCAGCAAGGTGGTCTTGCCGCAGCCCGACGGGCCCAGCAACGCGTAGGCCCCGCCATCGGCGAACTCCATCTGCAGCGGCAGCAGGGCGTAGTCGCTGTCCTGCTGCGGATGGGGCCGGTAGGCATGGGCCAGATCCAGGGTGATGCGTGCCATGGTTCAGCCTCCCGCCTCGGACACCGGCAGCTGCAGCAGGGCGCCGCCTTGGCCGCCCGGCAATTCACGCTCGAAGATATAGCAGTCCAGCGGCGACAGATAGACGCTGACAGGCTGATTGAGCCCGACCTTGTGCACCCCGGTCAGCTGCGCCACCCAGTCCCCCCAGGGCAGTTGCACGTGCACAAAGGTGTCGGAGCCCGAAATCTCCGCCAGGTGCACCAGCCCCTGCAGCGCCACATCGCCGGGCCTCGCCTGCAGGGCCAGGGCACTGGCACGCACTCCCAGCATGGCCGCCCCTGCGGGCTGGCGCAGCGGCTGGGGCAGTGCCAGCCGGGTACCGTCCGGCAAGGCGATCTGTTGCCCGCCGCCTTCCACCTCCACGGCCACCAGATTCATCGGCGGATCGCTGAAGGCCCGCGCCACCCGCAGCGACTGCGGCGCATGGAAGACCTGGGCCGTGGGCCCGTACTGCAGCAGCTCGCCGGCATCTAGCACCGCGGTATAGCCCCCCAGCAGCAGGGCCTCTCCCGGCTCGGTGGTGGCATAGACCACGGTGGACCGGCCCGCGTCAAACAGCTGGGTCAGCTCGTCGCGCAGGCCTTCGCGCAGCTTGTAGTCAAGGTTCACCAGGGGCTCGTCCAGCAGCATCAGCGGCGCATCCTTGGCCAGGGCACGGGCCAGCGCCACCCGCTGCTGCTGGCCGCCTGACAATTCGGCCGGCAGCCGGTCCAGAAACATGTCGATGTGCAGGCGCTGGGCCAGCGCGCGCACCTTGCGGTCAATCTCCTGGTCCCCGCGCAGCTTCAGCGGAGAGGCGATGTTGTCCGCCACCGTCATCGACGGGTAGTTGATGAACTGCTGGTAGACCATGGCCACATTGCGCTGGCGCACCGGCATGCCGGTCACATCCCGGCCATCCACCCGCACGCGACCGCTGGTCGGCGCATCCAGCCCGGCCATGATGCGCATCAGGCTGGTCTTGCCGGCCTGGGTGGCCCCCAGCAGCACGGTCACGGCAGCGCTTTGCAATGTCAGGTTCAGCGGGTAGAGCCACGTCTGCCCCCCGACACGTTGCGCCACGTTCTCCAGCTCCAGCTGCATCGCCACCTCTCTGCTCCGGCTGCGGAGCAAATGTGTACTTCCGTGTGATTGAAAGCCCTTGCTTGCTTTCGGATGGATGCATTTTTGTTCTTTTGTCTGCCGAACCCATAGAAAAATACCCTAGGCATGGTTCGTTTGACTTCGATGACCATAACGAAACAAGCCGCAACACCCTGCTGTCTGCGCTATAAAGTGCTGCATCTGCCCGTTTCCCAACCTTTGCCCTTTTGCGCCGTGAACTCCAACCCCCGCCAACTGCAGCTGCTCGAAGAAGTCCGACAACGCCAATCCGCCACGGTGGAGCAACTGGCCGACATCCTGGGGGTCACGCTGCAGACCGTGCGCCGGGATGTGCAGAAGATGGCCGACATGGGCCTGCTGGTGCGTTTTCACGGCGGCGTGCGCATGCCCAGCGCCACGGTGGAGAACATCGCCCACCCGCAGCGCCAGACCATGCATGCCGAAGGCAAGGCCCGCATCGCCCAGGCCATTGCCCAGGCCATTCCCAATGGCTGCTCGCTGATCCTGAACATCGGCACCACGACGGAGGCCGTGGCCAAGGCCCTGCTGCGCCACCAGGGCCTGCGCGTCATCACCAACAACCTGAACGTGGCCGCCATCCTCAGCAGCAATGCGGACTGTGAAGTCATCGTCGCCGGCGGCGTGGTGCGCACGCGCGACCGCGGCATCGTGGGCGAGGCGGCGGTGGATTTCATCCGCCAGTTCAAGGTGGACATTGCCGTGATCGGCATCTCCGCCATCGAGGCCGACGGCTCGCTGCGCGACTTCGACCTGCGCGAGGTGAAAGTGGCGCAGACCATCATCCAGCAATCGCGCGAACTGTGGCTGGCGGCCGACCACAGCAAGTTCGACCGCCAGGCCATGGTGCAGATGGCTACGCTGCAGCAGGTGGACCGCCTGTTCACGGACGCACCACCGCCCCCCCACTTCATTCCGCTGCTGGAGCAGGCCGAGGTGGAATACACCGTCGCCGACCAGGCCTGAACACATTCGGCCCCCGCCCTGGCAGCGCCTTGCGTGCCAGCGGCATTCCTGCGGGCGGCACCTATCCGCCGGCCGCAGTTTCTGACCTATGCTTCCCCCATGACGACCTATCTGCTTGCCTTGGACCAGGGCACCTCCAGTTCCCGCTCCATCGTGTTCGATGCGCAAGGCCGCATCGTGGCTTCGGCCCAGCTGGAGCTGCCCCAGATCTACCCGCGTCCGGGCTGGGTGGAGCACGACCCGCGCGAAATCTGGCGCACCCAGCTTTCCACCGCCCGGGAAGCACTGACCAAGGCCGGCCTCACGGCCAGCGACATCCGCGCCGTGGGCATCACCAACCAGCGTGAAACCACCGTGGTGTGGAACCGCAAGACCGGCGCCCCCATCCACCATGCCATCGTCTGGCAGGACCGCCGTGCCGAGCCCATCTGTGCCGCGCTGCGCGAAGCCGGCATGGCCGACACCATCCAGCAAAAGACCGGCCTGCTGATCGACGCCTACTTCTCCGGCAGCAAGCTGCAATGGCTGCTGGACAACGTGCCCAGCGCCCGCGCCGCGGCCGACGCCGGCGACCTGGCCTTCGGTACCGTGGACAGCTGGCTGATCTGGCAGCTCACCGGCGGCCGACGCCATGTGACCGATGTCAGCAACGCCAGCCGCACCATGCTGTTCAACGTCCACACCAACCAGTGGGACACCGATCTGCTGGCCGCGCTGCGCATTCCCCGCAGCCTGCTGCCCGAAGTGCTGCCCTCCGCAGCCGACTTCGGCCGCACGGCCTCCGACATCCTGGGCGGCGAGATTGCCATCGGCGGCGTGGCCGGCGACCAGCAAAGCGCCCTCTTCGGCCAGGCCTGCTTCACGGCCGGCATGGCCAAGAACACCTATGGCACCGGCTGCTTCATGCTGATGCATACCGGCAGCCAGTTCCAGACCTCGGCCAACGGCCTGCTGACCACCTCGGCCGCACAGGCCAGCACCCAGCCCCAGTTTGCGCTGGAAGGCAGCGTCTTCGTGGGCGGCGCGGTGGTGCAGTGGCTGCGCGACGGCCTGCGCGCCATCGAGCACAGCGGCCAGGTGCAGCAGCTGGCCGAAAGCGTGCCCGACAGCGGCGGCGTGATGATGGTGCCCGCCTTCACCGGCCTGGGTGCCCCGTACTGGAAGCCCGACGCCCGCGGCACCATCACCGGCCTGACGCGCGGCAGCACCATCGCCCACATCGCCCGCGCGGCGCTGGAATCCATTGCCTACCAGAGCGCGGCCCTGCTGCAGGCCATGAGCCGCGATGCGGTGGCCAATGGCGGTGCAGCAGTGAGCGAGCTGCGCGTGGACGGCGGGGCCTGTGTGAACAACCTGCTGATGCAGTTCCAGGCCGACCTGCTGGGCATTCCCGTGGTGCGCCCCGCCTGCGTGGAAACCACCGCGCTGGGTGCGGCCTACCTGGCCGGTCTGTCCACCGGCGTGTACCAGAGCACCGAAGAGCTGTCGGCCCTGTGGAAGGCCGAGCGCCGCTTTGTGCCCACCCAGGAGCATGACCGCGCCCAGGAGCTGATGGCACGCTGGGAGCACGCCGTGGCACAGACGGCACTGCCCCACCCGGCCTGATTCATGCCCCCGCCAGGCGCTGCCTGCCGCCTGTCACAGGCGTTCGCAAGGGATGGCACGGCCAAGCCATTAAAGCCATTGCGTGAATAGCGCCTGTTTTTGCCACACGCACCGCGCGACAATAGCGGATTAGGGCAAGCCCTTGGTCGGGGCGCTGCCCCTCGCTTTCCGGAGCCTTTCATGACATCCCCCGCAACCCATCCCTCTTCCATCGCCTTCATCGGCGGCGGCAACATGGCCAGTGCCTTCATCGGCGGCCTGCTTGCCCAGGGCCTGCCCGCTGCCAGCATCACCGTGGTCGAGCCGTTCGAGGCAGCCCGCGATGCGCTGAAAGCCAAATTCGGTATCGACGCGCTGCCGGCCGCGACCGCCGCGCTGCAAGCCGCCGAACTGGTGGTCTGGGCCGTCAAGCCCCAGACCTTCAAGGACGCGGCCGCTGCCGCCAGCCCCTACACCCGCCACGCCCTGCACCTGAGCGTGGCCGCCGGCATCACCACCGACAGCATCGCCCAATGGCTGGGCACCGGCCGCATCGTGCGCGCCATGCCCAACACGCCCGCCCTGGTGGGCAAGGGCATGACCGGCCTGTTCGCCCGCGCCGATGTGGATGCCGCCGGCTGCGCGCAGGTGGAAGCCGTGATCGGCACCACCGGCCAGTTCATGTGGGTGGAGCAGGAAAGCCACCTGGACGCCGTGACCGCACTGTCCGGCTCCGGCCCGGCCTATGTATTCTTCTTCCTGGAAGCCATGACCCGTGCCGGCCAGGACATGGGCCTGAGCGAAGCCCAGGCCTACCAGATGGCCGTGGCCACCTTCCAGGGCGCCTCCGAGCTGGCCGCCCGCTCCGACGAACCCGCCGCCGTGCTGCGCGAGCGTGTGACCAGCAAGGGCGGCACCACCTTCGCGGCCATCACCCACATGCAGGACACGCAGGTGGCTGCGCACTTTGTGCAGGCCATGCGCAAGGCCGAAGCCCGCGCCCAGGAACTGGCGGCCGAATTCGGCCGTTGAGCCGGTGGTCTGCGCTGTGCGGTGGCCGCGGTCACCGTGCAGCGCTGCTGGCGGGAACGGCGCTATGCGCCCCAGACCATGGAGCGCATGGAGATGGCCGCCATCTGGTAGTCGGTGTTGAAGCTGCGCACCGCCTCTCCGCCCTCCACCGCACCGGCCGCATACAGCAGCGGCAGGTAATGGTCATGGCTGGGGTGGGCCATCTGCGCCACCGGCCCCAGCTGCTGGAAGTCCACCAGACCCGCCAGATCCCCCTGGTCCACATGGCGGGCCACCATCTGGTCAAAGTCCACCGCCCAGTCATAGGCCTGCTGGGGTGACGAGGTGCGCTGCAGCGCGCGCAGGTTGTGCACCACGTTGCCGCTGCCAACAATGAGCACGCCCCGCTCGCGCAAGGCCCGCAGCTGCTGACCCAGCGCGTAATGCTCGGCCGGCGGGCGGCTGTAGTCCATGCTCAGCTGCACCACCGGAATGGAGGCATCGGGAAACATGGGTTGGAGCACGCTCCAGGCCCCGTGGTCCAGTCCCCATGCCTGCGGGTCCACGCCCAGGGGCTCCCGGGTGTGCGGCATCTGCAGCTGGGCCGCCAGCTGGATGGCCACCTGGGGGGCCCCCGGTGCCGGGTACTGCTGGGCAAACAACTCCGGCGGAAATCCGCCGAAGTCATGGATGGTCCTGGGCTGGGCCATGCCGGTCAGAAACGATCCGCCCTGCGTGAGCCAGTGCGCCGAGATGCACAGCACCAGCTGTGGCCGCTCCACCTGCGCCAGCAGCTCCTGCCCCAGCTGCTGCCAGCTGCGGCGGTAGGCGTTGTCTTCGATGGCATTCATGGGACTGCCATGCCCCAGGAACAGCACCGGCATGCGGGGCGACGGCTTGAGCTCGGCAATGCCCGCCTGCACGGCGGCCTGCGCGACATCATGGGCACTGGTCATGCGCACTCCTGCTGCGGCCAGCGCCGCCGCACCCGCGGCAGCTCCCAGCCACTGTCTGCGTTGCATCTTCCCACTTTCGCACGGTGCCCGCAGCACTGCGGGCATGAAAAAAGGGTGCCCACGGGCACCCTGGCTGTAAGGTGAGAGCCAGGCCGACCCCGGCAAGTTCCGCTCAGCGCAGCGCGAATCCCAGCGCCACACCGGCAAACATGCAGGCACCGATCCAATGGCTTTTGCTGAAGGCCACAAAACAGCCTTCGCGCGTGCGGTGCCGGATCAGCGTGTAGTGCCACACGATCTGCGCCGCCGCCGCGCCCATGCCCAGCCAGAACGGCCAGCCCAGCTGGTATGGCGCCAGCACCCAGGCCGTCAGGCCCCAGCACAGCACGAAGAAGGCCATGATGCCGGCCACATCGAAACGGCCCAGCGTGATGGCCGACGTCTTCATGCCGATCTTCAGATCGTCGTCACGGTCCACCATGGCGTACTCGGTGTCGTAGGCCAGCACCAGGAACATATTGGCCAGCCACAGCACCCAGGCAGCCAGCGGCACGCCCCCCGTCACCGCGGCAAAGGCAATCACGATGCCGAAGTTAAAGGCAATGCCCAGAAAGGCCTGGGGCATGGCAAAGAAGCGCTTGGTGAACGGGTAGAGGATGGTGAACAGCACGGCCGGCACCGACCAGGCCACCGCCTCCCAGCGCGTCGACAGCACCAGGCCGAATGCCACCAGGGTGAGCACCACGCCGACCATGACCGCCTCTGGCACCGAGACCTGGCCGCTGGTGATGGGCCGCTGCGTGGTGCGCTTCACATGCTTATCGAAGTCGCGGTCGGCAATGTCGTTGATGGTGCAGCCGGCGCTGCGCATCAGCACCGTGCCCAGCACAAAGACGAGCAGCAGATGCCAGCCCGGAAACCCGTCTGCCGCCACCCACAGCGCTGCCAGCGTGGGCCAGACCAGCACCAGCCAGCCCGCGGGGCGGTTCCAGCGGATCAGGTCCAGATACAGCGACAGTTTGCTGCGCGCCGGTGCAGCAGGGGAAGCAACAGGGGAGGTCATAGCCGGGAATTGTCGCGCCAAATGCACAACGCCCGCTGGCAGCGGGCGTTGCGACTGAGCAGTCTGGTGCGGGAAGCGGTCAGTCTTCCAGCAGCGAGCGCAGCATCCAGGCGGTCTGCTCGTGCACCGTCAGGCGCTGGGTCAGCAGGTCGGCCGTGGGCTCATCGCTGGCCTTGTCCGCCAGGGGGAACAGCTCGCGCGCGGTACGGGCCACGGCTTCGTTGCCCTGCACCAGGATGCGGATCATCTCCACGGCCTTGGGCGGGGTCACGGGCACATCGGGCAGGCTGGTCAGCTTGCCGAACTGGGCGTAGGAACCGGGGGCAAAGTGGCCCAGCGAGCGGATGCGCTCGGCAATCGGGTCCACCGCATTCCACAGCTCGGTGTACTGGCCCATGAACATGGTGTGCAGGGTGTTGAACATCGGACCCGTCACATTCCAGTGGAAGTTGTGCGTGGTCAGGTACAGCGTGTAGGTGTCGGCCAGCAGGCGCGACAGGCCTTTGGCAATCGCTTCGCGGTCCTTGTCGCTGATACCGATATTGATAGCAGGCACTGCCGGTACAGCCTCGGTCTTGCTGTCTTTCTTAACGCTTGTCTTGCTCGAATCTTTGGCCATGGATCTGGACTCCTTTCATGCAAGCCCCGTGGGGCGTTCTGAAAACTGTAGCGCACAACGCGCGCGCTGTCATGCGCGCGGCTGTGACCAAGCTCAAGATAGGCGCGTGACGCCCGGCAGCGCGCAGGCGTAGACGGCGTTGCGCAGCGCGGCAATGGCTTCGTAGCGGGTGAAGCTGCGGCGCCAGACCAGCACCACGCGGCGGCTGGGAGGTGGCACACCGTCTTCTTCGACGATGGGCAGGTAGCGGATGTGCGGCTCGTCCGACTTGCGACGGCGCGGCGTGTCCAGCGCATCCTTGGGCACGGACAGGCGTGGCACCAGGGTCACGCCCATGCCTGCAGCCACCATGTGTTTGATGGTTTCCAGGGACGAGCCTTCGAAGGTGCGGCGGATGCCTTCGGCATTGCTGGCGTAGCGGGCGAACTCGGGACAGACCTCGAGCACATGGTCGCGGAAGCAGTGGCCTGCGCCCAGCAGCAGCATGGTCTCGTTCTTCAGGTCCATGGTGGACACGGTGGACTTCTGTGCCAGCGGGTGGCTGCTGGGCACGGCGGCCATGAAGGGCTCGTCGTACAGCGGCGCGATGGCCAGGCCGGTGTCGGGGAAAGGCTCGGCCACGATGGCGCAGTCGATCTCGCCGGTGCGCAGCATTTCCAACAGCTTGACGGTGAAGTTCTCCTGCAGCATCAGCGGCATCTGCGGCGTGCGCTCGATGGAGTTGCGCACCAGATCGGGCAGCAGATAGGGGCCGATGGTGTAGATCACGCCCAGCGTCAGCACGCCGGACAGCGGGTCCTTGCCGCGCTTGGCGATCTCCTTGATCGCTGCCGCCTGTTCCAGCACGCTCTGCGCCTGGCGCACGATTTCCTCACCCAGCGGCGTCACCGTCACTTCCCCCGCGCTGCGCTCGAACAGCTTGACGTCCAGTTCGTCCTCCAGCTTCTTGATCGCCACAGACAGCGTGGGCTGCGACACATAGCAGGCATCGGCCGCGCGGCCAAAGTGCTTTTCTCGGGCAACCGCAACGATGTACTTCAGTTCTGTGAGCGTCATGGCGTGTGTGGATCTTTTCTATGCAGGGAGAGGACTCAACATTTTGCATGCCCTCGCTTGTTTCGCAGTCAGGGTGCAGCGATTTTTTCAGAAAAATGTCAGCTGAACACCAGATATCGACCGCATATCGTGCGCTGATCCGGAAGTTCACGCCTTGAGGTATTCGGCCTTGCCGCCCAGCCAGCGTGAAATATGCATCTCCGCCAGCAGCGGATGCTGCTCCAGCATGGATGGTGCCAGCTCACGCGCCCATTCCAGCAGCGCAATGTCCTGTTCCAGATCGGCAAAGCGCAGCATGGCCGCGCCCGACTGGCGTGCGCCCAGGAATTCGCCCGGGCCGCGGATTTCCAGGTCGCGCCGCGCAATCTCGAAGCCATCGTTGGTCTCGGCCATGGCGCGCAGCCGCTCCTTGCCGGTATCGGACAGGCGCCCATTGTCGTTGACCGCATACAGCAGCACGCAGGCCGAAGCCGCGGCGCCCCGCCCCACGCGGCCGCGCAGCTGGTGCAGCTGGCTCAGGCCAAACCGCTCGGCATGCTCGATCACCATCAGGCTGGCGTTGGGCACGTCCACCCCCACTTCGATCACCGTGGTGGACACCAGCACACCCATGATGCCGGCCGTGAACAGCTCCATCACGGCCTTCTTCTCGGCCGTGGGCATGCGCGAGTGCAGCAGGCCCACCATCACGCCGGGCAGGGCTTCGCTCAGATCGGTGTGCGTGGCCGTGGCATTGGACAGGTCCAGCGCCTCGCTTTCCTCGATCAGCGGGCACACCCAGTAGACCTGCCGCCCGGCGGCCACCTGGGCACCGATGCGGGCGATGACCTCGTCCTTGCGGCTGTCCGAGATGACCTTGGTCACGATGGGCGTGCGCCCCGGCGGCAGCTCGTCGATGACGGACACATCCAGATCCGCGTAATAGCTCATCGCCAGGGTGCGGGGAATGGGCGTGGCACTCATCATCAGCAGGTGCGGCTCCAGGCCGGCATGGGCCAGCTTCTGCCGCAATGCCAGGCGCTGGGCCACACCGAAGCGGTGCTGCTCGTCGATCACGGCCAGCGCCAGGTTGTGGAACTGCACCTGCTCCTGAATCACCGCATGCGTGCCGACCACCAGCGCGGCTTCGCCGCTGGCCACCAGCGCCAGCATGGCGGCACGCTCCTTCTTTTTCTGCGCCCCGGACAGCCAGGCCACTTTTTTGCCCAGCGGCTCCAGGATGGGCTCCAGCCAGCCCACCAGCTTGCCAAAGTGCTGTTCGGCCAGGATTTCAGTGGGCGCCATCAGCGCGCACTGCCAGCCGGCGGCAATGCAGACCATGGCCGACAGGGCGGCCACCACGGTCTTGCCCGAGCCCACATCGCCCTGCAGCAGGCGGTGCATGGGCATGGTGCGCGCCATGTCATCGGCAATTTCGCGGCAGACGCGCTGCTGGGCTCCGGTCAGGCCGAACGGCAGCACTGCCAGAAACTGCTCCACCAAGGTCTGCTCCCCGGCGGCAGGCGGCGGCACGCGCAAGGCCGGCGCCCTGAGACGCGCGCGCTCGCGCTTGGCCTGGTACTGCGACAGCTGCTGGGCCAGCAGCTCTTCGGCCTTCAGGCGCTGCCAGGCCGGGTGGGAATGGTCTTCCAGCGTGGCCAGCGCCACATCGGGTGTGGGGTTGTGCAAAAAATAAAGCGCTTCCCGCAAGCCCAGCAGGCCATGCAGCCCCGCTTCGCTCCAGTACGGCAGCACCGGCGGCGGCGTGCCCGGCGGCAGCGTCTCGGGCAGCTGCACACGCTGCAATGCACTGGCAATCGCACGGCGCAAATAGGGCTGCGGCAGGCCGGCGGTGGTCGGGTAGATGGGGGTCAGCGCCTGGGGCAGCTCGCCACCGGCCAGCTTGAAGGCAGGGTGCAGCATCTGCCGCCCCCAGAACCCCCCTTTGACTTCACCCCGGATGCGCAGCACCGCCCCCGGCGACAGGGTTTTCTGGTGCGAGGGGTAGAAGCTGAAGAAGGTGAGCACGCAAGTGCCGGTGCCGTCGTCCACCGTGACCTTGAGCATGCGGCGGGGGCGCAGCTGGACTTCGCTCTGGGTGACCGTGGCTTCGATCTGCACCGTCTCGCCATCGCGCGCGTTCTTCAGCGGGATGATGCGGGTTTCGTCCTCGTAGCGCAGCGGCAGGTGCAGGGCCAGATCGATGTCACGCACCAGGCCCAGCTTGTGCATGGCCTGTTGGGCGGCACTGGCGGCAGGTTTTTTGGCGGGAACAGAAGCAGGCATGAGCAGAATCAAACAGCAGGCAGGCGATGGCGACAAGCAGCGGGGGACAGGCTACCATGGACCACTCCTGACCAGCGCCAAAGTGCCGCCCCCATTCGCATGTTCAAGCGCATCTCCGTTCAGCACCTGACCACCGGCATGTACATCTACGAGATGTGCGGCCCCTGGATCTCCCACCCTTTCTGGCGCAGCGCCTTCCTGCTGACCGATGCGTCCGACCTGCAGCGGCTGCGCAAAAGCAAGGTCACGGAGGTCTGGATCGATCCGGCCCGCGGCAAGGACATTGCCCCCGGCGTGCCCTGCGTGGTCTGGGATCCCCAGCAGACATCCGACCCGGACCGCACACCGCCCACGGCCAAACCGCAGGCGCGCCCGCTGGCAGCCATCGACACGGCGCCGACCTCCCTGGGCAAGGAGTTGCACACGGCCATGGCGCTGTGCGAGCAGTCGCGCGATGCCATGCTGGACATGTTCAGCGAAGCCCGCATGGGGCGCGCCATCGGCATGGACATGGCCGAAAACCTGGTCAACGAAATCACCGGCTCCGTGCTGCGCAGCCCGGATGCGCTGCTGAGCGTGGCGCGCCTGAAGACGGCCGACAACTACACCTATATGCACTCGGTGGCGGTCAGCGGCCTGATGGTGGCCCTGGCACGCAAGCTGGGCCATGACGAGGCAGCGGTCCGGCGCGCCGGCATGGCCGGCCTGCTGCACGACCTGGGCAAGGCCCACATGGACCCGGCCATTCTGAACAAACCCGGGCAACTGACGGACGCCGAGTTTGCGCACATCAAGGGCCACCCCCGCGCCGCCTATGACCTGCTGTGCGGCAGCAGCGACATGGATGCCACCGTGCTGGACGCCTGCCTGCACCACCACGAGCGGCTGGATGGCGGTGGCTACCCCGACGGACTGGGGGGCGATGAAATCAGCCTGCTGGCACGCATGACCGCCATCTGCGATGTGTACGACGCCATCACCTCCGACCGCCCCTACAAGAAAGGCTGGCCCCCGTCCGAATCGCTGCGCCGCATGGCCGAATGGACGGGCACCCACCTGGACAAGCGCCTGTTCGAGACCTTTGTCAAAACCGTGGGCATCTACCCGGTGGGATCGCTGGTGCGCCTGCAATCCGAACGGCTGGCCGTGGTCAGCGAGCCCTCGGTCAAAAGCCTGACCGCCCCCCGCGTGGTGGTGTTTTACTGCACACAAAGCCAGCGCAATCTCAGCCCCCAGCTGGTCGATCTGTCCCAGCCGGGCCAGGACCGCATCGTCTGCCAGGAAGACCCGGGCGAATGGCCGTTCACCCACCTGGAAACGCTGTGGCGCAAGGGTGCAGCTGCCACTGCCTGAAGGCGCCACGGCGCGGTAGGCAAGCGCCCGCCCACTAGCTGCAAGGCGCGTGCGGGCTTCAGGCCGGCTGCTGGGTGGCGTCTTCCACCGGCACCTGCGGCGCGGCGGCCAGCTGGCAGCCGTTGCGCCCCAGCGATTTCGCGGCGTAAAGCGCCGCATCGGCCATGTCCACCAGCTGGGTGCGGCCATAGCGACCGTCCTTGCTGGCGGGTGGCACCATGCTGGCCGCACCCGCGCTGACGGTGACGCAAGGCCAGACCGGCGAGTTGCCGTGCGCCAGCTCCAGCAGGCGCACATTGCGCACGATCTGCCTGGCCACGGCCAGCGCGCCTTCGGCGTCGGTGTCCGGCAGGATCACGGCAAACTCTTCGCCGCCGTAGCGCGCCACCACATCGCTGACGCGGTGCACGCTGGTGCGCAGCGCCTGGGCAACAGCCTGCAGGCAGCGGTCGCCCTGCTGGTGGCCGTGGTGGTCGTTGTAGCGCTTGAAATGGTCCACATCGACCATCACCAGCCCCACGGGCCGGCCGCTGCGGCCGGCCTGGGCACAGGCCTGCACCAGGCGTTCCTCAAAGTAGGCGCGGTTGGCAATCTGCAGCAGGCCATCGGTGCGCGACATGGCTTCCAGCCGCACATTGGCCTGGGCCAGCTCCTGGGTGCGTTCGGCCACGCGTTCTTCCAGCAGCAGATTGGACTCGGCCAGCTGCATGTTCTGCAGCGACAGCGCGGTGTAGAGCTTGCCGATCATCTTCAGCAGCGCCTGGGTGCCGTTGTCGTTGTTGCGGCGCTCCTGGTCGAAGGCCTGGGCCGGCGACAGGCCGCCGCGGATGGAGCAGATCTGCCGCGCCATCGACTGGTCCACGCCCAGGATGTGCAACCCCAGCCACGAGGTCAGAAAGCCCACCAGCGTGGTCCCCGGGTCGGCCATGCTCTTGCGCTGGCGCCACAGCAGCGCCACCTGCTCCACAAACTGCTGGTGCAGATGGCGGTGCGGCTGCATGTGGCGTTCGTCCAGGCCGTGCTGCTGCATCAGATCTTCTTCTTCGGCAAAGTGGTATTCGGTATAGGCCAGCAGACGGCGGTAGATGTCTTCCAGCAGGGCGTCGTTGTCCTGGCCCTGCCCCTGGCGAAACAGCGCACCGCTCAATTCGTTGAACAGATCCACCAGCGCATGGTGTTGCCCATCCACGCCTTCCAGATCGGTAATGAAGTTGTCGTCCCAGACAAATGTCGTGTCCATGCCCACACCACTTGTTGCAGTAAGTAACTAGCCAGTCTAGGCCGTGCGCTTTGTACGTGTACTGATACGGCGCAAACATTCCCATGCACCCCGGGGACATATGCGGAGCGATCAGGGGAATTACCCGTATGCTTTTGCGCCCCGTCGCCGGTATTTGCGACAATTGGTTTTTCGGTTTCGACCTTGGAACGGGCTTGTCAGGCCCTCAAGAACACGCATGTCTTTCAGTCCCCGCCCGCACACCCTCAGTGATTTCGACTTTGCTCTGCCCGAGCATCTGATTGCCCAACACCCTGCCGCCGAACGCAGCGCCTCGCGCCTGCTGGACGGCCGCCAGAGCCCTCCGGTGGACCGCGTGTTCAAAGAGCTGCCCGATCTGCTGCACGAAGGCGATCTGCTGGTCTTCAACGACACCAAGGTGGTCAAGGCCCGCGTGTTCGGCGAAAAAGCCAGTGGCGGCAAGCTGGAGCTGCTGATCGAACGCGTGCTGGAAGGCAACGAGGTCGTGGCCCACATGAAGGTCAGCAAGAAGCCGCTGCCGGGCGCCAAGATCCATCTGCATGGCGGTCTGGGCAAGGGCGGCTTCGATGCCACGCTGCTGGGCCGCTGGCCCGATGAAAGCGGCCCGCTGTTCCGCTTTGCGCTGCAGGGCGCCCACAACGCCACCCCCTGGGATCTGATGGAGCAGTTCGGCCACCTGCCGCTGCCGCCCTACATCGCCCGCAACCAGAACAGCGACGAAGACCCGGACGAAGCCGAAGACACCGAACGCTACCAGACCGTGTTCGCCAGCCACCCCGGCGCCGTCGCAGCGCCCACGGCGGCCCTGCACTTCGACCAGGGCGTGCTGGATGCGCTGAAGGAGCGTGGCGTGGAGACCGCCTCGGTCACGCTGCACGTGGGGGCCGGCACCTTCCAGCCGGTGAAGGTGGAGAACATCGCCGAACACCAGATGCACAGCGAGTGGTACAACATTCCGCTGGGCACGCTGGCTGCGCTGGAGCGCTGCCGCCAGCGCCGTGGCCGCATCATCGCCGTGGGCACCACCAGCGTGCGCACGCTGGAATCCTGGGCCCGCACCGGCCAGATCAGCGGCGACACCAACATCTTCATCACCCCGGGCTTCGAGTTCCGCGTGGTGGACTGCCTGATCACCAACTTCCACCTGCCCAAGAGCACACTGATGATGCTGGTCAGCGCCCTGGCCGGCTACAAGCACGTGATGGAGCTGTACCAGCATGCGGTGCAGAACGAGTACCGCTTCTTCAGCTACGGCGACTCGATGCTGCTGGAGCGCAAGCGCTGAGCCACCGCGGCGTTTGCCGATCGCCCCAGGGCGTCAAGACCTCCTTGCCGCCCTGCATGCCCCCCCCGCTCCGGAGCGGGGGCTCCCGGAGAAGCCAGCCCGCCTACTGCGGCACGCCTTTGCAGCCCCGCACGCGCGACAGCTGCATATGCTGCGGGGCCAGCAGCGCCACCATGCCGCAGCCCAGCGACGCCTGCCACTGCACATAGTCGTGGCCGCTGACGAAGCTGCGCTGCATCACCCACAGCCCGCGTGCGCGCAGCACGTCACCCAGCGCGGCCGTGGTTTCCAAAATGCCGTCGCGCGCGCCTCGGCCGCTTTCAAACTTGCCTGCATCGATATAGAAGCGCACGTTCGGCATGGGCGCGGGCAGCGTCTGCCAAGCCCGCTGCATCCAGCCCGGCGCTTCGCCTTCTGGTGCCCACCAGTAGGAGCCTGACATGCTCAGCACGTTGCCGAACAGCTCGGGGTGCGTCAGCCCCAGGTAGCTGGACACCAGCCCCCCATAGCTACTGCCCGCGACCACGGTGCGGCGCGCCATCTGCCCCAGGCCCTGGGCCTGCACCCAGGGCATCAGCTCCTCGGCCATGAAGCGGGCGAATTGCGGGTTGGGCGGCAACTCGTCCCCCCGCGCCTCGGGACTGGCATTGCCCACGATCACTGCCGCCACCGGCGGCAGCAGGCCATCGGCCACCAGGTTGTCCAGAATGCGCGGCGTGGCCACGTCGTGCACATAGGCATGGGCATCGAACAGCACCAGCAGCCCCTGCACACCCTGTGCGCCCGCTCCCGCAGGCACATAGGTCCACACATCGCGGTCATTGCCCAGGATGGCGCTGTGCACCACATGGCGCGTCAGCGTGCCACGCGGCACCCCGGCACGTGCGGCCACCCAGGGCTGGGCAGGCGCCTGCGGCAGGCTCAGCACCGAGCGCCCCTGGTGGATGTCGTCCAGCCCGCCCCACGGGGCGGTGGGAAAGACCGCCGGGTTCAGCGGGTCGCGCTGCAGCGTGGCCAGAATCATGCGCCGCTGCTGCCGCGCATCGGCAATCTGCGGCACATCCGGCGCCAGCCCATAGCTCAGGCGCGCGCGCGGATCCATCACCACGCTGGTCCACCAGACATCGCTGCCGGCCAGCTTCTGCAGCGGGTTGTGGTCGCCGCTGGGGCTGCCGAACAGGCGCACATTGGTGTTGCCCCGGTCGCGCCACACAAAGGTCACCAGCAGTTGTCCGTCCTGCCACGGCTCCACCAGCGGCGCACCCTGCTGCTGCACGGTCTGCCAGAACGCCTCGGTGCCAGCGCCACGGGCCACAGCCTGCTGCAGCGCCTGCAGCTGCGGGCCCATCGGCGTGTCCGCGGCAGACAGGGGTGCGGGCCCGTCGCTGGTCCAGGTCTGCAGCACCTGCAGGCCCGCCGTGGCCGGCTGACCGGCCAGCACGGGCGTGGCCCACAGCTGTTCGTGCTGTGCACCCTGTGTACGCCACATGGCCGTCTGCACGCCCCGGCCGTTCTCTGCCAGGCGGCGCAGATGCCGCCCCTGGGCATCGCGCAGATCGACATGCACGTTCTCCCCGGTGATGCGCAGCTGCACCACCTGGCCGGCGGGCACTTCCAGCGGCAGCCGCTGCCCTGCGGCGGCGACGGCTGTCTGCACCGTTTTTTTCAGCATCGGCTCGGGGGCGTTGTCCTGCGCTCCTGCCGCGCCAGCGAGCACCGCGCACAGGACCCCGGCCATGGCGAAGGGGGTCGATTTCTGCAAAATTCTTTTCAAGGTCATGTCTGTTTCGGTGCCCTCGGCGTGGCCCTCTCCTGCACCACAGCCCCGGCGCAGGGTATGCACACCGGGGCAGTGGTCATGGCAATGCGCCGGCGGGATTCACGCGGCGCAGCATACGACTCAGAAGTCCACCGTGGCCGACAGACGCAGCGTGCGCGGTGCGCCCACGGTCATGAAGTTGTCGGCGAATGCACCCGCCCAGTATTTGCGGTCAAACAGATTCTGCAGATTGGCACGCAGGGTGACGGGCTTGCCGCCCATGCGGGTGGCATAGCGCACCCCGGCGTCAAAACGCGTCCAGCTGGGCGCCTGGATGGTGTTGCTGGAGTTGACCCACTGCGTACCGGTGTAGACCATGCGGCCGCTGACCGCCAGCCCCGGCACGGCAGCCACGGCGTAGTCGGCCCCCAGATTCGCCGTCCAGCGCGGCACGCCATACATGTCCAGCCCGTCCTTGCTGCCGCCCTGGGTCTTGGTCTGCTTGGCCTGGGTGTAGGCCACGCCGCCCAGCAGCGTCCAGGCGGATGCGAGCTTGCCCGACACGGTCCACTCCGCACCGCGGTTGCGCTGCTCGCCGTCATCCACCAGTGTGGGCAGGGTATCCCCCGCGCGGGTCACCGAGATGGCGGAGGGCTTGCTGATCTGGAACAGCGAGAAGGTGTGCGTCAGCCCGGCGTTCTGCCACTTGACCCCGGCCTCCATTTGTTTGGTCTGGTAGGGCTTCAGGGTCTCGCCAGCATTCGCGTATCCGGCGGCCACGGTGGTGCCTGCGCTCAGACCTTCGATGTAGTTGGCGTACAGCGACAGCTGCTCTCCCCAGGGCTTGGCCACAATGCCCAGCATGGGCGTGGTGGCCTGGGCGTCGTAACCGGCCATCTTCTGCTCCACCTGCTGCAGGCGCAGACCGGCGGTGACGGCGAGCTTGCCATCGAGCATGCTCAGCGTGTCGGCCACGGCATAGCTGGTGATGACATTGTCCTTTTCCTGCTTGTAGGCCGTTGCTTCGCTGCTGAACACCACCTTGTCGCTGGGCGCGTACAGGTCGCTCACATAGCTGGCCGACGGCACGCCGCCCTTGGCATTCAGGCCACGCCCGCCTTCCTGGCGCAGCTGGTTCATGGAAAGCACTAGTTCATGTGCCACCGCGCCGGTGCGGAACTTGCCGCGCACCCCCACATCCCCGGTGAGGTTCTTGGTGTAGCCATACTGGTTGTACGTCTGGGTGTTCAGCGTGTGGCCGTCCTTTTGCAGAATGCCGCGCGTGCCGTTGAGCATGCCGGTGTATTCGTGCTCGGCCCAGCCCAGGCTGCCGTACACGCTCCAGGCGTCGTTCAGCTCGGCCGTACCGCGCAGCATCACGCCGTCACTTTGCTGCTCCGCCTGCATGCCGCGGAACTGGTTCAGCGAGGCATCCGGCGCGGCCACCATATGGCCCACCGTGGCAAAGCCCACCATCAGCGGGCTGCCATTGGCGATGGTGGAGCGGTAGCTGTAGGCGTCCAGCCCCAGCGTCCAGCGATCGCCCTGGTAGTCCATCGCCAGCGCACCCAGGCGCTTGCGGCGTTTCTGGTCGTCGACATCGGTTTCACCGCTGGCCATGCTGCCGTTGACACGGATGCCCAGTCGGCGTTCTTCCCCAAAGCGTCTGGACACATCGGCGTGCACGCCGAACTGCGAGCCCGTGGCGAACGAGGTGGTCAGCTGCGTGCGGTCATCGGCCGTGGGACGCTTGGTCACCACATTCACCACACCGCCCACGGCGCCGCCCGGCGCCATGCCGTTGAGCAGCGCGCCCGGACCCTTGAGGACTTCCACACGCTCCAGCATTTCGGTGGGAATGTGGCCGTCCGGCGCCATGCCGTACAGGCCGTTGAGGGAGACGTCGCTGGAATTCACCTCCAGCCCGCGGATGGTGTAGTTTTCGTAGGCGTGACCGGCATTGGTGGTGAAGCGCACCGAGGGGTCGTTTTCCAGCACCGCCGCCACCGTGGCGCTTTGCTGGTCGGCAATCACCTGCTGGGTGTAGCTGGTGATGTTGAAAGGCGCATCCATCACATCGCGGTTGCCCAGCAGACCCAGACCGGCGCCCTTGGCCACCTGGCCCCCAGCCGCCGGGGCCGGCAGCGTCTGCACATCCTGCGCCGAACGCACGGTGACTTCCTTGAGCGTGGTGGTGGATTCTTCCTGGGCCCGTGCGACGGTGGCACTCAGGCCCAGCACACCGGCCAAGGCCAGGACGTGGGGAGACAGCAAGCCGCTGCGCGCAGCGGGGAACAGGGTGCGATGCGAGGGAGACATGAACGAAAAAGGCCCGCACGGGCCATGGAGTGATTTTTAATGAGAATTATTATCACTCACGTTTTGTATCGATGCGTACATCCTGCCCCAAACCTGAGAGGCGCACGCAGTCTTGCGCCGCCTCGCTCATCGGCCAGCGCTTTCCCCGCAGTGCATCCCTGTCGGTGGGGAGCGGCCTGAAACCGGCCGTACCTGCTACCAAAAAACAAGCGCCGGCATAGCTGCCGATGACCGCCACTGTGCCAGCACCGCTACCAACCGCAGACACACTGGCTACACAGGCACGGCGGTGTGCCCCACCCCCATGGGGACGGCCATCACGCAAAGTAGTGGCACAAGCGCTGGCCCTGGATCTCGTGCACCGAGACGGGGATGCCGTAGAGCGCGCTCAGCACCTCGTTGCGCACCACGGTGGCGGGCGTGCCGATATAGGCCAGTTGCCCGTCCTTCATGGCCACGATGTGGTCGGCATAGCAACTGGCAAAGTTGATGTCGTGCAGCACCACGACCACGGTCTTGCCGCGCTCGTCCACCATGCGGCGCAGCAGCTTCATCATGGTCACGGCATGGGCCATGTCCAGGTTGTTCAGCGGCTCGTCCAGCAGAATGTAGGGGGTGTCCTGGCACAGCACCATGGCGATGTAGGCGCGCTGGCGCTGGCCGCCAGACAGCTCGTCCAGAAAGCGCTCGGCCAGGTCCTGCAGGTGCAGGTATTCCAGTGCTTCGTCCACATGGCGCAGGTCGTCGGGCGTCATGCGGCCCTTGCTGTGCGGAAAGCGGCCAAAACCCACCAGGTCGCGCACCGTCAGGCGCAGCGTGCTCTGGTTGTCCTGGCGCAGGATGGCCATCACACGGGCCAGCGCATCGCTGGCCGTGGTGGCCACATCCAGTCCGGCCACACTGGCGCTGCCGCTGCTGATGGGCATCAGGCGGCTAACCAGCGACAGCAGCGTGCTCTTGCCTGCCCCGTTGGGGCCGATGATGGCCGTGAACTGCCGCTCCGGAATCTGCACCGTCACACCGTGCAGCACGGTGGTGCTGCCATGGCGCTTGACGATGTCGCGCGTCTCGATCATTGCTTTCCCCTGCGCATCAGCAGCGCAATAAACACCAGGCCGCCGACGAACTCCACCACCACCGACAGCGCAGAATTGAAGCCCAGCACCCGCTCCAGCACCACCTGGCCGCCCAGCAGCAGGACGGTTCCCCACAGCAGCACGGCCGGCAGCACCCAGGCGTGGCGGCGCGTCCCCATCCACTGGTAGGCCATATTGGCCACCAGCAGGCCGAAGAAGGTCACCGGCCCCACCAGCGCGGTCGATACCGCCACCATGGTGCAAACCACCAGCAGCAGTTGCAGCACCTGGCGGCGATAGTCCAGCCCCAGGTTGATGGCCGCATCCCGCCCCAGCGCCAACACGTCCAGCACATGGCGGCGGCGCCAGAAGAAGCCACCGCCCAGCAGCAGCAGGATGCCGGCAGGCAGCAGCAACGGCGTCTGGATGGTGTTGAAATTCGCGAACATGCGGTCCTGCAGCGAGGCGAACTCGTTGGGATCGATCATGCGCATGGCAAAGCTGGTGAGGCTGCGAAACAGGATGCCCGCCACCATGCCCACCAGCAGCATCAGGTGCAGGCTGCTGGCCTGGCCCGCAAACAGCCAGCGCACCAGCAACACGCTGAGCACCACCATGCAGACAATCTCCAGCCCGAACTTGGGCACCATGCCCAGCGCTACCAGGCCCACGGATCCCAGTACCAGCACCAGCACCGCCTGCAGCAACTGATAGAGCGCATCCAGGCCCATCACCGCCGGCGTCAGGATGGTGTTGTGCGTCACGGTCTGGAACACCACGGTGGACATGCCCAGCGCACAGGCCACTACCAGCATGGCCGCCAGCTTTGTGCCGCGGTGTTGCAGCACAAAGGCCCAGTCGGCCTCCACGCCCACGGTCATGAACGCGGTCATGGCCAGCAGCGCCAGCACGGCCAGCAGCCCCAGCCGCGCACCCGGGCGCTGCCAGCGCTCCGGCGCCACACGCGCGGGCTTGGCATCCGCCACGGCGGCAGGATTCAAGGTCGGCATGCTTCAGCCCTCCCGCTTTCGCTGGCGCAGCAGGATGGCCAGGAACAGCGCACTGCCCACCACGCCCATCACCGTGCCCACCGGAATTTCATACGGGGCAATCACCAGGCGCCCCACCAGATCGCAGGCCAGCGTCAGCCCGGCACCCGCTGCCGCCACCCACAGCACACTGCGGCGCACGTTGTCACCCACCATCAGGCGCACCACGTTCGGCACGATCAGCCCCACAAAGGGAATGCTGCCCACCGTGACCACGATGCAGGCCGTGACCAGCGCCACCACGATCAGCCCCTGCCAGACCAGCGCCTTGTAGTTCAGCCCCAGGTTGGTGGCGAAGGATTCACCCAGGCCCGCCACCGTGAAACGGTCCGCCGCCAGGCAGGCCACCACGGTGACCGCCAGCGACAGATAAAGCATCTCGTAGCGACCTTCAACAACGGCCGAAAAATCGCCGTTCGACCAGGCACGCAGCGACTGGATCATGTCGTGCTGGTAGGCCAGGAAGGTGGTGCCCGCCTCGATCACACCCGCCAGAATCAGGCCCACCAGCGGCACGATCCACGCCGTGCGCAGGCGGATGCGCGACAGTGCGCCAATGAACAGGCCGGTGCCCGCCAGCGCAAACAGCGCCGCCACGCCCATCTTGGCCATCACCGGCCAGTCTGGCGCCCACAGAATGCACACCAGCATGCCCAGCGTGGCCGATTCCACCGTGCCCACGGTGGATGGCTCCACAAAATGGTTGCGTGCCAGCATCTGCATCAGCAAGCCCGCCACCGCCATGGCCGAACCGGCCAGCACCAGGGCCAGCGTGCGCGGCACGCGCGAGTACATCAGCACCTGGGCCACCAGATCGTCCTCGCTGCGGCTCCACAGTGTGTTCCAGGACACATCGCTGACGCCCACGGCCAAGCTGGCCATGGCCAGCGCCATCAGGGCAACGGCGGCGGCGACGACCTTGGCACTGCCCCCGGCCCATCCGGACGCGGGTGGCGGGGATGGACGGGTGCGGGGCGCCTTACTTGCCGAAAGCATCGGACAGCTGCTTCAGGTTCTCCCTGAGCGCGCCCGGACCGGCGTTGGACAGCAGATACCAGTTTGCTGCGTTCAGGTAGACGATGTGCTGGTTGCGCCAGGCCTTGGTGGCATGCACCAGCTTGGTGTCCAGCAGCTTCTGGGCCGAAGCACCTTCGCGGCTGATGGCCGCATCGCGGTCCAGCACCAGCATCCAATCGGGGTTGGTCTTGAGCAGGTACTCGAAGGACACGGCCTGGCCATGCTTGGAGACCTCGATCTTGTCCTTGATGGGCTGCACGCCAAACACCGTGTACAGCATGTCAAAGCGCGAGCCCGGGCCGTACACGCTCATCTTGCCGCCATTGGTCATCAGCATCAGGGCCGAACCCTGCTTCTGTGCCTTGGACTTCACATCGGCGATCTCGGACTCGATCTGCTTGATCTCGGCCGCCCCCTTCTGCGGCACGCCATACACGGCCGAGATGGCGCGGATGTTGCGGTAGATCTGCGTCAGCTGGTCACCGTCGCCGATCGTCACATCCAGCACGGGTGCGAATTTCTTCAGTTCGTCGATCTTGGGCAGCGTGCGGTTGCCGGCAATGATCAGGTCGGGCTTGAGGGCCTTGATTTTTTCGTAATCGGGCTCGAACAGACTGCCGATCTGCGGGTACTTGGCGGCATCCTTGTAGCCCGCCAGCAGCGGCGGCAGCGCCTGGTTGGGCACACCGTGCACTGCACCGCCCAAGGTCTGGATGATGTCCAGCGCGCCCAGGTCATAGACCAGCACGGTCTTGGGCTGCAGCGGCAGAGACACCTCACCGGTGTTGTCCTGCACTTTCACATTCGCCGCCTGCACCGCCGACCACGACAGGGCCAACACCACACCCAAGCCCGCCAACGTCTGGCGGCGCGTCCACAAACCTTGCATATCCATTCCTTTGCAATGCCTTCAGGGGACCGAAGGCCCATCGAATTCATTTTATGAGAATCATTCTCATTGAAAATTGCAAAGACCATGCCCTATGCTTGGTATTAGGGTTGTGCAGACACCTCGTATTTCTCCCGCATTCATTCACTTCGCAGCTGCGTTTCCGCAATTTGAAATTCAAAGCTTCAGGCTACACTTTGAAACTTCTTTGCAGCAAGCACATTCACTCCCATAATAAAAATTTCCCGCCATGCCACCCCATATATCTCCGGCAGAAAATTCCCTTTCAGAAAAAGAAATAGATTTACACGATATTCTAAAAATAATCACTGCAAGAATCAATTCCATCGTACTTCTCACATTGCTGGGCGCTTTCATCGGTTGGTTAAGCACATTCAGCATTCCCCCGCTCTTCAATAGCGCGTCAATACTGAACGTGGAGGCATCGAAGCAAGATGGAAAATATCCAAAATTCACAAGTGAAGTTATTTTCAGTCTAATCAATAACAGCCAGGAATTCAAAGAGCTGACTCAAGGTGGCCGGTTCGGCGATTTCGCAATAATCACCCCTTCCGTCAGCGCCAAAGATCGCTTGCTGATCATCACCGCCAGCGCATCTACCCCGTCCAAAGCTGTAGAACTCAACGAGAAGGTGCTCGAAACTGTGTACCGACTGACCGCTGCGAAAGGAACAAAAGCAGCGCAACTCGGTTCAATGATCGAAAGCGAGAAAAATCGCCTCGCGCAGATTTCCCAGACACTGCTGGATGTGGACAAGAGCGAGTCCACACAAAGCGGAATCGATGTGCGACTCGTCAACAACCTGTTGAATTACAAGCTGGAGCGCGAGCTGAGCATTGCCAGGCTTCAGGATGATCTAGAAGGCGTGACAGAAAACAATATTATTCAAGCGCCCAGCGTACCTACACACCCAGCCCCTGGTAACGAAAAATTAAAGATCGCAATTTATGCCGGAATCGGACTATTCATTGCACTATTTTACATATTGCTTCAGTTTTTCATGAAGTCAAGGCAGAATATTTCAAGGAATAAATGAAATATAAATATCATTCAAAATGAATATATCGAAAATAATAATCGATACACAAAATATCTATCGCATGCAACCATTTAAGGGCATGCTATTTTATTTCTAAAATAGAACATTATTTTTTTACATGCATCATCGACACTCCTGTAGCTCCTTAGCATGCTTGGGCGGGAGAAAAATACCGACTGTCTGTAAAAATTTAATAAAGTGTAAAAAGAGTTGATTCGACATCCAAAACCGCTAAGGTGACAGGACACCCACTTCCTGCAAGCTATGTCAGTCGATGCCCCTACGCCGGAATCTTTGGAAAAAAACACTGACGAAATAGACCTCCTTGATGTACTACTGATACTTGCACAACACATCAAACTCCTCATTGCGGGCCCCATACTGGTCGGAAGCTTGTGCCTGGTCGCCAGTTTTTGGCTTCCCAAGACCTTCGAAAGCACCTCCATACTGGATGCCGACAAGCAAGGCATCAATGTCAGCCCCTCGGTTATCGCCAATCTGGTGACATCAGCCAACTTGCTGGAAGCGGTCGCCGTGGAGCTTGGCCTGGAAAAAGACGCCTCGAAGGCCTCGCGGATTAAGACCATGACCACGTTGGTGCATGCCAGCCATGGCCGTCAGGACAAGCTGGTCACGCTGCGTACCTTTGGACGTACTCCAGAACAGGCGCAACAGCTCAATGCAGCGATCTGGAAGCACTTGTTCACCATGACTCTCCCTCGCGGTGGGGAACTGCAACGACTGCAAAGCATGCTGAAAACCGAACAGGCCCGGCTCGACGAAGGCAATGAACTGGAACAGGCGACAGCACAACTGCTGCAGAAAGGGCGTGGAACAGACAACACAGCCCGTTTGTATGGTGAACTGCTGACCACCAACAGTGAACGGATGCGCACCATTGTCAAGCTACAAACGCAAATGGAAGGCCTGACTGTGGATGACCTGGTTCAGACCCCCACATTGCCGGAGCTGGCGATCAAGCCCAAACCATCCCTGATCGCCGTCATGGGTGCCGCAGTCACGGCCGTGCTTCTCCTGCTCTTCGTATTTGCGCGCCACGCACTGCAAAGTGCAAGCCAACGCCCGGAACTGGCGGACAAAGTTGCACGCCTAAGGGCACTATTTGGCCAGCGCACTCGCACCGCCATGTGACAGCTGCATCAGCACATGGCGCCCAGCGACGCGTTCCGACGTGAGGTGCAGCTTCCGATTGCAGAGATAAGCAGGCGACACCCTGCAGTAATGGCTTTTCAGCTCCTCTGCAGACCATGCGCCCACCGCCGGGCTGTTCAGCAGTGGCTGTCCGTCCGCCTCAATACCCGTGCGTGTCCCGAAACCGCTTGGCTTGCCCAAAGTGCCCATTGCCGATGAAGGGCACGGGCGGGCGCAATGCGGACAGCGGCGAGGGGTGGTTGCTCATCAGCACCAGGTGGCCGCGGTCCTGCGGGATCAAGAGGCGCTTGGACTGGGCATGGCTGCCCCAGAGCATGAAGACCGTGGGCCGGCCCTGTTCGGCCACCTGGCGGATGATGGCATCGGTCAGCAGCTCCCAGCCGCGCTTGCTGTGGCTGGCGGCCTGGCCTTCTTCCACGGTCAGGCAGGTGTTGAGCAGCAGCACACCGTTCTGCGCCCACTTCACCAGGCTGCCACCGGGTTGCGGGAATGGGGGAAATGGCGCCCCCAGGTCGCGCTGGATTTCCTTGAAGATGTTCTGCAGCGAAGGCGGCAGCCGCACGCCGCTGGCCACGGAAAACGCCAGCCCTTCGGCCTGCCCTCGGCCATGGTAGGGGTCCTGCCCGAGAATGACCACCCGCACATCCTCGGGCGCGGTCAACTCCAGTGCACGCAGCGGCTGCGGCGGAAACACCACCGCCCCCGCATCCAGGCGCTGCTGCAGATAGTCCAGCAACTGCTGGCCGGAGGGCGAGAAGAAGAACGCATCCACGGCCGCCTGCCAGCCTGGCGCCACGGCCCAGTCACTGGGATTGGCGCTTTCCAGTTGCGTCGCTGTTCCAGCACTTGCATCGGACATTTCAGACCACTTTCCTACTCAAAAACACAAACGGCCAGCGTGCGCAGCGCAATGATTCTGGCGCGCCCCCTGCACTTGCCAGCCCGCCCGCGTGCACCAGCCATCCCCTGCACACCATCCGTCACCGCACAGCGTGCCGCTGCCTACAGAGACGCTATGCCGTGCAATGGCCTTACTTCTTGGGATGGGCAAACAAGGCGGCCAGCGCTTCGCCCGGCTCATCCGCACGCATGAAGGCTTCACCCACCAGAAAGGCGTTGATGCCCGCATCGCGCATGGTCTTCACATCGTCACGGGTCATGATGCCGGACTCGGTCACCAGCAGGCGGTCGGCCGGCACCTGCTTTTGCAGGTCCAGCGTGGTCTGGATATTGACTTCGAAGGTCCGTAGATTGCGGTTGTTGATGCCCACCAGCTCGGTCTTGAGCTTGAGCGCCCGCTCCAGCTCCGCACCGTCGTGCACCTCCACCAGCACCGCCATGTCCAGGCTGTGGGCGATCTGCTCCATCTCCGCCATCAGGCTGTCTTCCAGGCAGGCAGCGATCAGCAAAATGCAGTCGGCACCCATGGCCCGCGATTCGTAGATCTGGTAGGGGTCCACCATGAAGTCCTTGCGCAGCACCGGCAGCAGCGTGCTGGCACGAGCCTGCTTCAGGAAATCAGGCTCGCCCTGGAAGAACTGTCTGTCGGTCAGCACCGACAGGCAGGCGGCCGTGGCGTTGCCGTGGATCTTCGCCTTGGTATTGCTGTTGCCCACCATGTAGCTCTGGGCAATGTCGGCCGGATCGAAGTCCGGACGGATCACACCCTTGCTGGGGCTGGCCTTCTTGATCTCTGCAATCACACCGGCCTGGCCGGCTGCGATCTTGGTGCGCAGCGCACCCACGAAGTCGCGTGTACTGACACGGCTTTCGGCATCGCGGCGCATGGCCTCGAACGGCGTACGCTGCTTGGCTTCCGCCACTTCCTGCACCTTGACGTCGCAGATTTTTTTCAGAATGTCGGACATATGAGTTCCCTTGTTCGTCGCAGCCCCTGACGGGGCTTTCTATGCATTCGATTGTCGCGCCTTGCCTGCGGCCAGCCACATCACTCCATCGGTAAGCCCTCCAGGCTGCCGCGTGGCGCATGCTATGCAGCACCCACCCCGCCGGGGCCTGCATGCTTCAGTCCGCGGGCGGCAGCGGCTTGTCAGGCGCCGGCGTGCGGGCGATCTGCAGGATGATGCGGTGCATCACCACCCCAACCACCAGGAACAGCAGCGAAATGCCCAGCACGATCCACGTGCCGGCATCGTTCCAGATCGGGGCATCGAGCAGGCTCATGCAGACAGCTTGCCCGTGTAGGCCACCAGTTGCTGCAGCTTCTGCAGCGCGGCACCGCTGTCCAGTGCCTGCTGGGCACGCAGCAGGCCGTCCTCGATGCTGCTGGCCACATTGGCCGCGTACAAGGCAGCACCAGCGTTCAGGCAGACGATGTCACGCGCTGGCCCCTGGTCGCCTTGCAGCACCCCCAGCAGCATAGCCTTGGATTCCTCGGGGTTCTCCACCTTCAGTGCACGCGTACCCGCCATGCGCAAGCCGAAGTCTTCGGGGTGGACTTCATACTCGCGCACCACGCCGTCCTTGAGCTCGCCCACCAGCGTCCCGGCACCCAGGCTGATTTCGTCCAGGCCGTCGCGGCCGTAGACCACCAGTGCGTGTTCAGCGCCCAGGCGCTGCAGCGCACGCACCTGGATGCCGACCAGATCCTCATGGAATACTCCCATCAGGATATTGGGCGCACCGGCCGGGTTGGTCAGCGGGCCCAGGATGTTGAAGATGGTGCGCACGCCCAGTTCCTTGCGCACCGGCGCCACATTCTTCATGGCCGGGTGGTGGTTGGGTGCGAACATGAAGCCGATGCCCACATCGCGGATGCAGTCCGCAATCTGCGTGGGCTGCAGGTTGATATTGATGCCCAGCGCTTCCATGGCGTCGGCACTGCCGCTTTTGCTGCTGACGCTGCGTCCACCGTGCTTGCTGACCTTGCCGCCGGCCGCCGCGATCACAAAGGTCGAGCAGGTCGAGATGTTGAAGGTATTGGCACCATCGCCGCCGGTGCCCACAATGTCCACCAGGTGGGACTTGTCGTGCACCTGCACCTTGTTGGAGAACTCGCGCATCACCTCGGCGGCGGCGGAGATTTCGCCAATGGTTTCCTTCTTGACGCGCAGACCGGTGACGATGGCGGCGGTCATCACGGGCGAGAGCTCGCCGCGCATGATCATGCGCATCAGGTGCAGCATCTCGTCGTGGAAGATTTCGCGGTGTTCGATGGTGCGCTGCAGCGCTTCCTGGGGGGTGATGGCGTTGATGGTGGCCATGGTCCGTATTCCTTTGCGGTGGCTGGTACTGCCTGGCAGGTCCGAGGCGCCGGGTTTCAGGTTGTTTTTGCTTGGAAACCGAAGCGGCCCGCACACAGCAGCGGTGCAAAATGAAAGGGCCGGCTGCTGGTGGCAGCGCGGCCCGGGGTTTATTTCTGTTCCAGAAAGTTCTTCAGCATGGCGTGACCGTGCTCGGTGAGGATGCTTTCCGGGTGGAACTGCACGCCCTCCACGGCCAGCGTCTTGTGCCGCACGCCCTGGATCTCGCCGTCCTCACTGGTGGCGGTGATTTCCAGGCAGTCCGGCATCGTGGCCCGGTCAATGACCAGCGAGTGGTAGCGGTTGACGGTGAACTGCTTGGGCAGATCGGCGAACACGCCGCGCTGGTCGGTAGTGATGACACTGGTCTTGCCGTGCATCTGCTGGCCCGCGCGAACGATGTCGCCACCGAACGCCGCGCCAATACCCTGGTGGCCCAGGCACACCCCCAGCACCGGCAGCTTGCCGGCAAAGTGCTGGATGGCTGCCACCGAAATGCCCGCTTCCGCCGGCGAACAGGGACCGGGCGAGATCACAATGCGCTCGATGCCCTGCTCTGCCACCAGCTGGATCACCGCGTCCAGCGTGGTTTCGTCGTTGCGCACCACGGTCACATCCGCCCCCAGCTCGCCCAGATACTGGACGATGTTGTAGGTGAAGCTGTCGTAGTTGTCGATCATCAAGAGTTTCATGGCTGCTCCCCCTTGGGCTGCAGTCCGGCAGCGCGCAGGCGTGCCAGCTCCTGGTGTTCGTAATCGATATAGCACTCCATCATGGCGCGGTACAGGCGTTCGATCAGGTCGGGATTGCCGCCCTGGGCCAGGGCCTGGGGCCGCACCCTGTCGATGATGGTCTGGATGCGGGCTTCATCGCGCACCAGGGCTTCGTCATTCTTCACCGTGGCGGCCTGGGTCATGTAACCGCTGCGCTCCACCAGCAACGGCACCAGGATGTCGTCCAGCGCATTCACGCCGGCACGCACTTCTGCCATGGTGCTGCAGGTTTTCACTTTGTCGATCGCGCGCGTCATTACTCAAGTCCTTCTTCTACCAGCTCTGCCGCGCGCAACATGGCGCGGGCCTTGTGTTCGGTTTCTTTCCACTCCATCTCGGGGATGGAGTCGGCCACCACACCGGCCGCCGCCTGCACGTACAGCATGCCGTCCTTGATGACGCCGGTGCGAATGGCAATGGCCATGTCCATGTGGCCGGCAAAGCTCAGATACCCCACGGCGCCGCCGTAGATGCCGCGCTTGGTGGGTTCCAGCCTGTCGATGATCTCCATGGCGTGCACTTTGGGCGCGCCCGACAGCGTGCCCGCCGGAAACGTGGCCTTGAGCACATCCATGCTGGTCATGCCGTCCTGCAAAATGCCTTCGACGTTGCTGACGATGTGCATCACATGGCTGTAGCGTTCCACCACAAAGGCCTCGGTCACCTTCACGCTGCCGGTCTTGGCAATGCGCCCGATGTCGTTGCGCGCCAGATCGATCAGCATCACATGCTCGGCACGTTCCTTGGGGTCGTTCACCAGCTCCAGCTCGGCGGCCTTGTCCTTCTCGGGGGTGGCGCCACGCGGGCGTGTACCGGCCAGGGGGCGGATGGTGATCTTCTCGCCCTCCTCCACTTTCTCCTGGCGCACCAGAATCTCGGGGCTGGCCCCCACCACCTGGAAGTCGCCGAAGTGGTAGTAGTACATATAGGGGCTGGGATTGAGCGAGCGCAGCGCGCGGTACAGCGCCAGCGGCGATTCGGTGTAGCGCTTGTGGATGCGCTGGCCGACCTGCACCTGCATGAAGTCGCCGGCTGCAATCAGTTCCTTGGCCTCGCCCACCGCCTTCAGGTAGTCCGCCTTGGCAAAGCTGCGCTCGGCCGGGTGGCTGTCACCGCCCTTGATCTGGGGCGCACTGACCGAGTAGCGCAGCTGGTCCTTCAGCTGGCGCATGCGGCGCTTGGCCTTGGAATACGCCTCGGCCTCGGCCGGGTTGGCATAGACGATGAAGTACAAGCGCCCCGACAGATTGTCGATGACGGCCACTTCCTCGCACTGCAGCAGCATGATGTCGGGCGTGCCCAGCGTGTCGGGAGGGCAGCTGGCTTCGAGCTTCTTCTCAATGTAGCGCACCGCGTCATAGCCGAAGTAGCCGGCCAGACCGCCGCAGAAGCGCGGCAGGCCGGGCACCAGAGCCACTTTGAAGCGCTTCTGGTAGTCGGCAATGAAGTCCAGCGGATTGCCGACATGCGTTTCCACCACGGCGCCGCTGGTCACGACCTCGGTCTTGGCCGCCGCGCCAAAGCCGCTGGCACGCAGATGGGTGTGGCTGGGCAGACCAATAAAGCTGTAGCGGCCAAAGCGTTCCCCGCCGACGACGGACTCCAGCAAAAAGCTGTATTTGCCGTCGCCGTTGGCATGCGCCAACTTAAGGTAGAGGGACAGCGGCGTTTCGAGGTCGGCAAACGCCTCGGTCACCAGGGGGATGCGGTTATAGCCTTCGCTGGCCAGGCTTTTGAATTCGAGTTCCGTGATCACAGGAGCAGATTCCCATCGCGGGCGGCGCTCCGGTCTTGTGGGGCCCAAGCAGGCCCACGGGCGCCGCGGGTTCATTCTTTGCGCCCCGTGCGCAACGGCAGGGGCTACGGGTGCACGCGCGGCAATGCACCCGCGTGCGTGTTAAACGGTCATGACGAATGGCTTGCGCCAGGGCCAGGCTCCCCGGTCCGCGCAACCTGTGATGAACACGTAGTGAATGAACATAGCGCCAAAGTGTAGCAAACCTGCGCACGACCCGGCGGATGGGATGCATCTTGTCCTGCAATCCCGACCATCGCGCCCGCCCATGGCCTGGCGCACGGCATTGCCGACGCGTGTGGTTTGCCGCTACGACTACGGCCCCGTCACGGCCAAGCTCAGGCCAGCGCCGACACCGCCTGCAGCTGCGCCAGGCTGTCCACAAAGCCGTCGGCATCCACGCCGTGGATCGGTTGGCCGTGGTTGTAGCCATAGCTCACCAGCACCACCGGGCAGCCGGCTGCCCGTGCCGCCTGGGCGTCGTTGCTGGAGTCGCCCAGCATCAGCGTACGGGCGGGCGGGGTGCCCAGCGCCTCGCAGGTCCTGAGCAAGGGCATGGGATCCGGCTTTTTCCGGGGGAAGGAGTCACCTCCGAACACCTGCTCGAACAAGCCCTCCAGCCCCTTGGCCGCCAGCAGCGGCACGGTGAACGCCATGGGCTTGTTGGTCACGCACGCCAGGCGCAGGCCCGCATCCTTGAGCGCCTGCAGCCCTTGCGCCACCCCGTCGTACACGGCCGAATACTGGCCGTTGATGGCGATGTAGTGGTGCTCATACCGTGCCAGCGCCTGCGGAAACAGCGCCTGCACAGCCGCGTCCCGCTCTGCCTGTGGATGGCCGGCATGCTGCAGCACATGGGCCAGCACGCTGCGCAGCAGGTGCTCCGTGCCCTTGCCCACCATGTGTTCGACCGCAGAGGCCGGCAGCGCGGGCAGCTGCAGATCGGCCAGCATGCGGGTGATGGCCTCGGCAAAGTCGCCGATGGTGTCCACCATGGTCCCGTCCAGGTCCACGATGGCGGCATCCACATCCACGGTCTTGCGGGTATGGCCCGCTGGAAATTGCACTTGCATAGATATCCAAAAGTGGGCCGCCTGTGCGCACCCAGGCGGCACAAGCCACCAGAAACATCCCATCTTCATGGACCCTTGCCGGCGCAGCGCAGGTCCGAAGCCAGAGCCGCAAATTATCCCCGCACTCCGACGCATCTGCCTGCTGCCCGCGGCGCCATGAAAAAAGCCTTCCAGCACCAGGCCTGGAAGGCTTGCAGAACCCGCAGCGCATCCTGCGCGCAAATGGATCAGAACGTGCTCAGCACATTGATGAACCAGCCCCGGCTGCGGTAGGACAGATCGGTCAGGTCGTCCGAGTAGTTGGTGAAGTTGTAGCCCACCCCGGCCTTCACATGCTTGCCCACGTGTTTGTAGACCGCCACCAGTGCCCCGGCGCGGGCATCCTGCGCCTCCTTGGCGCGCAGATTGCGCACCTCGGTCACGATGTCCCACTCATGCACCCAGTGCCAGTCGGCACGCAGCACCACCAGATCGGCGCGGCTGGAGAACCACTCCCCTTCGGTCTTGTTCATGCGCAGCTTGCCCACGCGCAGGCCGTACTTGAAGCCCAGCGACAGCCAGGGCTTGGCGTCCCAGATGGTGTCGATCGAGAAGATCTGGCTCTTTTGCGCATAGTCGGCAATCTGGCCGTTGCTGTCCAGCTGGCCGGCCGTGGGGACGTTGTTGTAGCTGGTCAGCTTGACCAGCGTGTTCCAGCGGTCGTTGTCCACCGGGCGATAGGCTGCACCCAGCACGGCTTCATGGAAGTTGCCGTCATAGAAGGCACCGTCCGAGTTGCTGCTGCGCGAAATGTTGAACTTGCCCAGCAAGCGCCAGGCCGGTGTCAGCTGCTGGCCATAGCTGTTGCGCATCAACCAGGTGTCACGCGTCTGGCCATTGGTGTTCTTGTCCCGGCGCAGTTCCACGGCGCCGGCGTACTTGATGCCGTCGAACTTGTAGCTGGTCGAAAAGCCCACCGCCTTGCGGTCATAGTCGCCCCCCAGCTCGTCGCTGATGGTGCCGAACTCCACCTTGGAGCCAAAGTTCCAGCGGTCATTGGGCGCCAGGTCCACACCAAAGGCCTGCACCAGGCTTTGCGAGCCCGCGCCATCGGTGGCACGCACCTCGCCAAACAGCCGGGTGGTGTCGTTCAGGCGGTAGTTGGAGCCGGTCACCCAGCTGCCGTAGCGGCCACGGTAGTTGGTGTCGGGATTCTCGCTTTCCAGGCGGTAGTTCAGGTAGGCGTTGCTGCGGTCGCTGATGCGGTAGTCGGCGCCCAGCATGCCGCCGGCCCCCAGGTTGCCGCCCGAGGCTTCGGCGTTCAGTGCCCAGCGGTCGTTCAGGCGCAACTGGCCACCCACACCGGCACGGTTGTTGGCATCACGCTCTTCGGTGCGGTCCAGCGTGCCCTGCACAAAGCCGTACAGCGACCAGTCTTCCTTCTCCCCGGGCTTGCCGTCGTCCTTCAGCGGCACGTAGTCGGCACGCAGCTGCATGTCGGTACGGGCACCGTTTTGCGACAGCGTGGGGCTGGCATTGGCCACCTTCAGCTCGCGCTTGTCATGGCGCATTCCTACGGTGCTGCTCCATTCCTCACCCCACTGGTGGCGCAGACCCAGCTCGACGTTGTTCGAGGTCTGGTAGTCGCCCGCGCGGTCATCGGCCTTGGCCTGCAGCGTGGTGCGGTCGGTCAGCGGTAACTGGGCCTTCATACCCACCTGGCGGATGGCTTCGCCGTTGTAGGCAATCTGGCCGGGGGCCGAATAGCCTTTCTCGCGGTCCTGCACATAGGCACTGACCGTGCCCTTATAGGCGTCGGTGACCTCTGCCAGATCCAGCGTGCCTTCCACGCGGTAGGCCTTGGCCTCGTTGGGGCTGGCGCCGTTGACGGCATTGAAGCCGTAGCCGCCATCCACCGACGCGGTGGTGGTGATGTCGCTGACACCGCTGGAGCGTGCCACCTCGGCCTTGATCTGGGTGCCGGCGACCACGCGCACCGTGGCATCCACGCCCTGCAGCGTCTGGCGGTATTCGTGCTCGCCCTGGCGGTAGCCGGTCATGCCCACGCGCAGGTGGTCGTTCACCCAGTGGCTCACACGGCCGCCATAGGCCATGGAATCCACCGCGCTCACGCCCGGCACATACTCATAGGTCACCACCAGGTGCAGCGGGTTGCCCGACAGCGCGCTGGTGTAAACGATGCTGCCGGCCGATGCCGTGGACGGCAAGGGTGCGCTCAGCAGGATCCGGCCTTGCAGGTAGTTCACCTCATAGTCCTGGCCGGCCGCCAGCTGGCGGCGCTCGATCACCATGCCCGAATCACGGTCGCGCACTTCCACCCACACGCGCTCCGACCCCACGGTTACGTCCTGGTGGCGCATGTAATAGAGCGACCCGCCCGTGCCACGGAACTCTTCGCGGGCCCCCATGGTGCCGGGGTCGGCCGCAAAAGCATCCAGGCCGCTGCGGCGCTCGCCAAACGAAGTGGCCTCGTCCGAACGCCAGCGGGCGCGCGCGCCGTACAAACCGCGGGAGTACTGGATCAGCTCCGACCCGCTCCACGAGGTCTGGAAATTCCCCCACATGACCTGGGAATCGCCCTTCTCCAGCCGCACAAAGAACTTACCCTGCGTGGGCGCATCGTCCACCGTGGTGCTGTCGTCGCCGTACACCGGGTAGTACACATCGGGGTCGATGCGGCGCAGCAGGTAGCGCGGGTCTTTCTCGCTGAAGTTGCTGAACAGGTCCTTCAGCGGCTGCTCGCGCGTGTCCGCTGCCGCCGTCAACAGCCATTCCCCCTTGATCTTGCCCTTCAGGTAGAAGGCGCCACGGCCATCCACATAGGTGTCGTTGCGGTAGTGCTGCAGATCGTTGGTGACCAGCTCGGCCGGACCGGTGGTCTTGTTCTGCCCCACCGTCAGATCGCCCACCGCCACATAGAACCAGTCGTTGTCAGGGATGGAGACATTGCGGCGGAAGGTAGCCGTGCGGCCATCGGAGCCGGTCACGCTCACGTCCACGCTGTGGGGGCCGGTCGCCAGGATCTGGCGCGCCACAAAGCGGCCGTGGTCGTCCACCGGAATCTGCTGGCCCAGCACCGTCACGCGTTCACCCGGTTTGATCCGGGTGCCGCTGACAGTGATGGTGCCGCCCCGCACCGGGATGTTGCTGACCTGCAGCGCGTTCTCGCCCCAGCCCACCAGCGCCTCGCGGCCGGGCTTGTCCAGATCGTTCAGGGGCCGCGCCCGCGTGGCAATGTTCAGCGACTTGGTGGCGGTCTCATCAAAGCGTCCCTGGTGGTCATAGACACGCAGCACATAGATGTACTCGTCCTGCCCTTGCACCGGCACGGTCCAGGCCGTGGGCGCTTCCCATTGCAGCGGCAGCACCGCCAGGGCCTTGCCATCGGTGGGCTCGCCCTTGCGGAAGATACGCACCTCGGCCTTGGCAATCCAGCTGGCGTAGTTGCTCCAGCCACGGAACTGGGCTGCTTCGCCGCGCAGCGTCAGGTCCTGGGCGGACCAGACGTTCAGCGCCGGCTTGGCCGCCAGGTCGTCGTACTTGATCTGGATGTCGGCACGCTCCAGTGCCACATCCACGCAGCGCTGGCGATCGGCCTCGTTCACGGCGGCGCCGGACATGTCCTCACCATCCACCGTCACGCGGAAAGGCAGGTCGGCCGTGCTTGGTGCCGGTGCACAGGCATCGGCCGGCAGCGCAGCCACAGGGGCGGGCGCAGCGGCGGCAGGCACCACCTCATCCCACCACAGCGTGATGACCACGCGGCGGTTTTGGGACATGCCTTGCGGATTGCCGTTGCTCGCCACCGGTTGGGTTTCCCCCTTGCCGTCCATGGCCACGGCTTCCGCCGGCAGATTCAAGCCCTTGCGCAAGTAGCTGCCAACTGCCAGGGCACGTGATTCGGACAGCCCTTGGTTGTCGCGGAAACGGCGCTGGGTATCCGGCGCCAGGCGCTGGCTGTCGGTGTGGCCCACCACCGCAATGCGCACCCCTTGCTTGCCGGCCAGCTGCGCCACCACGGCATCCAGAGCCGCCAGCGACGCGGGCGTCAAATCAGCCTTGCCCGAAGCGAACAGCGCCCCGGAGGTGCCCGTTTCCGCCAATACCACCGCTTGCTGGGCAGGCGTCTGGGGCAGTGTGGCATTGGCCGCACGCATGGCCTGTGCATCCGCACGGGTCACGCCCGATGGCAGTTCGTACCCAAAGCCTTGCGGCACCTGCTCCGATGGAGGCGGCATGGCCACCGTCACCTGACGCGCGTTGTCCACGCGCTTGCCTTGCAGGGCTTCGGCCTCCCCATCCTGGGCCCAGGCAGCGGGGCTGCCCAGCAAGACCAGGGCCACCGCAGCGGCGACGGACGAGCGACTCCACTCGGGACGCGCCACCGCGCGCCCGTTCAACTTGATCGTGTTCATTAACGGACTCCCTCTGCCTTGTTCTGTTCGAAGGACTCCGTCTCGATCACCAGCGGTGGTGTGTCGTCCTCTTTTTCCTTCTGCTGCTGTGCCCGCTGGGCATAGCCATCGTGAATGCGTTCGGTCAGCGCCTTCAGGCGCTGGGCGGCCACATCCTTGCCTTCACCCGTCATGCGGTAGGCAATGCGCAGCACCGTGGGGCGCTGTGCCAGCTGCGTGATCAGTGGCTCCACCTGGCTGTCCCACTGGGCCGACAGTTGCTTGCCGTCCTGTGCAAAGGCACGGGCATCCACTTCCAGACGCAGCACCTTGTGCACGGTGGCGCCAAAGTTCAGCTTCACCATCTTGCCGCGGGTCACACGCACATCGCGCGGGTTCTCCGTGGTCATGCGGAAGCCCGAAGGCAGGGTGCGCTCGTCCAGCTTCATCACAAAGTTGCTGCCACGGTCTGCTTGCGGGATCGCCGCGCAGGCCACGTGAAAGCGCCCTTCGGCATCGGTCGTGACCAGCAGGCCACGGGCCGTCACCACCCGCACATTGGAAATGCCGGGCTCGCCCTGGTCCTGGTAGCCGTTGGCGTTCTTGTCGTCGAACACCTTGCCGATCAGGTCGGAGCAATCGAAGGTCGGATCCGGAACCACACGCACCGTGGCGCTGGCCACGTTGGAGATGCGTTCGTTCACCTGGCTGTTGATCGCCCAGGCCTGGTTCACATACTCACCTTCCCCCACACCGGCACCCACCGTCAGCAGCAGCTGGTAGGTCTTCTTCTCGTTGGTGGCAAAGCTCTGGTTCGGCCAGGTCAGCTCACGGCCGTTGACCTCGGGCTCGACCGGCAGCTTGTTCCAGGTGGCCGATCCCTTGCGGTAACGGAAACCCGGGGGCAGCATGTCGCGCACCCGCACATTGGCCAGGGCACCACCGCTCATATTGGTGGCCGTGATGGTGTAGGGCACCAGATCCGCCTTGGCCACATTCACCTTGGGCGTGGTCTTGGTCACCAGGATCGCGCCACCGGCCAGCACCGGGTCCAGCGGGATGTGGTTGTTCAGGATCTCCGAAGAACCACCACGCGTGATGTTGAACTTCAGGTAGTACTGCGTGCTTTGCTGCTGGGCCGTGAAAGGCGCCGTGTTCGCAAAGCCGGATGTCGACACCGGGCAGGTCTGCGGGTTGTGCAGCGCCTGCGACAGGCCTGGAGCCTCGCGCTGACCTTGCATCAAGGCCGGCATGCCACCGGGCAGCAGCGTCACATTCAGCGTATTCACACAGGGCGGGATCATCGCGGAAGTGCCCGGCAGGTAAGCCTGCGGCACCGACTGGATGGTCAGCACATATTCGCCACTGGGATATGCGTTCTGGAGGATGAAGCTGTAACGGCCATCTGCACCCGTCGTCTGGTTCTGGAAGCTGGCGCCGCCCACCAGGTGGACCGACGGATCGAACACCCCCGTCCCGTTGTACGCAATGCCCACCACGGCACCAGCCACAGGCTTGCGCGTCACAGCGTCATACACCACACCTTCCGGGTCCAGCGGCAGGTTCTGCTCCACCAGGACATCGGTGTTCTTCAACACCAGGTTGGTGATCTGTCCTCCCCCCACGGTACCGGCGTTGTCGCCCGACGACGTCAGACTGGGCAGCACGTTGCCGTCTTTGGTGAAGCGAATGCTGAAAGTCGGATGACCAGGCAGGCTGTCCGTGGTGGGCAGCCCTTGCGGGTACTGAGGGCAATGCAGGTTGTCGAATTGGTAGAAGCCTTCGCTGTTGGTTTGCACCACACAGATCTGCTGCCCGGTGCTGGTGCTCAACGTTGCGGTCCAGTCAAACTGGCCATCGGTGTTGAAGGGATCGCGCACGCGGTCATGGCTGTGGTCCATGTATACATACCCGCTCACCACGGGTGGCAGCACGCCCAGATTGGAGGTCGTCGGCACCACGCCAAACAGGTAGCCACCGATGTTGCCGGCATTCGCCGCAATGGCATCCGCCGTCAGAGAGATCGAGGCAATCGCGTTGTAGCCCGGCTGCGTGCCGAAGTAACGGTTTTCCACCTTGCCGCCCACCACACCGGCGGTTTCCTTGCCATCCGCATATTGGGCGGAGAACAGCTCATTCACCTGGTTCTGGCTTTTGGCCAGCTGATACACACCCGGAGGCACGCCTTCGAATTTGTAGTTGCCATTGGCATCGGTCACGGCAGTGCAGAACGCAGCGCCACGCAGGCTGCAAATGTCTTCACCGGTCGCCGTCGTTCCCGACAGCGTCACCACAACGCCCGCCAGGCCCTGCTCGTTCGCATCCTTCGTGCCCGAGTTGTTCAGATCGGCATAGACCGTGCCGCTCAGGCTGCCGCCGCGCTCACCAAACAGATAGCCGGTGGCGTTCTCCGCCTGACCCAGCTGAATGTTCGAGATGGTGTTGCACTGTGCCGCATCGCAGAACTGGCTGTTATCCACCGTACCGCCCTTGGTGCCGGCTGTTTCCTTGCCATCCAGCATGCCGGAAGGTTGGGTTTCCACCAGCTGATAGTTACCGGAGGGCAGTCCCACGAAACGGTAGTTGCCCTGGTCATCGGTCGTCGTCGTACGGGAGACGGCGGCACCGGACGAGCTCGTCCCCGTCAACGTCACCGTCACGTTGGGCAGACCACGCTCGTTGCTGTCCAGCAGACCGTTGTCGTTGTCGTCGCGGTACACCGTTCCGGCCAAGGTCGATGCCTTGTCACGGAAGTTGTACTCCTCACCCGACTCGCCGGACTTCAGCACCACGCCAGTGATCACGTTCGGCTGCGTGCTGTTGCCCGCCGGATTGCCTTGGACCGTACCCGGCTGTCCTCCGCTGGCGGGGAAGTCGCCAATGTCCGCCGGCTGGGTCTCCGTGAGGGTGTAGCCATTGCTGTCGGAAGGACGCAGATCCAGGAAGCTGTACTTGCCGTCCGGGCCGGTGGTCGTGGTCTTGGTGACCGGGTTGCCCAGGTCATCCGTGCCCGTCAATGTCACCGTGACGCCGCCCAGACCTTCCTGGGGGTTCAGGTGTCCATCTTCGTTCACGTCGTGATAGACCGAGCCGCTGATGCTGGTGCCCTTCACCTCGCCGAAATTGAACTCGGTGTAGGCCTTGTCCGCAGTGAACTTGATGGAGGCAATCACGTTGCCGGTGCTGTTCACACAGGCCGTGCACTCGCTGCCCGCCACCAGGCCCTTGCTGGTCTTGCCATCCAGCCAGCCAGCAGGCTGGGTCTCGGTGACCGTGTAGCTGCCGTTGTGCAGGCCATGGAAGCTGTAGTAGCCATTGGCATCGGTGGTGGTGGTGAGCGACACGGGGTCGCCTTGCTCCGTGGTACCCGTCACCGTCACCGTCACTCCGGCAATACCGGGATCGGTTGCGTTGTCACGCACGCTGTTGCCGTTCTTGTCATGGTAGACATAGCCGGACAGCCCCCCCGTCTTCTCTGCAAACAGGTATTCCGTCACGGTCGGACTGGAGGGTGTCAGCGTGATGTTGCTGAACTTGCTGTCGCCATTGGGCTCATCGCTGCCAGTACCGCCGGCATTGCCGGGCGTGTTGCTGCTGTTGGCATAGTCCTTGGGCTGCGTTTCCGTCAGCGTGTAGTTGCCGGCAGGCAGGCCTGGGAACTTGAACTTGCCATCTGCCCCCGTCAGCACCGTGCAGCTGCGGCCTTGCGCAGCCAGCACCGTGCACACGTCCTGGCCGTCCACCGTGGTTCCCGACAGGGTGATCGTCACCCCCGGCAGGCCGGGTTCGCCAGCGCCTGGCTGGGTATCGCCATTGCTGTCCACAAACACGCGACCGGGCAGGTCGATGCCCTTTTCTCCGAAGTTGTAGTTGGAGCCAAATGTGCCTGCCAGCTTGATGCCGGAAATCACATCATTGCCGGCAGCACCGCCCAGCGTACCGACCGTTTCCTGGCCGTCGAGATAGCGGTTGAGCGGCGCCTCGGTTTGGGCCTGCTCGGTCAGGGTGTATCCCGTCGTGCCGCTTTCCGGAAGGCCGACAAAGCTATAGCCGCCATCGGCACCGGTGGTGGTGGTGCAGGGCTGCGGGCTGATCACCACGCAGACATCACGACCGTCCTTGGTCAGGCCGGACAGCGTGATCTTCACACCCTGGATACCAGGCTCACTTGCATCCAGCACGCCGTTGCCATTGAGGTCCACATACACCTTGCCTGACAGGCCCTCGCCACTTTGACCAAAGTTGTAGTTCTGGCCCTGCTCACCCGCCGCCAGCGTGATGTCCGTGATGTGCGTTGCCGCCTGCACGCCGCTGCCCACGCTGGGGCCGCTGGCCGCGCCAGACTTGCCGCCCTTGTCGCCAATCTGTGCACCCACATGGTTCATGCCCGAGATCGGTGTGATGCTGACCTGGTAGGTGCCAGGACGCAGGTCCGGGAAGCTGTAGGCCCCGCTCACACCCGTCGACACCGTCGCATTCACCGGTCCCTTGTCGTCCGTTCCGGTCAGCGTGACGGTCATGCCCGTCACGCCCGAGGTGTCCACGCCATCGCGGAAGGCATTCTTGTTGCCGTCGATGAAGGCGTAGCCACTGATGGCAGCGGACTTGAGTTCACCAAAGTTGTTGCCCGTGGCCACCCCGGCGCTGTGCAGCACGATCTGTTCAATCGTGTTGCCATACACACCCGCCGCAGCCACCTTGCCAGCCGTGTTGTGTGCATCCGCTTCGGGCTGCACGCTGGTCTTGCCGTTCAGGTAGCCCGTGGGCTCCACGGTCTGCTGCACGGTATAGCCCAAGCCATTCGACGGAGGCAGGCCCGTGAAGCTGTAGCCCGATGCATTGGAAGCCTGGCTCAGCGTCAGACCGAACGTGCTCAGGGCCTGGCCGTTGTAGGCCGTACCGGTCAGCACCACGGTCGAAGCCGCGGCAATCTTGTTCTCACTGGCGTCCAGTGCTGCGTTGTTGTTGCTGTCTTCGTAGACCCAACCCTTGATCTGTGCGGCCTTGAGCTCTTCAAACGCATAGCCGGTCGCAGCCGTCGCAACGTCCTTGGCCAGGGTGATCGCGGAAATGGTGTTGCTTGCCGCCGCCGAGGAGCAGTTCAGCGCGCCATCACAGGCATCCGCAGGCTTGTTGCCGCCTGCAGTGCCCAGCGTTTCCAGGCTGTCGTAATAGCCGACGGGCTGGGTTTCCACCACGGTCCAGTTGCCTGGGGGCAGCTTGTCAAACAGGAAATTGCCCTGCGCATCGGTCTTGACCGTCAGAACCGGGTATTCCTTGCCGGCACCAAATTCGTGGCCATAGGCATCCGTCCCCGTCAACGTCACGGTGACGTTGGGAATGCCTTCGCCGCTGGTGAATGCCTTGCTACCGTCATCGTCCGAATACGTCACCCCGGCAATGCTGTTCTTGCGCACCTCCACCTCCGCAGGGGTGGACTGGTTGGCGTCGTTGGGGTCCAGCGAATTGGTGGGTGCCACCTTGCCCACATTGGAAATCTTGGTGGGTGCAAACGCAGGGAACGATGTGCCGTCCTTGGGATAGGCCGCGCGCACAGGGATGGTCAGCGCCACGCTGGCCTGGTCCGCCAGCCCGCTGCTGATCTCCACATCACACACCAGCTGGCCATAGCTGCCAGGCTGTGCGCCCGTGCTGCAATTGAGCGTGCCTTGCGCAATCGTCGCCGGCCCATTCAGCATCAGTCCCGCCGGCAGGTCGTCAGTGACCTTGAAGGTATAGGCCGTCGAGGGGCCCTTGTTGGTCACCGTCAGCGTATAGGTGAACGGCTCATTCAGGTCCACCACCGGCTTGCTGACCGTTTTGGCAATCGCCAGGTCGGTCTTGGGGTACACCGTGGTGGTTTCTGTCACCGCGTTGTTGCTTGCAGGGCCTTCAAACCCGGCCCCGCCCGTCACCTCTTTGGAAGTCACCTGGGCCGATGCCGTATAGGTGATGCTGCCCTTGGGAGCGGTACCGCCCTTGGTCTTGTAGGTGATCAGCACCGCCGTGGATGCATTGGCCGGCAGCTGGCTTTGCGCCAGCGTGCTGTCGAGCTGGCACGTCAGCTTGCGTGCGGAGCGCACGCATGCCGCCAGAGCCGTTGCATTCGCGGTGACAAAATTGCCGGTGGCAGATGTACCCGCGGCATTCACGTCCGCCAAAGTTGCCGGTGTGATGCTCATGTAATCGGCATCAAAACCGCTCGGCGGTGCCAGGTCGATCTCGAAGCTGAACTCCGACGCCAGCGAGGGGCCGGTATTGGTCAGCACGGCGAGGTATTTGATCTCGTCCTCAAAACCCACCGGGTCGTACTTCGTCACTGCGCTGGTGGGGCTCAGCTGGTAGCCATGTGCCTCCGTCAACTTGACGCTGATGTCCAGCTTCGGATCCAGCACAGCCAACTGTGCAGCGTTGCTGTCGTTGCTGCTGTTGCTGTCGTAGGTGGTGGTGGAAATCGTGCCCGTGAAGCCCGCACTCTTGCCTTGCAGGCTGAAATCCGGCGTCACGCTGAAGCGCGGCTGCAGGGTCTGGTCCGCCTTGAGCTTGGTGCCCGCATTGGCGGTGCACGTCACAGGCCCGGCACTGGTGGTGGCCGAGCACAAAAAGCCAGCGGGAGCAACAAGGCTGGCGGTATCCAGCAGCAAGCCAGCAGGGATGGGGATGTCGACCTTGACCTCCGCCGCATCGTTGGCGCCCAGATTCTTGATGCTGACCGTCACCTCGGTCTTCACGCCCACCTGCAGGCTGCCTTGCGTAGGCGCCACGCCCGTCACGGCCACGTCGGCCACCGGCACAATCGTCACCGGCACCGACGCACTGTTGTTGGCGGGATCCGGGTCCACCACATGGGGGGCGAACACCGTCGCGGTGTTGTTCTTGGCCGTGCCATCGGTGGCAAACGGCCGCTCCAGAGTGATGGTGATGGTGCGTGTGGCCTGGGGGCTGAAGTCCTTGAAGGTGCATGTCAGCTTGTGCGCAGCGTCCACCACGCAGGATTCGCCAGCACCGGCAGCCGGGCTGGCGACCGGTGTGATCTTGGTGCTCAGACCCGACACACTGACATAAAAGCCCTGGAGGTCATCCTCGACCACATATTCGTCCACCACGCCCTGGCTTGCATCCTGCGGATCCACGGCATTGTTGTTCTTCACCGTCAAGGTGTAGCTGTAGCTGTTGGTGGTCGCCGTGACATTGGCGGTGTTGACCGTCTTGGTGATCGCCAGATCGGCCTGCACGGTACCGGCCACAATGCTGGCGTTCTGGCACACCACATCCTTGGCGGGCGGCACCTGATCGGGCGAAGCCACCGGGCATGCCTGGTTGCCCAGCGACACATGGGTCTGGCCCGCGGGCAGCCCTGTCAGATCGACCTGGGTGTAGATCTTCAGATCCGGCGCCTTGGCCCCGACCGCAATGCCATTGCCTGCGGGCACGGTGTAGGTACAGGTCAGCTTGCGATGCACACCGTCGGCCGCTTCGGAGCACGCCCAAGGGGCATCCACATGGTCGTACTTCTCGTACGACGACAGCAGCAAATCGGTGATGGTCAGCGTGCCGCCGGCCGCGCTGGTCGAGCTGGGTGAATTCGTCACCGTGATGGTGGACAGCATCAAGTCCCCGTTTTTCACCGGTTCATTGGGATTGCTGGTCTTGGGCGAGGCAGGCCGCTTGGTCTTGGTCAGGTCCAGATTGGCGTAGTCGTCCACCACACTCCATGGGCCGGAGCCCGCGGTGTTCTTGCCTTCCACCGGGCCCCCACGCGCCGGCGTGGCAGATGCCGAGCCCTGTGCCGTGGCTGCGCCCGATGTCACCGGGATCTTGAAGTCGCTCGACAAGGTGTTGGCCTGCAGCGCGCCTACGGTGCAGGTCACAGTGCTGCCGGCCAAGGTACAGCCAGCAGGCATGGTGCCTGGGGTGAATCCCGCCGGGATATCGCCCTTCACCGTCACACCGGTGGCGGGGAAAGGCCCCTGGTTCTGCACCGCCAGGATCATGAATCCCGGATCGTTCTTCACAAAGACCGGTGTCCCCGTCTTGCTGGACTGCATGGTGAGCCTGCCCACCAGGGTCGTGGCCGGCGTGATGTCGACCACCACGGCCACCGCTTCGTTGTTGGTCGGGACAGGATCACCCGACAGCGCCCCACTGGGCACGCTGACCGAAGCGGTATGGGTCAAGGTACTGCCACCCGACACCTTGAGCACCGTGCCCGTCACGGTGATGGCCGATGCCTGCCCACCCACAGCCACGGCGGCACCACTCCATTCGCAGCTGATGCGGTTTCCACTCGCCGCACCGCAGGACCAACCCGCACCGCTGGCCGAAGGACTGCCATAGTCCCCGGCGGGGGGGAGGTTCAGGGTCACCGTCATCTTGCTGGCAGCGTTGGGGCCGTGGTTGCCGACGACCACACTGAACGCCAGCTTCTCGCCTGCCGGCACCGGATTCTGGTCCGCCCCATGCGAGACGAAGTACAGATCCGTACCCTCCTGGGCCGTGATGGTCTTGGGCAAGGTGTCGTTGCCCGGGTTGCTGTCCGTATCGCCCGCAGCCACGGTCACCACGGCCGTGCTGTTCATGGCCGTCGGCTGTATGGCCTGGGCCTGGAACTTCAGGCTCACATCGCTTTGCTGCGCCAGCGCAGGCAGGGTGCACGTCAGCGTGCTGGCGGCGTAGGTGCAGCTTCCCCCCGGCAATGCCCAGGTTCCCGGCTGGAACTGCATATTGGCAGGGATCGGCACTTCCAGCCTGGCGCCGGCAGCGGCATTCCCGCTGATACCGCTGTTGGATACCTTGACCGTGAAGTCCACCAAGGCGCCGTTGTAGACGTTGTCGGGCTTCCAGTCATAGCTGCTGACCGACAGGTCCACACTGGCGGCCAGCGCTCGTCCACCGCCCATGACGACCAGCACCAACAGGCACCAGCGCATCCACTGCACCAGCCATGCATGCATGTCCCGGAAAGGCGTTCGGGTGGATGGCTGCCGCTTGCGGCACCAAAGCGATGGAGGATTCGACATGTGAGACTTTCCACAGCCCTGGACGGTCCACACAGGGGACAGCACAGGCAAAGACAAAACGAAAAAAAGGAACTCAAATTCCGGGCAGAACGCGCGGATCAGCGGCGGTACAAACCGCACAACTTTTGATACAAATTTTAAGAAATGTCTTAATTAGCTGTAGGACAAGCGCTCAACGTTCACATTCTTTGACTATTCAGACGGAATTTTCATCAACTACACAACATCAATTCCATTCTTGAGTGAGTGCAAGCAAACAAAAAGAAATTAATAAGAAAAATAACGCGCAAAAAAGAAAACCGCGCAAAGCGCGGTTTTCTTTTGATCTGTGGCGCGCTACCCCGCGCGCCTGCACCTCTGCGGCCTGGCACCAGGGAGCAATGACAAGCTGAAACGCCGACCGTCCCCACAGGAAACGCCCGCCAGCGCAGAAGCCGGCATGCGCCGCATCAGGCCGCCAGGTTGGCGCGCATGGTGTCGATCACGGCCCGGTAGTCGGGCTTGCCGAAGATGGCGCTGCCGGCCACAAAGGTGTCGGCACCCGCATCGGCCACGGCGCGTATGTTGGCTTCCTTGATGCCGCCATCCACTTCCAGGCGGATGTCCTTGCCGGAGGCTTCAATACGCTTGCGTGCGGCTTCCACCTTGCGCAGCGTGCTGTCAATGAAGCTTTGACCGCCGAAACCGGGGTTCACGCTCATCAGTAGGATCAGGTCGATGTCCTCGATCACCCAGTCCAGCACGTCCAGCGACGTGGCGGGGTTGAACACCAGGCCAGCCTTGCAGCCATGGCCCTTGATGTTCTGGATGCTGCGGTGCACATGGCCCGAGGCATCGGGGTGGAAGCTGATGTAGTCCGCGCCCGCCTTGGCAAAGGCCGTGGCCAGATCGTCCACGGGCTGCACCATCAGGTGCACGTCGATGGGCACGGGCTGGCCGGTGGGGGTCACGGCATGGGGCTTCAAAGCCTGACAGATCATGGGGCCAAATGTCAGGTTGGGCACGTAATGGTTGTCCATCACATCGAAGTGGATCCAGTCAGCGCCGGCAGCAATGACGTTGCGCACTTCTTCGCCCAGGCGGGAAAAGTCGGCAGACAGGATGGAAGGGGCAATGCGGTAGGTGGGGCTCATGGCTTTGAATTGTCGCAGTTACCATTGCACCATGCCGACCTACGAGTTTCAGGTGGAAGTCGAAACCCAGTACCTGCCCGCGCAGTCCGCGCCGCAGGAGGGAATGTTTCGCTTTGCCTACACCATCACCATCACCAACACCGGCACGGTGGCTGCCCAGCTGGTGGCCCGAGAATGGCATATCCATGACGCCCACGGCCGCGAACAACTGGTACGCGGCCTGGGGGTGGTCGGGCGCCAGCCCCTGCTGCAGCCCGGCGAGGCCCACCGCTACACCAGCGGCTGCGAGCTGACCACGTCCACCGGTACCATGCACGGCAGCTATCTGTGCGTCGCCGAAGACGCAGAGGTGTTCCACACGCCCATCCCCCTGTTTGTGCTTGATGTCGAAGATCCGGATGACGGCATGCCTGCCGCCATGCCGGCCACCCGCATCCTCCACTGAAGGACGCATGAAGCGAAATGCCTATGACCTGCCCCGCCTGCTGGCGGAGCTCAACCCCCATGCCGAACTGGCCCAGCGCCACCTCTGGCTGATTCACCTGATCGAATGGGTGCGCGCCGCCCATCCGTCCACCGACGGCGCGGTGGAGCGCGTGTGCCTGTTTCTAGATGCCCTGGACGCCGACCCCGATGCCGCCGCACGCCTGCAACTGTGGTGGCTGCAGTTCATCGACCAGGTGGACATCACCACCTTGCTGGCCGATTTTGGTTTTGCCCCCCGCACCGCCTTCTTCAGCGAGCTGACGGAACGCCTGCGCTACAAGCTGCTGCCCAGCACGCCCGAGACGATCGACGCCTCCGAACTCTTTTCCATCGCGCTGAACGAAGAATTCGATGTGCGCTGGCTCCAGGCGCTGGACGAACCTCTGCTGCAACGCCTGGCCCTGGCCCTCAGCCCCGCGGGCAGCCCGGGCGCCAGCTTCTGGCAGCACGCGCTGCTGGGCGCCATCACCTACTGCGCGGGTCAGATCCTGTCGACCGGCTTTGCCCCCGAGCTGCGCCTGCGCATGAGCGAGGAAATCCGCGATGAAAAGCCTTTCCACGCGCTGATCCACGATGTGGAAAGCCTGCGCGTGGAAGTGCTCCATGGCCTGCGCACCACCGACCGGCTGGAGCAGGCCGAGGCCCGCCTGCGCGAGCGGCTGGATGCCTGCCGCGCGGCGGTCGGCACGGTGTATACGCATTTTGCAGCCGAAGGCATCTCGGTCGGTCTGGTGTTCCGCCTGCGCCAGTTGCGCACCCGCATCGTGCGCGTGCGCCAGCTGCTGGACTGCCTGCTGTCCACGCGCCCCGAACTGGATGCGGCCCGCCTGCTGGCCGGCTTTGTCAGCGTGGGCCGCGACCGCCGCAGCCTGCGTGCGCTGTACGACGCCAATTCCTCGCTGCTGGCCGCCAAGATCACCGAGCGCAGCGCCGAAACCGGCGAGCACTACATCACCCGCACCCCGCGCGAATACCTGGACATGGTGCGCCGCGCCGCCGGTGGTGGCCTGGTGATGTCCTTCACCACCCTGCTCAAGCTGGCTTTGCATGTCCTGGCGCTGTCGGCCTTCTGGGGCGGGTTTCTGGCCGGCATCAACTACGCCATCAGCTTTGTGCTGATCCAGCTGCTGCACTTCACCGTGGCCACCAAGCAGCCGGCGATGACGGCGCCGGCCATCGCCGCCAAGCTCAAGGATCTGGAACGCGGCAATGCCGTCGAGGAATTCGTCGACGAAGTGGCCAACCTCACCCGTTCGCAGGTGGCGGCCATCCTGGGCAATGTGCTGGTGGTGTTCCCTGCCGCGCTGGGCCTGTCGCTGCTGGTGGCACGCCTGTGGGGCTCCCCGCCGCTGGACCCCATCCATGCGGTGCAGACCCTGGATTCGCTGAGCCTGCTGGGCCCGTCGCTGCTGTTTGCCGCCTTCACCGGCGTGCTGCTGTATGCCAGCAGCATCCTGGGTGGCTGGGTGGAGAACTGGTTTGTGCTGCGGCGCATGGATTCCGCCATCCGCTACAACCCCCGTATCACCCGGCTGTTGGGCGAAAAGCGGGCCCTACGCTGGTCCGGCTTTCTGCGCCAGAACATCTCGGGCTTCACCTCCAATATCGCCCTGGGCTTCATGTTGGGGCTGACCCCGGCCATTGCGGGCTTTTTCGGACTGGGACTGGAAGTACGTCATGTGACACTGTCCTCTGGTCAGATCGGTGTCGCCAGTGCTACGCTGGGCCTACAGGTCCTGCACCTGTCTGCCTTCTGGTGGGCCGTGGCCATGTTGCCTTTCAACGGCGCACTGAATGTGCTGGTCAGTTTTCTTCTGGCGTTCCGCACCGCCTTGCGTGCGCACAACGTCAGCGGCGTGGAGCGTTCGCGCATCTACGCCGGCATTCGCCACCGGCTACGCGTCCGCCCGCTGAGCTTCTTCCTGCCATCCGGCACACGTTGAACCCCAGCCACCCAGGGCACGCTGCTGCGTGATGCCAGGCGCCCCGGCCACAACGGCCGCGGTCGCGCCTCCACCCGTGCGGGCCACTGCGCCGGCACGCTGCTGAAAGGACATGCCATGCCTGACATGTTGAGCTTTTGGTCCCAATGGCTGCGCCCCTCGGCCGGCCTTCCTGCCGTGCACTGGGCCGTGCTGCTGGCCGTGGCCGCCGTGGTCGGTTCGCTGTGCCAGCGCCAGACCGGTATTCCCAAAGTGGTGGGCTATGCCATGGTCGGCGCGCTCGCCGGCTTACTGGGTTTTTCAGGGTCGGAATGGCCGTTGCACGGGCCAGTGCTGTTCCTGGTGGAACTGGGAGTGGCCGTGGTGCTGTTCGAATGCGGCGGGCGCATAGCGTTGCGCTGGTTCCGCCACAACCCCATGGTACTGGTGCAAAGCGTGCTCGAATCCGCACTGACCTACGCCGCCGTGTTCTTCACGCTGCGCTGGCTGGACCTGCCACCCTACATCGCCAGCCCGCTGGCCATGATTGCCATGGCCTCGTCGCCGGTGCTGCTGCGCCGCGTCAGCGACGACACCCATGCCAGCGGCCCGGTCACCGACCGCGCCATGGTGCTGGCCACGCTGTCCACCTTGTATGCGCTGACCATCGGCAGCGCCAAGGCGGAGATCTTTGCCCGCCCCACCACCTCGCTGCTGGACGATATCTCGCCGGTGCTGGTGGTGCTGGGCATCTCGGTGCTGATGGCCGCGCTCCTGGCCCTGCTGATGCGCCTGGCGCTGCGCTTCATGAGCCCCGCCAGCGAAAACACCTCCATCCTCATCCTGGCGCTGATTGCCGCCGCCAGCGCCGTGGCCGCCCACCTGGGTGGGTCGGCCCCGCTGGCCGCGCTGCTGGCGGGCATGGTGCTCAAGCACATGCACCCGCGCCCCTGGGCCTGGCCGCGCCAGCTGGGCACGGCCTCCAGCCTGCTGACCATGCTGATGTTCGTGCTGGTCTCCAGCGTCGCCACCAGTGCCTCCGGTGGCTGGGCGCTGGGACTGGCCACCCTGGCACTGATTGTGGTGCGCCTACTGGCCAAGTCGGTGGGCGTGGCGGTCGGCAATATCGGCTCGGGCAGCAGCTGGCGCCAGTCGGCGTGGGTGGCCTGCGCCATGGCGCCGATGTCGGCCGTGGCGCTGCTGCTGGCGTCGCAGTTCGCCCAGGCCGCCCCCGAAGCCGGGCAGCTGATTGCCAGCATTGCCCTGCCCGCCATCGTGCTGATGGAGCTGGCCGGCGCCGTGCTGGCCACCATGGCGCTGTACCGCGCCGGCGAAGGCACCGGCTGGCGTGGCGCACGGCGCAACCAGGTGGCGGCGCCCAATGCCCCTGCCCCGGCACCCGCCGCCGCACCTGAACCCACCCCGGCCCCCACTGCTGCAGGAGACCGCGATGCCGCTTGAGACTTTTCACACCTCCGCCCCGCTGACCCTGGGCGTGGAGCTGGAGCTGCAACTGGTCAACACCCACGACTATGACCTGGCGCCCTATGCCGAGGACATGATCCGGCTGATGCACAAAACGCCTCTCCCCGGCTCGGTGGTGCCGGAGATGACCAGCAGCATGATCGAGATCTCCACCGACATCTGCCACAGCGCCGCCGAAGTGCTGCACCAGCTCACGCCCATCCGCGATGCCCTGGTCAGGAATGCCGACAAGCTGAACATCGCGGTGATTGGCGGCGGCACCCACCCGTTCCAGCTCTGGCACCAGCAGCGCATCTACGACAAGCCGCGCTTTCAGGAGCTGTCAGCCCTGTATGGCTACCTGTCCAAGCAGTTCACCATCTTCGGCCAGCATGTGCACATCGGCTGCCCCGGTCCGGACGAGGCGCTGCTGATGCTGCACCGCATGAGCCGCTACATCCCGCACTGCATTGCACTGTCGGCCAGCAGCCCCTTCGTGCAGGCCCAGGACACGGCGTTCGATTCGGCGCGGCTGAACTCGGTCTTTGCCTTTCCGCTGTCGGGCCGTGCGCCCTGCGTGCTGACCTGGAAGGAGTTCGAGCAGTATTTCGACAAGATGACCGCCACCGGCGTGGTCAAGAGCATGAAGGACTTCTACTGGGACATCCGTCCCAAGCCCGAGTTCGGCACCATCGAAATCCGCGTGTTCGACACGCCCTTGACCATCGAGCGCGCCGCCGCGCTGGCCGGCTATGTGCAGGCACTGGCGGCCTGGTTCATCGACACCCAGCCCTTCACGCCGCAGGAAGACGACTACCTCGTCTACACCTACAACCGCTTTCAGGCCTGCCGCTTCGGGCTGGACGCCGTCTATGTGGACCCCGCCGACGGCAGCCACCTGCCGCTGGCCGAGCACATTCTGCGCACCATGGACCAGATCGCACCGCAGGCCGAGCGCCTGGGCGCCGCGCCCGCGCTGCAGATGCTGCGCAGCGAGGTGCAGCGCCAGCACAACGACGCCCGCTGGCTGCGCGAGCGCCAGCAGGACGAACAGCTGCTGGCCGAAGTGGTGCGCCAGGCCGGGCTGCGCTTTCGCGGTGCCGCATGACCCTACTGCGTCGCCTGCGGACTGCGGGGCTCCCTCATCAGGGAGTGGGCAGTTTCGCGGTGAGCAGTCCTTACCTTTGCTCCCGGGCCAAGGCTGCGCAAAGCGGTACGCCAGACGCGCAGGCGGCGTTGGTTTTTGTGGCGCCCGATGCCACACAAGCGACAGCACAGGCGCGACAATCGCAACCTTGATGACGAGGGCCGCACACCGTGGGTGAATTTGATCTGATCCGCCGCTTCTTCCAGCGCCCCGTGCGCCGCGCTGCCCTGGGCGTGGGGGACGACTGCGCGCTGCTGGCCCCCGGACCCGGCATGCAGATGGCTGTGTCCTGCGACATGCTGGTGCAAGGGCGCCACTTCTTTCCCGACGTGGACCCGCACCTGCTGGGCCACAAGTCCCTGGCCGTCAACCTGAGCGATCTGGCGGCCAGCGGCGCCACACCGCTGGCCTTCACGCTGGCGCTGTCGCTGCCCCTGGCCGACGAAGCCTGGTGTGCCGCATTTTCCGAAGGCATGTTCGCGCTGGCAGCCCAGCACGACTGCGAGCTGATCGGTGGCGACACCACGGCCGGGCCGCTGAACATCTGCATCACCGTCTTGGGCGAAGTGCCCGCCGGCCAGGCCCTGCTGCGCAGCGGCGCCCGCGCGGGCGACGATATCTGGGTCAGCGGCAATCTGGGCGACGCCCGTCTGGCGCTGGATGCGCTGCTGGGACGCCACCCGCTGCCCCCCGCCCTGCTGACCACCACCCGCGCCCGGCTGGAAGCGCCCACACCCCGCGTGGCCCTGGGCCAGGCGCTGCGCGGCGTGGCCACCAGCGCGCTGGATGTGAGCGACGGCCTGCTGGGCGATCTGCAGCACATTCTGGACGCCAGCGGCGTCGGCGCCTGCATCGACACCAGCCTGACGACGCCGCTGATCGCCGCCTATGCCGACATGCTGGGCTCCGAAGCCATTTTTGACCGCGACTATCTGCGCCAGTGCACCCTGGCCGGTGGCGACGATTACGAGCTGTGCTTCACCGCCCCGCCGCAGGCCCGCGACGCCGTGCTGCAGGCCGGTGCCGCCAGCGCCACACCGGTCACCCGCATCGGCCGCATCGAGGCCACGTCCGGCCTGCGTCTGGTGGACGCTGCAGGCGAGCCGGTGGCAGCGCACTTTGCCTCGTTCGACCATTTCGCGGACTGACCCCCTCGGCTGCGCTGCGCCGGACTGAAAGATCCGCGCCCTCCCTAGCCGGGCAGCACCGCAGGCATTTCTACAATCACCGCCATGGACCAACCGATTTCCGACGCCGAGCCCAAGCGCATCGTCGAACACGACACGCCTGCGGGCTCCGCTACCTCCCGCACCTTCACCGCCACACCGGCCAAGCCGCCGCGCCCGACGGTGTCTTTCATGATGGCCCACCCGGCCCACCTGATTGCCCTGGGCTTTGGCAGCGGCCTGGGCCGCATCGCACCCGGCACCGTGGGCACGCTGTGGGGCTGGCTGTCGTTTCTGGTGCTGCAGCTGTGGCTGACGCCGGCACAGATCGGCTGGCTGCTGCTGGCCTCGCTGTTCGTGGGTTGGTGGGCCTGCACCGTCACCGCCCGCCACCTGCGCGTGGCCGACCCCGGCCACATCGTCTGGGACGAGGTGCTGGCCATGTGGATCATCCTGTGGCTGACCATGCCCATGGGCTTCTGGGGCCAGCTGGCGGCCTTTGTCCTGTTCCGCTTCTTTGATGCTGCCAAGCCCCAGCCCGTGAAATGGGCCGACCGGCTGTTCAAGGGCTTTGGCTGGAAAGGGGGCTGGGGCATCATGTTCGATGACCTGGTAGCCGCCTTCTGCACCTTGCTGGTCATGGCCGTCTGGCGCCACCTGACCCGCTGACCCACGGAGCCCCCATGCACCCTGCCCTGCCCGCACTTTCGTTTGTCTGCCTGACATCCCTGGCCACTGCGGTGCAGGCCCAGGACTCCCGCATCACACAGGTCACGGTCTACCCCGGCAGCGCCACCGTGCAGCGCACGCTGCAGGTGCCTGCCGGTGCGCGCCAGGCCGTGCTGGCCTGTCTGCCCGCCGGGCTGGATGCACAGACCCTGCAGGTCAGCGCGCCCGCCGGCATGACTGTGGGCGAGCTGTCGGTGCGCCAGCAGCCGCGGGCGCTGATTCCCGGCTGTGCCCACCCGCAGCAGGCCCGCATCCGTACGCTGGAAGACCAAATCGCCGCGCTGCAAGCCGAGGCCCAGGGGCTGGAGCAGGCGGGCGGCTGGCTGAACCGCTATACCCAGCCCACAGGCACCGCCCAAATTGCCGCCACGGCCGATGCACTGCGCCGCACCGGCCAGAGCGTGGCCCAGCGCCAGCACCAGCTGGCACGCGAGCAGCAGGCGCTGGAAGATCAGCTCAAGCCGCTGCAGGCCGATGCACAACGCACCGGCGGCGCCCAGGGCCTGGCCAGCACGGTGCTGGTCACGTTGTCCGCCCCGCAGGGCGGAACGCTGCAGCTGAGTTACCAGGTGCGCGGCACCGGCTGGCAACCCGGCTACCGCGCCAGCCTGGATGTGGAACGCCAGCGCGTGCGGCTGGAGCGCACCGCCCAGGTCAGCCAGAACAGCGGCGAGGACTGGCGCGATGTGCCGATGACCCTGTCCACCGGGCAGCCCAATGCCGCTGCCAGCGGTCCGCTGCCACGCCCCTGGCGCATCAGCGAAGCCCAGCCTGCGCCGCCGGCCCCGCCCATGCCCGCTCCGGTCGCCGCGCCCATGGCCCGCATGGCCCCCTCGGCAGAAATGGCCAGTCTGGCGCCCGCGCCGGAACCGGCCAGTTTTGACGCCAGCGTCTTCGAAGGCAGCCACGCCACCCAGTTCGTGCTGCCGCAGCGCGTCAACGTCCCCTCCAACGGCGAGCAACTGAGCCTGACCTTGGGCGAGCAGCAACTGGACGCCCAGGTGCTGGTGCGCAGCACGCCGGCGCTGGATGCACATGCCTACCTGATCGCCAGCTTTGCCCTGCCTGAAACCGGCGTCTGGCCCAGCGGCCCCATCCGCCTGTACCGCGACGGCGCCTATGTGGGCGCCAGCCGCCTGGATGCCGCCCAGGTGGCCCAGACCGGCCTGGGCTTTGGACGAGACGAACGCGTGCAGCTGCGCGCCCTGCCCACCGAGCAGACGCAGGGCAGCACGGGCTTCACCGGCAGCCGCCAGCAGCGGATGGAAAGCCGCCGCTGGGAGGTACGCAACCTGCACCGCACGCCGGTCACCTTGCAGCTGCTGGATGCCGCCCCGGTGGCAGAACAGCAGGACATCCGCGTGGAATCGCGCTACAGCCCGGAGCCGGCCAGCACCCGCTGGAACGGACAGCCCGGCAGCGTGCTCTGGGAACTGACCCTGCCGCCCGGAACCACTCAGCAGATCAGCACCGAGCACCGCATCTCCTGGCCGCAGGACATGCGCTTGCGCGAGCGCCGCTGACCCCGTCCGAAAGACAGCCGACATGCCCGCCCCTTTGCACGACACCCTCTCCGCCCTGGCCCAGGCCCTGGTGGCACGCGGCTGGATGATGGCCACCGCGGAAAGCTGCACCGGCGGCCTGATTGCCGCCGCCTGCACCGACCTGCCCGGTTCCAGCCGCTGGCTGGAGCGGGGCTTTGTCACCTACTCCAATGCCGCCAAGACCGAGCTGCTGGGGGTGCCTGCGGACCTGATTGCACAGCACGGTGCCGTCAGCGAGCCGGTGGCCCGTGCCATGGCCGCCGGCGCTGCCCGGCACGCACCGGTACAGGCCAGCGTGGCCGTCACCGGCGTGGCCGGCCCGGACGGCGGCAGCGCCGACAAGCCGGTGGGCACGGTGTGGTTTGGCTGGTCTGTGCAAGGCGAACTGCACACGGCCTGCCTGCGCTTCGCCGGGGACCGCGCCGCGGTGCGCCAGCAGACACGCGACCACGCGCTGCAGCAGTTGCTGGCCCTGGTCGCATCCGCACCCTAGCCTGGCAGGTGGCGACGGTGCTCAATAGACCAACTCGGCCGCACCGCCGCAGTTGAGCTGACCGCCCACTTCGGTGAGGGCCAGGTCAATGCCCAGCAGGCGCAGCAAGCTGTTGACCAGCGGGTCCAGCACCGGCGCCAGCACCCCTGCGATGAGGCTGCCGACCAAGGACAGCAACCCCGCCAGGATGTCGTCCACCAGCTTCAGAATGCCCTGGATGCCGGCCTGCGAGGCACGCGGATCGGCGGGCAGTGTCGTCAGCCCGCTCAGGCTGCCCAAGGTGTTGTTCAGGCTCTGGACCACGTTGTCCGTCTGGATGCCCCCCCACACCGCGGCCTGGTCCAGGCGCGGGGGTTGCAGCAGCTGAAACCCCGCCACTTGTTTGCTGGCGACCGGGGTGTCCAGCTTCAGGCCCAGGCCGCCAAAGTACTGCGCCGTGCGCTTGCCCACGCCGTCGCAGCCCCAGCAGCCAATATCCAGCACCGGCAGCGGCTGCATGACCACCGGGGCATTGGAGGCAAAGGCTTTTTGTGCCGCCTCGTTGGCCGTCAGACCCAGCCGCCCCACCCGGATGTCGGCGGCCGAGGTGCGCACCGTCTGCACCAGCGCCTTGCCGGTCGGGGTGCAGACATAGTCCGTCAGATAGACCTGACCGCCGCCCGCCTCCACGAGCACATCCACCCGGCTGGGGGCCGGCAGCAGCTCCAGATCGGCATAGCCGCTGCCGCCTCCGGTCAGAAAATTGACCAGGGCCACGGCCGGCGAAATCAGCTTCAACAAGGCATTCAGCGCTGTGATGGTGGCTCCCACCAGGGGCAGGTCCACCGAGATCAGGGCCCGCACCTGGGCCGTGCGCACGAACAGCCGGTCGGCCCCCAGGGGATCGGCCTTGGCCCGCGCGGGGTCGCCGATCGCGGTCAGCTGCGGGGGTTGCAGCACCTTCAGACGCAGGCTCGTATCCGCAATCCCCAGCGGGATGTCCACCGCCGCGGCCGCCGCATTGTTGCCATTGCCCACCTGGATCACGGCCTGCGCCAGCTCCAGCACATTCAGCGAGGTCGACAGCGCCGAGGCGGTCAGCCCGCTTTGCAGCTTCAGCAACTGGTTCAGCTGCAGCCGCACCCCCGGCACGGTGGCCGCCACGCCCGCCAGACTCTGCAGGGCCTGTACGTTCGCATCCGCCGTGGTCGCGCCGCGCTGCACCACGTCCAGCATGGCCTCCAGCACCTTGTTCACGCTGATCTGGGTGCTCAGCAAGCGGTCGTAGTCCCCGGCATCGATGCCGACCTTCAATGCCAGGGTGTCCAGAAACGCCAGCAGGTCGATCTGGGTGCCCAGCAGGCCATTCCAGCCCAGCACCGAGATATCCACCTTGCCGCCCAGCAGACCGCCCACCAGCGCATTGAGCAACAGCGCATCGTTGTTGTTCTGGATGGCGGCCAGCTTGGAGCGCACGGACAGCCGGGCCAGCTGCGGCCGCTGGACGGCGGTGGCCGTGGCCTGCAGGCTGCGGCGCCCGCCGTCGGCCGCCGGCCACACAAAGAAATACGGCACCGTGCGCTGCACCGTGACCCGGCAGGCGTTCACCACCGTGGCAGCACCGGCCACGAAATAGCTGGTGCGCTGTCCGGATGCATTGGGCTGCCAGTGACCGTGCTGCACCTGCAGCGAGTCGGTCCCTGCCCGTCCGTTGCTGGCGGCGCTGGCCGCTGCCAGGGACGCACAGGTGTTCACGGGATCCGCGGCACCGGCCACAGCCGCCAGATCGGCCATCTTCTGCAGCTCGCGCTGCTGCCAGAACAGGTTGCCGATATCGAGCGCCATCAGGCACGACAGCGCAACGCCCATCCACAGCGCCGCCACCAGCGCCACAGCGCCTTTCTGGGCACGGTGCAGGGACAGGTTCACGGAGGCCTTCGGTGCGCTATTTCTTCGCCATGGGCGATGCCGCGCGCTCAGGGATCGGGTGGGCAAAGCTGTCCACATAGCGCGCGTAGACTTTCTGCGCCACCACGCCGGCCATGGGCTGCGGGGGACGGGATGGCTCCGTGGCGGCCTGCTGCTGCAACAGGGCGCGTGTGGCCTGCCCCACGGGCATGGCCGCAGAGGCGGTCCCTGGCAGGCGCGGACAGGGCGGTGCCGCGCACGCAGCCACCGGAGCCGCATGCGCAGCTTGCGGCTCCAGTGGCAGGGTCTGCGCGGACACGCTGCCCACCCCCACCAGAACCAGGGTCCACCACATCGGTTTGCAGATCATGAGGGTGCTCCTTGCTGTGCCACAGCCGTGGTGTCGGGGATGGATGCGGCCGCGGGAAGCGGCGGCGGCAAAGCCGGTTCGGGCGTGCGCTGCAGCACTTCCAGCTGCTGGGCCTGCTGAAACACCTGCTGGCGCAGCGGGGCCCCCATCTGGTGCTGCTGCATCCACTGGGCCGCTTCCTGGTCCTTGCCAAACAGCAGCAGGTACACGGCCACATTGCTGAGGATGCGGCGCTGTGCCGGCTGCAGCTGCACCGCCTGCATCAGCGGAAGGCGTGCGTCGCGGGCCTGCGGCGTGTGCAGCAAGGCGTAACCCAGATCGTTCAGCAGCAAGGCATCGGTCGGCGACAGCCGGCGTGCCGCCTGCAGCTGCGCCACGGCCTCCCGGTACTGCCCTTGCGCGGCGGCCAGCAGGCCCAGGCCATGCGCTGCACGCGCGGCCTGGCTGCCGCTGTGCAAGGCCCGGTACAGGCGTTCACTGTCCTGGAACTGGCCCGTCTGGCGCAGCGCATCGGCACGCAGCAAACGGCTGGTGTCCGAAACACCCCAGCGCTGCTCCAGCGCGTCCAGATGCGCCAGCGCGGCATACCACAGCGATTTGCGCTGCAGCTCCGCCACCACCTGCAGGTAGCTGGCCTGCGTCTCCTGCCCCAGCATCGGCGTGGCGTCACCGGCGCGCTCGGCATCAGCCTGCTGCTCCGCCCGAGCCTGGCTGTCCGCCGCCTGCGACGAAGCCATGGCCGCGGCCGCCATGCTGCCCAGCACCTGGGTGCTGCAGCCGTACAGCCCCAGGCTGCCTGCCAGCGCGGCGGCCAGCAGGCACCGGCGCCACCCCCATCCCTCTGCACTGCCTTGCTGCTTCATTTGACACTCCCCAAAGTTCGCATCACGGCCAGAAAGCCGGGGCCGGCGGTGATCACCATCAACGCCGGCAACAGGGTCAGGACCATCACCGCCGTCATCTTGACCGTGACCTTGCCGATGGCCTCCTTCATGCGCATGCGCCGCTGCTCGCGCAGGCGCTGGCCGAACTGGCGCAAGGGTTCCTGCACCGCCCCGCCGTGCTGGTCGATCTGCACCAGCAACGCCGTCAGATCGGCCAGGCTGTCGCTGTGGAACATCTCGGACAGTCGGGAAAAAGCCTGGTCGCGGGAACGCCCGCCGGCATACAGCCGGTTGGCCAGCTGCAGCTCACGCGACAGCACCGGCAGCACCTGGCCAAAATCCTGCGCAATCAACTGCAGGCTCTGGTCGATGCCCTGTCCGCTGCCCTGCAGCAGGGACAGCAGATCGACCAGCACCGGCAACTCCGCCTCCACGCTGCGCCGCCGCCGCTGGGCATAACGGCGCAGCCCCCACTTGGGCAGCAGATAGCCCAGGGCCAGCGCGGCAAACAGGTACAGCCAGGACAGCCGGGCCATGAAGGCCGGCGCCCACACGGCCAGCAGCAGGGGCAGAAAAGCCATCAGGGCCAGGCGTGCCAGCACCAGGTAGACCACACCCAGGCTGTTGCCAAAGCCGCATTGCGCCAGCAAGGTCCGGTCTTCCTGCGCCACCACCTGCTGCCCGGCGGGCGAGGCCAGCCATGCCCGCAGGCGCTGGCTTTGGCGCTGCAGCCACTGGCGCGGGCGCAAGGCTGTGCGGCTGCGGGGTGTGGGCCCCACCGGCTGGCGCCGCTGCAGCACCGCGTCCACATGGCGGTGCCGCTGCGTCCGCTGCCGGGCCAGCCGCCACAGCCACCACCCGAGCACCAGCAGCGGCAACAACGCCAGCGCTGCCAGCACACTTCCTTCCCCAGGCAGATAGCGGTCCATGCACCCTCCTCATTCCAGCTGTGCCAGGCGGTACAGCATGCACACCCCGACCACCTGCAGACCGGCTGCCGCATACAGCAGCTGGCGGCCTCCCGTGTCGTTCCACAGCTGCATGAAGTAATCCGCATTGGTGATGATGATGGCGCCCCCCACCAGCAGAGGCAGCAGGCTCAGCACCCAGGCAGACAGGCGCACCTCGGCCGACAGGGCAAACAGCTCCTGCCGGGCCTGCTGCTGGTCGCGCAGGAAATGCGCCACCCGCTCCAGCAGGCTGTCGACCCGCCCGCCGAACCGGCCGCCGACCTGCAGGATGGCCGCCAGCAGCGAGAAGGCTTCCAGCCCCCAATGGCGGCTGGCGGTGGCCAGGGCCTGGTCCACCGGCATGCCGGCCTTGGCAAAGGCCGCAGCCTGGTTCAAGGTGGCCAGCAAAGGCGGCTTGGCCGATGCGGAGGCCAGCAAAAAGGCCGACGGTGTGGCATGCCCCAGCACCACCATGCGCACCATGCCGTCGATGAACGCAGGCAACTGCTGCTGCACCTGCTGGCGCAGCCGCTGCCAGCGCCGCCAGGCCAGCAGCAGGGCCACGCCCATCAGCAGGCACCAGAGCAGCAGCGCCGCGCGCTCCCATCCCAGCACCGCCAGCGGCAGCGCCAACACCACTGGCACCGACAAACCGCCCCACAGCCAGCGCCAGCTGACCGCATGCCGCAGCCAGGGTGGCCCCCAGGACAGGCCCGCCGCCGCCTCCTCACCGCCCACCGGGCCCAGCAGCACCGCCGACCCTTCGCGCTGCTCCAGCACGGTCTGCAGGTGCCTGGCCATCTGCTGCTGCAGGCGCTGGTGCGCTTCATAGCCCCACAATGCCACGCCCAGCCCGGCCAGCAGGCAGGCCACACTCAGAATGGCCCAGCCGCTCACAGCGGCCACCCCCCGCCATCGGCCATGCCCCGTGCGGCGCCATTACCGGCCTTCCAGGCGGCCAGCTTCGGCGTCTGCGGCGGCACTCCCAGACTGTGCCAGCTGTCGATCTGCCCGCCCTGGGTCTCGTGGCGGTACAGCTCCTGCAGCGCCACCGTATCGTCCACCATGCCCACCACCTCCGTGATGGACAGCAGCCGGCGCTTGCCGTTGGGCAGGCGGCCGATCTGCACGATGAAATCCAGGGCCGACACCATCTGCCTGCGCAGGCTCAGCTCGCTGCCGGCAAAGCCGGCAAACCCCGCCAGCATCTCCAGCCGGTACAGGCATTCGCGCGGCGAGCTGGCATGGATGGTGGCCATGGAGCCGTCATGGCCGGTGTTCATGGCCTGCAGCATCTCCAGCACCTCGGCGCCGCGCACTTCACCGACGATGATGCGATCGGGCCGCATGCGCAGGCTGTTGCGCAGCAGATCGCGCGTGGACACGGTCCCCTGCCCGTCCAGTCCGGCAGGCCGGCTCTCCATGCGTACCACATGCGGGTGGTGCAGCGACAGTTCGGCCGCATCCTCGATGGTCACCACCCGCTCGCTCTCCGGGATGAACACCGCCATGGCGTTGAGCAACGAGGTCTTGCCGGAGCTGGTGCCGCCGCTGATCAGGATGTTGCAGCGCTCGCGCACGGCATGGTGCAGAAGGCTGGACATGGCCGCATCCAGGCTGCCCATGCGCACCAGATCGTCCATGCCCCAGGCCTCCTGCCGGAACTTGCGGATGGAGACCAGCGGGCCATCCAGCGCCAGCGGCGGAATGACGGCATTCAGGCGCCCGCCGCCCGGCAGGCGGGCATCCACCATGGGCGACGATTCGTCCAGACGCCGCCCCAGGGGGGCCAGCACGCGCTGCACAATGCGCAGCAGATGCTGGTCGTCACTGAAGGCCAGGGCCTGTTTGTGCAGCACCCCCCGACGCGATATGAACACGTTCTGGTAGCCGTTGATCAGGATGTCTTCCACATCCTGGTCCTGCATCAGATCGTCCAGCGGCCCCAGGCCATTGATCTCCTTGAGCAGGTCGCGCGCAATCTGCTGGGCTTCGCTGGTATTGATGGGAACGCGCCGCAGTTGCACAAAGCGGTCGATCTCCCGCGCCACGAATTTCTGCACCCGCGCCTCGTCCCAGTGCGAGAACTCCGATCCGACTTCCTCTATCCGCGCCAGCAGGTGTTCATGGGCCTGCAGGCGAATGGCCAGGTATTCGCGCGACGCCGCAAACCCGCCGGCCGCATCGCTGTAGATCATCTGCATCATGGTGTGCGCCCTCCTGCTCGCAGTAGCCACGCCTGACCGCGCTGCAGCAGCCCCTGCGGCCGGGGCACGGCGGCCACGCCGTCGACCTGCAGCGCTGCGGCCATCTGCCGCACCTGCACGCAATAGGGGTCGGCCGCATCGGCTTCGGACAGCAGCTGCCCCTGGCTGCTGGCCTGCAGCATGGCCAGGTCGCGCTGCGGCAGCACATGGCGCAAGGGGTGTGCCACCCGCCGGGCAATTTCCTCGGGCGCCATGCCGGCACCGCGCAGCGCGCGGTTGATCACCACGCCATCGCACATCGGCGCCCCCTCCGGTTTCGACGGCAGGGTCCGGAGCATTTCCGTCAGGGACACAATCCCCCCCACCGATTGGTCGCACACCGCCCAGACATGGTCGGCCTCGCGGGCCACGGCCTGCACCATCTCGTGGGCGGGCAAGCCCCCCAGGTCAATCACCTGCCAGGCAAAAAACGCGCGAAGACGCTGCACCATTGCCGACATGGAACGCGGCTCCACGTCCCGCATGATCTGGGCCTGGGCCGGCCACGGCAGCACCATCGGGCCGCAACGGTGGCGCGGCAAGGCGGCCGCCAGCAGGGCCGGGTCCAGCCGGTGCATGCTCTGGATCGCATCGACCATGTGAAAGCTGCTTTGCAGGCCCAGGTGCATCAGCCCGTCGCGCAGCGGAAAGCCCAGGTCCAGCAAGCCCACCAGCGCACTGCTTTTTGCTGTCGCCGGACCACCCGCCACCATGGTCTGCGCCAGGGCCGCCGACAGGTGTGCCGCCAGGGTGCTCACCCCCATCCCGGGCCGGGCCCCCAGCAGCGCAACGGTTTTTCCCAGCTGCTGCCCTGCGGCCGCCGTACTGCCCAGCACATGCGCGCTGCCGCGCATGCTCAAGGACCAGAAGGGCTTGAGCTGCTCCTCCACGGCCCCCGCCATGTCCAGGAAGTCCTGCGCCCCGCCCCGCAGTGCCGCCAAGGGCACCTTGGGGGTGTTGGCATAGCCCATACCCAGCACGGACAGCTTGGGCTGGTGTTCGCGCAGCCACTGGGCCAGCTTGACCGGTCCTTCCAGGTCCTGGCGGGCATCGAACTGCACCACCACCATCACCACCTGGGGGGTCAGTGCGGCCTTCATCGCCTCGGTGTGGGGCGCGCAGTGCAGCACCTGCATGGCATTGCCGATGCGCGCCTGCAGCCAGGCCGCATCCTCCGCCGAATCCCCCACCTGCAGCACACACACCGGCGCATCCTGGGCGGGCGGCGGCTCCAGCAGAGAAGGGGTCGTGACATCTGCAAAATTCATGGCCCCTCCTTATTCCGAAAAGCCCGGCAGGGCATCGCTGCTGCCGCTGGGGCCGACATAGCTGCCCCAGAAGCGGCGCCCCCCGGGGCCATCGCTGCCTGCCCCCGGCAGGTGTCCCTCCTGCAGCTGCCCTTGGGCAAACGGACGCACCAGGCGCGGGGTGACGACGATCACCAGTTCCCGCTCCTTGCGACTGAACTCCTGGCGCTTGAACAGGGTGCCCAGCACCGGAATCTGGCTCAGCAGCGGCACCCGGTTGACGGACGACACCGTGGCCTGGCTCACCAGCCCACCGATGACAAAACTCTCGCCATCGCCCAGCTCCACCGTCGTGTCCGCACGCCGTGTGGTGATGGCGGGCACCGCCACGCTTTGCAGCGTGACCGCATTGGCATAGTCGAGCTCGCTCGATTCGGGCGCCACTTTCAACACGATGCGCTGGTCGTCCAGCACCGTGGGAGAGACGGTCAGGCCCACGCCATAGGGCTTGTATTCGATGCTGACGGAGCCATTGCCCTGGGACAGCGGAATCGGGATTTCACCGCCGGCCAGGAAGTTGGCGCTCTGCCCGGACAACGTCACCAGCGACGGCTCGGCCAGCACCCGCGCCATGCCACTGCCTTCAAGCATGCCCAGGTTCACGCCCACGCCGGCCTTGCCGAAATCCAGCAGCAGGCCAAAGGCCTGGGCAAAAGGCGAGCTGGCATCCGGCGCCAGCAAGCCGGGGGAACCAAAGGCGGTACTGCCCGTGGCGCCCGCCGACAGCACGCCAAAGCGGAACCCCTGGCTGTTGCTACGGGTGCTGAACAGATTGATGCCGGCCTGCTGCATGCGGTTCTTGTTGATCTCCACCACCTTCACGTCCACCTGCACCACATGGCTTTTGAGCAGCACCACGCCGGCGTCCTCCTGCGCAGCCTTGTCCCCCGCCATGCGTTGCGCATGGGCTTCCAGGCTGGTGGAACGCGCGCCCTCCTGCCCGGAGCGCTGGCGCACCGTCAGCACATAGTGGCGCGCCGCGCCGGTACCCTGCGGCCACACCATCAGCGAGCTCACGCCCGGCTTCAGCGGGGTCAGCACCAACTGGGCGGCCCCGCCGGTGGGCCGCGCCCGCTGCACCTGCACGCCCAGCACGGTGTCATCGCCCACCGCCAAGCGGCGCACCCCCTCGGGCACCTCCAGCAGCTGCTGCACCCCCACCTGCAGGCTTTTTTCCAGCACCGACGGCGCTGCCTGCCCCTGGGACTGCGCCACCGCCAACGGCACGGCACCACACGCCACCGTCACCAGCCCCCCCACTGCCCGGCGCCACCACCAGGACGGATTGGCGGGTGTTGCGCGATATGAACTCATGGCACCTCACTCAGTAATGCACGGTTTCGGACCGGTTCCCCCGTAAGACTTCGACCGCCAGACCCGTTGCGCGCGGTGGCGATCCCTCCCCCTCGGGCCTGCGCGCCGCTGGCGGCAGGCCATGGTGTGCGGTCAGCAGTGATGCGGTCTGCGACGGCGGCAGTGCGCGCCCGGGCGCGGTGCGGGCCAGCTGCTCCAGCACCACCACCTCGGTGCTCGGTACGGCCGCGCGGGATGGCGCATCCCCCCTGTCCAGCGGATTGCGCAAGGCCAGCAGCACCTGCCCCTGGCGCTCCGCCAGCAGCAAGGCATTCACTTCCTGCGCCTGCACCGCCAGCACGGCGGTGCGTGGTGGCTGGCCGGTGCGCGCGGCCTCGTCGACACCGTCCTTGCCGGCGCCCTCCATCTGGCTGCCATAGGCCAGCACCCGCTTGCGGGCCAGCAGCTGCCGGGCCTGGGTGGCGTCCACTTCCTGGCTGTCCTTGCGCAGCACCACCAGCACATCCACCCAGTCGCCCGGGGCCAGCTTGTGCCCCACGGCGGAGGACTCATCCACCTTGATGGCCACGGCGCGCTCGCCGGCTTGCAGCCCGGCGGCAATGCCCCCCAGCAGCCGGGAAGCGATCACCGGATCACCTTCTGCCGCAGGCTGCGCCAGGGTGCGCCCCAGCACGCTGGCCTCCAGCGCCACCGCTCCGGGCGGCAGCATGGCCACCGGCTGCAGGCGCACATCCTCGGCCTGCAGCAGATGACCGGCAGGCAGGGCCTTGCTGGCCACCACCATGCTGACCGTGGGAGCGACCGCGCCCGACGTTGGTGCAACCGGCGCCTTGGCCGGGCCCGAGACCAAGTAGGCCATCCACGCCAGCCCGCCTCCCAGGACCACCAGGGCCAGCGCGACGAATTTGAAGCCTTTGTGCATGTGCCTCCCGTTCAGTAGCTGAGCGCAATCTGCGTCACCGCCATCCCGGTGAGACGCTGGGGTGTGGGCAGCAGCGGCAGGCGCGGCAGGATGGGGGTGGCCGCATAGTCATAGTTCAGCGACACCGACAGACAGCGCACCCGGCTGGCCAATGCCGCCGGAATCTGGCACTGCACGGCAGTCACCAGTTGCGTCTGGCAGGCAATGGCACGCCCGCTGACCTGTTCCAGCCAGCGCACGCCCTGCTTGGCCATGGTGCAGGCCGCGGTCGTGCGGGAGGCTTCGGCATCGTTCAGGCTGTCAAAGCGCAAGGCCGCGCGCGCGCCTTCCGCCGCAGACTGGGCCAGCGAATGCTGCGCGGCAAAGATCAGCCCATAGGACAGCAGGCCATACATCATCAGAAACAGCACGGGAAACACCAATGCCAGCTCCAGCGCAGCCACCCCGCGTTGCCTGTTCGGGTTCCGGTGGGAGGCGGGCAACTGGGGCATCGGGTGTTGGCTCCTTGTGCAGTTCAGCGGCGCAGCCACCAGACGGCCACTGCGGCCAGGCTCAGCGCCATGCCGTAGGGCACCTGCCGCAGGGGCGCCATACGGGGCCCGGAACGGGGAGCGGCAAGCTGTGCCGCGCCGGCCCGCGCCCACACCAGGCCCAGGCCCCAGGCCACCGCCAGCAGCACGCTGATCACCCAGGCTTCGCCGGCGTGGGCAGCGCCCAGCCACATGCCAATGGCCGCGGCCAGCTTCACATCCCCGGCCCCCATCCAGCGCAGCAGATAGAACGGCAGCAGCGCCAGCAGCGCCACTGCCATGCCCAGCAGGGCCTGTCCCAGGTCCAGGCCAAGGGGCGACGCCCCCAGCACGGCCGCCGCAGCACCCAGCGCCGCCAGCAGCAGCACATCCCGGTTGGCAATGCGGCGCCAGCGCACATCGCACCACGCCACATGCGCCAGCACGGCGGCCGCCAGCCCCTGCAGCGCGATGGCGCCGAGCATGGTTTGCCTCAGGGGGTGGCAGCAGGCTTGGCGGAAGTAATGGCCGTGCTGATGCCTTCAAACACGCCTTTGATGTCGGTGCCCAGGGCCGTCAGGGCAGCAACGATGACCACCGCAATCAGGCCGGCGATCAGGCCATATTCAATGGCGGTGGCACCTTCTTCATCGCGCCAGAAGCGCAGCAGAGCTTTTTGCATGGCAACTCTCCTCTCAGCAGGCCGACATGCCCGCCATGAGGAAAGTCTAATGACGCCCTGCCTGGAGAATCCCCGTCCGTCTGACCCACTGTCGGATCGCGGCAAGCGGTGAACGGCGAAACAAGTCAGTCCGACTTCTCACAATGATTTACATAGGCCAAGTTTGAACCAACTTCAAGGATGGACCGATGTGATCGCCCCGTCACATCGATGGCCGCCACCACACTGACGCCATCTGTCTCCTGCGGCGCACGCCGCAGTCGGAGCGGTCCTACAAGGATGACCGCCCTGTGCAAAGGGATACCTTGTCTTTCCCCCCTTGCTGCGGCGCCATGGCCACTTGAGCACTTGGCCCGCGCAGCGGTGGCGCCAGCCCCGCGTCGGGGGCTGTGTTCAGCCCTGCACCCGGTCCATCAGCCGCTGGCTGGCGGCATCCAGCCCTTGCACCTGTACCGTGCAGCCGTGCTGGCGCAGGCGTTCTGCCACCTTGTCCAGTGCCCCCACGGCGGTGACGTCCCAGAAATGCGCCCCGCTGACGTCGATGCGCACCGCACGGCCGGCAGCGGCACGCACATCGAATGCTTCCACCAGCGCATCGGCCGAGGCAAAGAACACCTGGCCGCGCACCGTCCATTCCAGCGCGCCATCGGCCGCCTCGCGCAGTGTCACCTGCATCATGTGCGAGACCTTGAACGCAAAGAACACGCCCGACAGCAGCACCCCGGCCAGCACGCCGGCCGCCAGGTTGTGGGTGGCGACGGTGATGGCCACGGTGGCCACCATCACGCCGCTGGACAGGCGCGGGTAGCGCAGCAGATTGCGCAGCGAGCCCCAGTCGAACGTCGACGCCGACACCATGACCATGATGGCCACCAGGGCCACCACCGGCACGCGCGACACCCAGTCCTTGAGGGCCACCATCAGGATCAGCAGAAACACCCCGGCAAACAGCGTGGACAGCCGGCCCCGGCCGCCATACTTCACATTGCCCACGGCCTGGCCGATCATGCCGCAGCCGGCAATGCCACCGAACACGCTGGACGCCATATTGGCCAGGCCCAGCCCGGTGCATTCCCGGTTCTTGTCGCTGGGGGTGCCGGTCAGCTCGTCGACCACGGCCGCCGTCAGCACCGACTCCAGCAGGCCCACCATGGCAATCGCCAACGCCGGCAGGGCGATGATGCGCAGCGTTTGCAGATCGAACGGAACGGCGGGCAGGCCGAACGCCGGCAAGGCCTGCGGCAGCTGGCCCAGATCGGCCACGGTGTGCAGCGGCAGCCCCATGGCGCTGGCGATCACCGTGGACAGCACCACGCACACCAGCGGCGGTGGAATGGCCACCAGCAGCTTCAGCCCGGTGCGCTGCGCGATCCACGGCAGGCCGTAGATCAGGGCCAGCCCCAGGCCCAGCATGGCCCAGGTGGGCAGGTTGGCCCCCTTCAGATGGGGCAGCTGGGCCGCAAAAATCATGATCGCCAGCGCATTCACAAAGCCGGTGCGCACCGAGCTGCTGACAAAGCGCATCAGCATGCCCATGCGACACAGACCGAATGCGACCTGCATCAGCCCCGCCAGCAGGCCGGCGGCCAGCAGGTACTGCAGGCCGTGCGACGCCACCAGCGGCGCCACCACCAGCGCCACCGAACCCGCCGCCGCCGACACCATGGCCGGCCGCCCGCCGAAAAAGGCGATGACGATGCTGATGACGAAGGACGCAAACAGCCCCACCGACGGATCCACCCCCGCCACAAAGGAGAAGGCAATCACCTCCGGAATCAGGGCGAACGTGGCGACAGCACCGGCCAGCAGTTCACGGGGAATGCTGGGGGCCCATTCGGCACGCCAGCGCATCAAGGTGGAAGGGTTCATGGAGAGCACAAAACACCCGGCATCTGCGGGTTCTGGTGCGCGATGGTACGCAGCCTGGGCCAAGTCTGCAGCCGCCGGGCTGTGCACCGTGTGCGCCGCCAGGGTGCACACGGACGTTTCTACTCCGCATCCACCCGCTGCTGCGGGCGTGCTGCGGGCAACTCCAACTCCATCGGTGCCGGCGCCAGCATGGGCGAGGCGGCCGGCGCGGGGAACAGCAGCTCCACCGTCTGCGCTACGCTCTGCTGCCAGTCGGTGCGCGGCTCCTGGCCGATCAGCGCCAGCAGGCGGCGGTTGTCCAGGCGGTGCGGGGTACGCCAGACATATTCCATCGAGCCCAGGGCGCGCATGCGGGGGGAAAAACAGCCCAGCAGTTTCCACAGCGGCCACTGCACATGGCCGGAACGCAGATCTGCGGCCTCGGCCACCCAGCCCCGCTGCTGGGCGATCTGTCCCAGGGCCTGCCACCAGTCCTGGCCTTGGCGCTGCTGGCCGGCAAAGTGCAGCCGGACCCAGCTGCCCAGCCGGTGGCGTTGGCTGGCCACACGCTCCAGTGTCTGGGCCAGGTCGTGCACATAGACCCAGGGCGTGGCCACGTCATACGGCCCCAGCCAGGCCATGCGCCCGCGCGGCAGCTGGCCGGCCACCGAATCACGGATCCAGCCATCGCCCGCATGGCCGTAGTAGGCCCCGGCACGCAGGGTGCAGACCGACAGGCCGGTTTCCGCCGCCATGCGCAGCTGCAGCTCGGTCTGGGCACGCACCTCGGCCAGGTAGGAGCCCAGCATCGCCGCATGCGGCAGGGCATCGTCCTCGCGCAGCACCTCGGGCAGCTGGCGCCCGTAGGCCAGGATGGACAGTGGCACCAGCAGCAGGGCGTTGCAGCGCCGGGCGACGGCAATGCTGGAACGGGTGAGCTGCTCCAGCTCGCGGGCCCAGGCCCAGGAGGAAAACCCCGTAGCCATGGCATGCACCACCACGTGCACCCCGCCATGGCTGGCCAGCAACTGGTCCCAGCCGGCCGTGTCGGTCAGCGGGGTATCGACCCAGCGCACCTCGCCGGCCACCGGCGGCGCTTCGCACGGGTGCTGCACCAACCCGCTGCCGGGACACACATGGGCCAGCACGCGCCAGCCCGCCTGGGCAAATGCCTGCACACAGGCATAACCCAGACGCCCCTGGGCGCCCAGCACCAGCACGGTACACAGGGTGCGGGAGGCCAGCAGGGTGGGAGCAGCGCCATGGGGCTGTTCGGAGGGCAGCAGCCCTTGCCAGGGCAAGGGCTGCACGGGCACGGAAGTCGCAACGGTCATCTAGGCAGGTAGGCAGATGGACCCGGACGGCGCGGTGGCGCGCCCGCAGATCATGCAGACCACCTCGATTCACCCCGATGCGGGCGGCAAAGCGCGCGGCCCTGGGGACCGGACAGGAATCTGCCAATTATCCGGCGCACCAAACTACGTAATAACACGTATATCACCAACACACGCCCATGCACGCTGCCCAGAAAAAAAAGGAACCCGCGTCCTGCGGGTTCCTTTTTCTGGTGCGATGGCCTTGCGGCCGCCGCAGTGTCCGTGCCGGCTCAGGCGCCGCAGCACTTCTTGAACTTCTTGCCGCTGCCGCAGCTGCAAGGGTCGTTGCGGCCTGGCTCGTCGCCCTTGACCACGGCGGTCACGCGCGGGCCCATGCTGCGCCACAGCTGGCGCAGGTCGTACACGGCCCAGACGGCTTCGCCGAAGGCGTCGACACGTTCCTGGCTGGTCGATACCGGGCCGGTTTCCTCGTACAGGTTCAGTGCCGGCTCGTCGGTGTCGTCTTCGGTCAGGTTGACGATGAATTCCATGGCCGCATCCAGCCACTGGGCGGCTTCCTTGTCGCGGGGAGCGGCCCATTCCTCGGCCCAGTTCTCCACCACGAACATAAAGCCCAGGGCCCACACCTGGGCGAAGGACGGCACTTCCTCGTCTTCGATCTCGGCGCGCTCGGCTTCGGGCAGCACCAGGATGGCTCCGCGCGTGTCCAGCACTTCGGGCTGGAAGGCTTCGTCATCGGCCAGGGACTTCACTTCGGTGTCCAGCTGGACACGGATTTCGTCGATGCGGCGCTGGGCCAGTTCCAGGAAGCGGGCCTGTTGCTCGGCGCTGGCAAACACCTCCAGCTGGGGCAGGGGCTGGCCGTCGGGCACCTGCAGGTCTTCACCATCGCCCAGCAGCATGGGCAGCCATTCGCCCACGGAGATGGGGCGGCGCGTGCAGACCACGGCGGTCAGGAAACCGTCGCAGAACTCCCACTGCGGCACTTCTTCGGAACGCTCGCGCAGGCTGTCCAACAGCTCGTCCAGTTCCTGCAGGTCTTCGTTGCTCAGAGCGGGTTGTGCCGTAGCTTCGGCGGGTGTGGTGTTTTCCATGGTGCGATCCTGCGCGTCAAAGGCTTCTATGATGGCCCGGCAGCCAGTTGCCGCAGAGGTGCGGGGCTGCGCCGGGCGGGGCCGTTGGCGCATGCCGCGCCAGCCAATGGGCGGCAGTGTAGCCCGCCCCCCATGTCCGTGCACCGTACACAGGAGTTGCCCATGGTTGCTGCCGCCACCCGCTCCGGCGGGCTGTTTCCCATCCGTTACACCGCGCTGGTGCTGTGCACCCTGGGCGGTGCGCTGTGCCTGGCGGCTGCGCTGCTGTGGCCGCGCTGGTGGTGGTGGCTGGCCGCCGCCCTGCTGCTGGCCCTGGCCCTGGTGGGCTGGTTCGACCTGCGCCAGACCCGCCACGCCATCCTGCGCAACTACCCCATCATCGGCCACCTGCGCTTTCTGTTCGAGTCGATCCGGCCCGAGATGCGGCAGTACTTCATCGAGTCGGACAACGAGAACCTGCCCTTTTCCCGCGCCCAGCGCTCCCTGGTCTACCAGCGCAGCAAGGGCCAGCCCGACAGCCGCCCCTTTGGCACCCAGCTGGATGTCAGCGCCAACGGCTACGAATGGGTGAACCATTCGCTGCAGCCCAGCACGCTGGCCTCGCACGACTTCCGCACCTGGATCGGCGGCGCCCCCGGCCAGCCGCACGAGGGCGTGGCGCCCTGCACCCAGCCCTACCAGGCCAGCGTGTTCAACATCTCGGCCATGAGCTTTGGCGCGCTGTCGGCCAATGCCATCCTGGCGCTGAACCAGGGCGCCCGCACCGGCGGCTTTGCGCACGACACCGGCGAAGGCTCCATCAGCCAGCACCACCGCGTGCATGGCGGCGATCTGATCTGGGAAATCGGCTCCGGCTACTTCGGCTGCCGCAACGCCGACGGCAGCTTCAGCGCGGAACGCTTCACCGCCAATGCGCTGGATCCGCAGGTCAAGATGATCGAGCTCAAGCTCAGCCAGGGCGCCAAGCCCGGCCATGGCGGCATGCTGCTGGGCGCCAAGGTCACGGCGGAAATCGCGGCTGCCCGGGGCGTGCCGGAGGGAGAAGACTGCATTTCGCCGTCCAGCCACAGCGCCTTCACCACCCCGCTCGAGATGCTGCAGTTCATCGCCAGGCTGCGCCAGCTCTCCGGCGGCAAGCCCGTGGGCTTCAAATTCTGCGTGGGCCATCCCTGGGAATGGTTTGCCATCGTCAAGGCCATGCAGCAGACCGATATCACGCCCGACTTCATCGTGGTGGACGGTGCCGAAGGGGGCACCGGCGCAGCACCGGTGGAGTTCACCGACCATGTGGGCGTGCCGCTGCAGGAAGGCCTGCTGCTGGTGCACAACACCTTGGTCGGCGTGAACCTGCGCCACCGCATCCGGCTGGGTGCCGCCGGCAAGGTGATCACCGCCTTCGACATTGCGCGCATGATGTCGCTGGGTGCCGACTGGTGCAACTGCGGGCGCGGCTTCATGATGGCCCTGGGCTGCATCCAGGCCCAGACCTGCCATACCGGCCGCTGCCCCACCGGCGTCACCACCCAGGACGCACGGCGCCAGCAGGCCCTGGTGGTGCCCGACAAGGCCACGCGCGTGGCCAACTACCACCGCCAGACCCTGCACGCCCTGATGGAGCTGGTGCAGGCCGCCGGTCTGCAGCATCCGCGCGATTTCACGCCCCACCACATCGTGCGCCGCACCGGCGACAGCCAGGTGCACCTGCTGTCGAATGTGGTGCTGCATGTGCAGCCCGGCGCCCTGCTGGGGCCGCTGGATGGACAGCACAATGTGTTCCAGATGTACTGGCCGCGCGCCTGTGCAGAGAGCTTTCACATCGCCCCACCGCCGATGACGCCTTCGGCCGAGCGCCCGCAGAACGCGCCCCAGGCCTGAGCGCCGCCACGACCCCGGCCGGCCAGGGCGCCGTGCGGCGCCGCAAAAACGGCACAATCCGCTGTCCACACACCGGCCTGACCCCGGTGTGCCCTGTGCCCTTGTTTCCCTTTCGATCGCTGCCCGTGCCCGCTACCGACCTGCCCGTCCCCGCCCTGGATTACGCCGCTTTTCTGCGGGAGCATGTGCACCGCCAGCCGCACAGCGTGGTGCGCTATGTGCAGCCCACGGAAACGCTGTGGCTCAAGCGCGTGGGCCGCAGCAATGCCGCCTGGCGCTACCGTTTCCTGGGGGCCGTGGCGCGCGGCCTGCGCGTGCCGGTGCTCACCCCCGTGCCCAACCCGGGCGGGCGCGTGGCGATTGCCACCGAGGTGGCCCGCCTGCGCGATCTGGCAGCCCGCGGCCTGCGCGTGCCCGAGGTGCTGGCCGCCTGCGAAGACGGCTTTCTGATGCGCCACCTGGGCGCGCCCGGCGAGAACACCCCCAGCCTGGGCAACGAGATGGAACAGGCCGTGCCGCGTGGCAGCGCCGCCGTGCTGGCACTGTGGAAGCAGGGGCTGCAATCGCTCACCAAGGTCCACCGGGCCGGCACCTGCCTGAGCCAGGCCTTTGCCCGCAACCTGGTGCGCTGCCCGGACGGCGTGATCGGCTACATCGACTTTGAAGACGACCCCGCCACCGCCCTGCCGCTGCCGCTGTGCCATGCGCGGGATGCACTGTGCTTTGCCCATTCCACGGCCTGGATCCTGCACGCTGCCGACGCCCTGCCCGCCGCCCGCACCCAGTGGCAGGCCTGGGTGCAGACGCTGACTCCCGCCGCCCAGCAGGCCCTGCGCGACAGCGTGGCCCGCATGGCCTGGGCGGGTCGCTTCCCCGACAGCCGCAAATGGGGTCGCGACGCACAGCGCATCCGCATGGCCTGGGAACTGCTGCGGCCCTGACGCCCGCGTTGCGCCCGCCGCACAGAGGGATGCCGGGGCGCATGGGCTGCGCGATACTGGGTGCCGGAGCACCATGCGCAACCTGATTCACCTCACCAACCGCCACCGCACCCCCGGCACCAACCTCACGCTCGGCCTGGTGCTGGCGTTCACGGCCGGCGCCATCAACGCGGGCGGCTTTCTGGTGCTGCACATGTACACCTCGCACATGACGGGCTTTGCTTCCCAGCTGGCCGATGCCCTGGTACTGGACAACCACCGGCTGCTGCTGAACGCCCTGGGCGCCATCCTGGCCTTCATGGCCGGGGCCGCCACCTGCGCGGTGCTGGTGAACTGGAGCCGCCAGCGCCATCTGCACAGCGTCTATGCCCTGCCACTGATGCTGGAGGCGCTGCTGCTGTTCCCCTTCGGCCTGATGGGCGCCGCCACCCTGCGCTGGAACACCCCGTTCGCCGTGCCGCTGACGGTGCTGCTGCTGTCCTTCATGATGGGACTGCAGAACGCCGTCGGCTCCAAGACCTCCGGCGGCAGCATGCGCACCACCCACATGACCGGCAACATCACTGACCTGGGCATGGAACTGGGCAAGCTGCTGCTGTGGCAGCGCAGGGCCAGCGCCAGCGCACAGCCCGTGCCCCACCACTGGCCGCGGATGAAAGCCTCGGCGGGGCTGCTGGCGATGTTTGTGCTGGGCGGCATGGCCGGGGCACTGGGTTTCCAGCACCTGGGCTTTGTCTGCGTGGTGCCGCTGGCGGCCTTGTTGCTGGCCCTGGCCGTGCCTCCGCTGCTGCGCGATCTGCCGCGCTCCCGGCAGCGGCGCGGCCCGCACTAGCCGCACGCAGGGCCGTGCGCACCGCAGGTGGCGGGTCAGCAACAAGCCGGACCGTGCCCCTGGATGCGCGGCGAGCACGGTGAGCACGCTGGCAGGCCGCAACGGCACAGGTGATACACCGCACCGGCTCGACGCGGACGCGCCAACACCCAAGGGTTAACCCCAGTCTTCATACCCTTCAATAGTTCTAACAATAGAACTATGGAACCAAAGAAACTCACGCCGGATTGGTCGATCGGCAAGCAGCCGCTGTACCTGCAGCTGGCCACCATCTTCCGCCGCCGCGTGGAAACCGGCCTGTGGCCGCGTGGCGAACAGACGCCGACGCTGGAAATGCTGATGCGCGAATTCGGTGTGGGCCGCGTCACCGTGCGCAGTGCGCTGGCGGAGCTGGAGAGCGAAGGCCTGCTGGTGCGCTCCCGCGGCAAGGGCACCTTCATCCAGGACCTGCCCGCCAATGCGCCGCAGAAATTCGTCGTGGGCACCACCTGGGAAGAACTGGTGGCGCGCGGCAATCTGAACGCCTTGACGGTGTCGCTCAACAGCGCCAAGGAAGAAGCCTTGCCGCTGCCCGCCTGGTGCGGCATGCAGGCCGGCCAGAACCAGAAATATTATCTGCTGGAGCGCGTGTATTCACGGCAAGGTATCCGCGTGTGCCACAGCCGTGTTTTTCTGGAAGCCAGTATTTATCGGCGGCTGAAAACAGAAATCCGCCAGCAGGCCGTCCTCACCGTGCTGGGCAATGACCGCCAGACGCACATCCAGTCCGGAAAGCAGAGCATCACCATCATTTCCGCCGGGGATGACACGGCTGCCCATCTGCATATTCCGGTGGGGTCGCCAGTGGCAGAAATCACCCGCAGCATTTATGACGCGGAGAATAAATTGATTTATTGGGCCTGTGTGCATTATGACAGCCGATATATACGACTGGATTTTGATTTAGTGAAATAAATCATTTTCCGGAATTAATAAATACATCAAAGGAGACCTTATGCCATTCACGTTCCGTGCCCCCTTGCCTGTCCGCCTGGCCGCAGCCGCCGCCCTGGGACTGGGTCTGACCGCCAGTGCGGCGGCCCAGACCGCATCTCCCTACCCCAGCAAGCCGATCTCGCTGATCGTGCCCTATGGCGCCGGGGGCAGCACCGACGCCCTGGCCCGCGCGCTGACCGACCGCATGGGCAAGAAGCTGGGTCAGCCCTTCATTGTGGAGAGCAAGCCGGGGGCGGCCGGCACCCTGGGCGTGACGCAGATGGTGCGCACCCGGCCCGACGGCTATAGCCTCACCTTGGTGCCGCTGTCGGTCTTCCGCCAGCCCTACCTGACCAAGGTGCAGTACGACCCGCTCAAGGACCTGTCGTACATCGCCACGGTGATGAACTACACCTACGCCATTGCCGTGCCCTACAGCGCGCCGTGGAAGAGCATCCAGGAACTGGTGGCCGACGCCAGGAAGTCGCCCGACAAATACTCCTATGCCGGCTCGGCCCAGTACAGCTCCAACCACCTGGCCATGACCGAGCTGGCGCGTGCCGCCCAGCTGCAATGGACCTTTGTGCCCTACAAGGGCGATGCCGAGGCCATCAACGCCCTGCTGGGCGGGCATGTGGACATCATCAGCGCCACCAGCACCATCCTGCCGTTCGTCGAATCCAAGAAAGCGCGCGTGCTGGCCGTGGCCGGTGCCGAACGCTCGCCGGATTTCCCCGGCGTCCCCACGCTCAAGGAGGCCGGCTATCCCGTGGAAATGGCCTCGCCGCTGGGCATTGCCGGCCCGGCCGGCCTGCCCAAAGACATCGTCGACAAGCTCGACAGCACGGTGCGCGAGGTCATGCAGGACCCCGACTTCATCCAGCAGGCCCGCATGCTGGGCGTCGAGCTGAACTACCGCGGCAGCAAGGCCTACACGGCCTGGGCCGCCGACACCTACGCCAAAGAAAAAACCATCATCACCCGCCTGGCGGGCCAATAACCCTGTGATCTGCTGACAACGCCATGACATCTCTCCCCCCTCTCGCTCCCGCCTCCTCTGATCTGCAACTGGGCAGCCAGCCCTTCACGCCCGGTACCAGCCGCGTCACCGTGCTGGGCGCCGGCGTCATGGGTCCCGGCATTGCCCTGGTGTTTGCCGAACATGGCTACCAGGTGGACCTGTGCGAAATCCACGAGGCCGGCCTTGCCAAAGGCATGCAATCGCTGCGCGATGGCCTGGCGCTGAAAGTCAGCGAACAGTTGCTGACCCAGGAAGCCGCCGACGCGGCCCTGGCCCGCGTGCAAGGCCATGTGGGCAGTGATGCGGCCATCGCCCGCGCGGACCTGGTGATCGAAGCCGTGTCCGAGAACAAGGACGTCAAGCGCCAGGTCTTCGACACCATCGCCCGCATCGGCAAGCCCACGGTCATCACCTGGAGCAACACCTCGTCGCTGGATGTATTCGCCCTCAGCGACGCCAGCATGCGCGGCCGCCTGGTGGTGGCGCACTGGTTTGCGCCGGCCCAGATCATTCCGCTGGTGGAAGTGGTGGGCTCGGCCCCCCACACCGACACGCTGATGCAGCAGACCTGCGAGGTGCTCCGCGCCGTGGGCAAGACACCGGTGCGCCTGAACAAGATGGTCAACGGCTTTGTCATCAACCGCCTGCAGCGCCTGCTGGGCCGCGAAATCTTCCACCTGCTGGAAAGCGGCGTCATCAGCCCGGAAGACATGGACATCGCCGTGCGCGCCAGCATTGCCCCGCGCATGCAGGTGCTGGGCGTGGTGCAACGCTACGACTTCACCGGTCTGGGCCTGAGCGTGCGCAATTTCCGCGACCCCGACTTCCAGGACCCGCCGTACGAAGAAGTGCCCAAGCACCTGCTGGACCGCGTCAACGACGGCCACCTGGGCGTGGCCACCGGCCAGGGCTTCTTCGACTACGGCACCCAGACCATGCTGGAGCTGCAGAACGAACGCGACCGCCACCTCTACCGCGTGATGGAGCGTTTGAGCCATTACGTCGACGGCCCCCGCCCGGTGCGCTGAGTCCCCGGCAGGTGCTGCACCGCCGCCGCAGCACTCTGTCTTCCCTGCACCGCGCGGGACTGCGCGGTGCCCTCCGCGCCAGTCCACCCCGCCCCCTCTTTTTTTGCATCCCCCATGCACACTATCGACTTTGCTTTGCGCGCCTTTGTGCCTGGCGCCCAGGATTCGGAATTTCCGCTCCAGAACCTGCCCTACGGCATCTTCAACACCGCCCGGGCACCCCGGCCCCGCGTGGGCGTGGCCATTGGCGACCAGATCCTGGACCTGGCCGCTGCCGCCCAGGCCGGTCTGCTGGTCAGCGTGTCGGCAGACGCCCTGCTGCAGCCCACCTTGAACGCGCTGGCCGCCCTGGGCCGCGCGCGCTGGACCGCCCTGCGGGCCGAGCTGGCCGCGCTGCTGCAGGAAGGCTCACCGCTGGCCACCTACCCGCAGGCCACGCAGCTGCTGGTGCCCCAGGCCGAAGCCCGGATGCACCTGCCGTTTGCCATCGGCGGCTTCACCGACTTCTATGCCTCGGAAAACCACGCCTACAACTGCGGCTGCCTGTTCCGCGACCCGGCCAACGCCCTGCCGCCGAACTGGAAGCACATCCCCATCGGCTACAACGGCCGCGCCAGCAGCGTCATGCTGGGCGGCGCGCCGGTGGTGCGCCCCAACGGCCAGTTGCCCGGCAAGGAAGGGCCCAGCTGGGGGCCCACGCAGTCGCTGGACTTCGAGCTGGAGATCGGCGTCTTCATCGGCCGTGACACGGCGCTGGGCCAGCCTCTGCCCATTGCCCAGGCACAGGACGCCATCTTTGGCGTGGTGCTGCTCAACGACTGGAGCGCGCGCGAGGTGCAGCGCTGGGAATATGCCCCGCTGGGCCCGTTCCAGGCCAAGGCCTTCCACACCTCGATCTCGCCCTGGGTGGTCCCGCTGGACGCACTGCAGCCCTTCCGTGTGGCACTGCCGCCGCAGCAGCCCACCGTGCTGCCCTATCTGCAGCAAGCCCAGCGCCATTCCTACGATGTGCAACTGTCCGTGAGCCTGCAGCCCGGCACTGCCGACCGTGCCACGCCCATCAGCTGCAGCAATCTGCAGCACCTGTACTGGAGCTTCGAGCAGCTGATCGCCCACCACACCGGCAGCGGCTGCAATCTGCGCGTGGGCGACCTGCTGGGCACCGGCACCATCAGCGGCACCGACCACGATGCCCTGGGCTGCATGCTGGAGATGACGCGCAACGGCCAGGAGCCGCTGCACCTGCTCACCGGCGAAGCACGCCGGTTCCTGGAAGACGGCGACACGCTGCGCTTCAGCGCCCAGGCCTGCCAGGGCGGCATCCGCATCGGCTTCGGGGAACTGTGCAGCACCGTGGCACCGGCGGTGGCCTACCCACAGGGGTGAGACCCGGGTAACCCGGGTCGCAGCCACAGCGCCCGATGTTTGCCACCAGAAACACTACCCCATAAAAAAACCGCCCCGGCTTCCCAGCCCGGGCGGTTTTTTTAGATGGCACTGCAGCGCAGTGGCCGAGCACAGCAGCCCGCAGGCTACCGACCGTGCTCAGGCATGGGCGCGGTGTTCGGGTTCCTCGAGTTCCACCGGATTGCCCGACAGGGCGGCATCCAGCTTGTCGTGGTCCAGGGCGTTTTCCCACTTGGACACCACCACGGTGGCCACGGCATTGCCGATGAAATTGGTCAGCGAACGGCATTCCGACATGAAGCGGTCCACGCCCAGGATCAGGGCCATGCCGGCCACGGGCACTTCGGGCACCACGGCCAGGGTGGCGGCCAGGGTGATGAAGCCGGCGCCGGTCACACCGGCCGCGCCCTTGGACGACAGCATCGCAACCAGCAGCAGCGCGATCTGGTGGCCCAGCGTCAGGTGGGTGTCGGTGGCCTGGGCAATGAACAGCGCCGCCAGCGTCATGTAGATGTTGGTGCCGTCCAGGTTGAAGGAGTAACCGGTGGGCACCACCAGACCGACCACGGACTTGCTGCAGCCAGCCTTTTCCATCTTGTGCATCAGCGAAGGCAGGGCCGACTCGGACGACGAGGTACCCAGCACCAGCAGCAGCTCGTCCTTCAGGTACTTGATCAGCTTGACCACGGAGAAGCCGCAGAAGCGGGCCACGGCACCCAGGATCACCAGCACGAACAGGGCGGAGGTGATGTAGAACGTCAGCACCAGCTCGGCCAGGTTGACCAGCGAGCCCAGACCGAACTTGCCGATGGTGAAGGCCATGGCGCCGAAGGCACCGATGGGGGCAGCCTTCATCACGATGTTCACCAGCTTGAAGATGGGCTTGGTCAGCGATTCCAGGAAGCTCAGCACCGGCTTGCCGCCTTCGCCGGCCAGGGCCAGGGACACGCCGAACAGCACGGCCACCAGCAGCACCTGCAGGATGTTGTCACCGACAAAGGGGCTGACCAGGGTCTTGGGGATGATGTCCATCACAAAGCCGGTCACCGTCATGTCGTGGGTCTTGGCCACATAGCCCTTGACGGCGGTCTGGTCCAGATCGGCCACGTTGATGTGCATGCCGCCACCGGGCTGCATGACATTGGCCACGATCAGGCCCACCACCAGCGCCAGCGTGGAGAAGGTCAGGAAATAGGCCATGGCCTTGCCGAACACGCGGCCCACGGCGCTCAGGTGCGTCATGCTGGCGATGCCGGTGACGATGGTCAAGAAGATCACCGGCGCGATGATCATCTTGATCAGCTTGATGAAGGCATCGCCAAACGGCTTCATGGCCTCGCCGTAGGCAGGCTCGAAATAGCCCAGCAGCACGCCGATGATGATGGCGAACACCACCTGGAAGTACAGTTGGCGGTAGAACGGCTTGCGCAGCGTCTGGATGGTTTCGGTGGGAATGGCGTGCATGACGCAGGCTCCTGAAAACGCAAAAAATGCACCACCTCGGTGCACCACTGCCCGCATTGGACTGCGGTCCGTTTTCCGTGCCGATAACCTATTGGTATTAGACGCAGAGGCTTCCCTAGGCAAAATGCAGACAACCAAGGGTAAACACCTAATATGCCATGTCACCCCCAGGCCACGCCGGGCCGGGGTCCGGCCTGCCGATCCGCCCTTTTCGCGCCCACCGGCGCCACTGCACCGCACCACACCGTGAGCTCTTTCAACCTGTTCTCACCCCGCCGCCACCCGGCCTGGACCCTGCTGATCCTGCTGGGCGGCATGTGCCTGTGCATGACCCTGGCCTACCAGCTGGCCTGGCAGCATGCGCTGCGCGGTGAAAGTGAAAACGTGCAGCGCCAGCTGGGCCTGTACGCCCAGGCGCTGGCCCAGCGCATCGACCGCTACCGCACCCTGCCCGAAGTGCTGTCGCTGGACCCCGAGCTGCGCAGCGCCCTGCACCAGGCGCTGGACCAGCCGCTCAGCCCGTCCCAGGTGGACCACCTGAACCGCAAGCTGGAGCTGGCCAACGGCGCCAGCCAGGCGTCCACGCTGACCCTGATCGATCTGCACGGCAAGGCCCTGGCCGCCAGCAACTGGCGCGATGCGCGCAGCAATGTGGGCGAGGACTACAGTTTCCGGCCCTATGTGCAGCAGGCCCTGGCCCAGGGCAGCGGGCGGTTTTACGGCATCGGCATGACCACCGGCCTGGCCGGCTACTTTCTGTCGCGCGCGATCGAAGACGAGCACGGCCGCATCACCGGCCTGGTGGCCATCAAGATCCTGCTGCACGAGCTGGAAAGCGAATGGCTGCAGGTGCCCGACACGGTGCTGGCATCGGACGCGCACGGCGTGGTCTTTCTGGCCAGCGGCGATGACTGGCGCTACCGCCTGCTGCAGCCGCTGACCGCGGCCGACGAGGCCGAGCTGGCCGCCACCCGCCAGTACGCCAACCAGCCGCTGCGCCCGCTGCGCTACAAGGTGGAGGAGCAACTGGGCCACGGCGGTGCCCTGGCACAGTTGCAGGAGCCGGCACTGCCCGGCCGCACCCTGTGGCACACCCAGCTTCTGCCCAGCAGCCGCTGGCAACTGCACCTGCTGCACAACACCGACGCCAGCCGCACCACCAGCCGCTGGGCCGCCGCCGCCGCCGGCGGCGCCTGGCTGGCACTGTGCCTGCTGTGGCTGTTTGTGCGCCAGCGCCAGCGCATCACCCGCCTGCGCCTGCGCAGCCGGCAGGAGCTGGAAACCGTGCTGCACCAGCATGCCCAGGAACTGCGCACCGCCCAGGACGGCATTCTGCAGGCCGCCCAGCAGGCCGCCCGCACCACCGACACCGGCCTCTCCCCCAGCCTGGAGCACCTGCCCCAGGGCGTGGTCATCATCGACGCCGACCTGAACCTGGTGGCCTGGAACTCCCGCTACGTGGAGCTGTTCCGCTATCCGGCCGAGCTGATGCGCGTGGGCCATCCCATCGAAGACCTGCTGCGCCACAACGCCCGGCGCGGCCTGCTGGGCAGCGGCCCGGTGGAAGGCGCCATCCAGCGCCGATTGCAGCATCTGCGCAGCGGCAAGCCCCATCTGCACGAAAGCGCCAAGGGCGATGGCACGGTGCTGGAGATCCGCGGCAATCCGCTGCCCGGCGGCGGCTTTGTCACCAGCTACGCCGACATCACCAGCTACAAGAACGCGGCGCGCGAACTGCGCTCCCTGGCGGACGCACTGGAAAAGCGCATTGCCGAGCGCACCCGCGATCTGGATGCCGCCAAGCAGGAGGCCGAGCGCGCCAACCGCTACAAGACCCGTTTTGTGAATGCCGCCGTGCACGATCTGCTGCAGCCGCTGAATGCCGCGCGCATGTACACCAGCCTGCTGCCCGGCCATCTGCACGACACGGCCGGCCGCCAGGTGGCGCACAGCATCGACCAGGCCCTGGCCTCGCAGGACGCCATCCTCACCAGCCTGCTGGACATTGCCCGCATGGAGTCCGGCCAGCTGGAAGTCCATGTGCGTGACTTCGCGCTGAACGCCCTGCTGGAAGTGGTGCAGAACAACTTCGGCATGCAGGCCGAAAGCGAAGGCCTGACCCTGCGCTGCCTGCCCACGCACTATGTGGTGCACAGCGACGAGGCGCTGCTGCGCCGCATCCTGCAGAACTTTGTCTCCAACGCCATCCGCTACACGCGCAAGGGCCGCATCGTCGTCGGCTGCCGCCGCGTCGGCCAGCAGCTGCGCATCGAGGTGCACGACCAGGGGCCCGGCATCCCCGAGAGCCTGCAGCAGGAGGTGTTCGAGGAATTCCGCCGCCTGGACGAAGGCCACGCCGACGACCGCGGCACCGGTCTGGGCCTGGCCATCGTCGAACGCCTGGGCCGCCTGCTGGGCCACGAGATCGGCCTGCGCTCCCAGCTGGGCAAGGGCAGCGTGTTCTGGGTCACCGTGCCGCTGGGCAACGCCGCCGCGCTGGCGCCGCAGCCCGTGCCCAGCCATGTGCAGCAACCGGACACCGGCCCGCTGCACGGTGCCTGCGCCTGGTATGTGGAAGACGACCCGTCCACCCGCGCCGCCACCTGCGCCCTGCTGCAACGCTGGGGCTGCCAGGTGCCTTTTGCCGGAGGTGCCCCCGAAGCGCTGGCCGAGGCTGCCCCCGGCAATGCCCCCCAGCTGGTGCTGCTGGATGTGCACCTGGGCACGTTCTACGGCCCGGATGTCTACACCCAGCTGTGCGAACGCTGGGGCAGCGCGCCTCCCGTCATCCTGCTCACCGCCGAGCGCGACGCCACCTTGCGCCGGCAGGCCGCCGAGCGCGGCTGGGGCTTTCTGGCCAAGCCGGTCCGGCCGCCGGCGCTGCGGGCCTTGATGAGCCAGACCCTGGTCCGGGGGCGAGAAGGCGGGTAAGGCAGGTAAGGCCGCGGAGCGGAACGCACCGCGCCATGGGTGGCAAAAAGCTGCAGCGAAGGCGCCTCCTAGAATGCCGGACTGGATATCCGTCGTGCACGCGCCTGTGGCCTCCCCGCTGCGGCGCATAGAAAAACCCCTTATCCGGTTCCGTGTCCATGCAACTTCCCATCCACATCGTCGACGCCTTCACCACCGAGCGTTTCAAGGGCAACCAGGCGGCCGTCGTGCCGCTGGAGGCCTGGCTGCCTGCAGCGACGCTGCAGGCTATCGCCACCGAGAACAATCTGTCGGAAACCGCCTTCCTGGTCTGGAGCGCCGAACGCGCCGCCTTCGAGATCCGCTGGTTCTCCCCGCTCAAGGAAATCGACTTCTGCGGCCATGCCACGCTGGCCAGTGCATTCGTGCTGTTCGCAGCCGATGCCGCCCTGCGCAGCATCACGTTCTGGGCGGCGGCCGTCGGCAATGTCACCGCCACACAGGAGGCCGGAGGACGCATCCAGATGACCTTTCCCCGCCGGGATGCCCGGCCGGTGGAGGCCCCGCCGGCCGCGCTGGTCGACGGCCTCACTCCGCGCCCTCTGAGCTACCTGGTCAACCAGCAGGCCTATGTGGCGGTGTATGCCTCGGAAGCCGATGTGCGCCAGGTGCAGCCGGATCTGGACAAGCTCACCACGCTGGGCCCACTGGATGTGGTGGTCACCGCCCCGGCTCCGGCCGGCGCGCCCTATGACTTTGTCAGCCGCTATTTCTGGCCGGCCAATGGCGGGGTTGAAGATCCGGTCACCGGCTCCATCCACGCGGCACTGGCCCCTTACTGGGCCGGACAACTGGGCCAAAACAGCCTGGTGGGCCACCAGGTCTCGCAGCGCACGGGCACGCTGTTCTGCGAGGTGGGCGACACCACGGTGCAGGTGTCGGGCCACTGCGCCCGCTATCTGAGCGGCACGATCACGGTCTGACGCTGGCCCATCGGCCGCATGCGGCCGAGGGCGAACCCTGCAGCCGGTCGGTTACCAGCCCCGGCACACAGCGGTTCGCGCACCCGCACGTGGTACTGCAGCGCTCCAACGCACTCAATCCACTTTCGCTGAAGCGGGGTCCCTCTGCGCCGCAGCCTCTTGCAGCACGTCGGCCGGCGGCAAACCCGCCGGAGCCAGTGCCGGCGCATCCTCCAGCACGATGCGGTTGCGCCCGGCGGCTTTGCCGGCATACATCGCCGCGTCGGCGCGGGAGATGACGGCTTCCGTCGGTTCGCCGCTTCGGTAGGCGCTCAGGCCCACGGTGCAGTGCACCTGCAGGTCGGCATGTACCAGTTGGGCCCAGGGCAGCTCGGCAATGTGCTGGCGTACGCGCTCCAGCAGCACCTGGGCCTGGCTGGGCGTGGTGTCCGGCAGCACCAGCAGGAATTCTTCGCCGCCGTAACGGCCCACGCAGTCGATGGCCCGCACCTGGGCGGCCAGTAGCTGGCCAAAGGTGCGCAGCACGGTGTCGCCACCGTCGTGGCCGTAGCGGTCGTTGATCTGCTTGAAATGGTCGATGTCCAGCAAGGCCACGCACAACGGCGTGCCCTGGCGTTGCGCGGCGTGCTGGGCCTGCTGCAGCCGCTCCATCACGCCACGGCGGTTGGCCACGCCGGTGAGTTCGTCGCTGCGGGCCAGGCTTTCGATCCGGGCCAGTGCCCCGGCCAGCTGGTCATGGGCACCACGCAGCCGGTACTGCATGCCGCGGAAGTAGGTGACCAGCAGGCTGCAGCGGAACACGCCCCCCACCATCACCGCCACGGCCAGCAACTGGCCGGCGGGGGTGTCGGTGGTCATGCGCATCTGCGGGCCCAGGGCGCAGACGATGGCGGCCACGGCCACCAGGGTGCAGCCCCAGGTCATCCAGAAGCTGGTGCGCCGCCGCGCCAGAAAACCGTCGGCACTGAAGGCCAGCAGCATGACCATGGCCTGGAGAGCTACCTGCGGCGCGGCCATCCACAGCCCCAGGGTGCCGCAGATGGCTATCAGTTGGTGCGCCAGAAACATGCCGGGATCGCGCCGTGTCTGGCTCCAGCCGCTGGCGTAGGCCCAGGTGATGAAGCCCATGCCGGCTCCAATCCACAGCGCATACCAGCCCAGCGCCTGCCAGGGGGCATAGCCCGCCCAGGCATGGCCAACGAACAGCAGCAGCGCATAGAGATGGCTGAGCACGACGGAGCCATGCAGCTGCCAGGTGCGCCGCCGCCACCGCGCGGCGTGGTCGGTGTCGCCCGCCGCTTCCGGCCCCCACAGCAGGCGGCTGTCCGTCGTGTTCGCAGGAGAGTCGGGCGGGGTCATAGTCAAAGCACGGACAAGGCAATGGCAGGGATTGTTATTTTCTATTGTTACATTCTGCGCTGACACCCCTGCTGGCCGTGGGGCTGCAGCCGATGTGGCAGGTGTGCACCAGTCCAGGCGACGGCGGCCGGGTGCATGGGAAAGCGGAACCGGCTTGCCGCAGCGCGCGCTGCGAGCGCTGCGGGATCGTCGGCACCTTGCACGATCACGCACAGGTGCAGCCCGGGCTCGACCAAGCCGCCGGCGCTGACGGCCTGGGGAACCGCCTTCGCACGCGGGACATGGCACAGGCAGGCATGGTCCATTGCCTGCGGCGGTGAGAGGCGCGCGGAAGGCGCCGCGGGCGGCCTGCGCTTATTCCAGACCGCTGATCTTCCAGGCACCGTCGGCCTGCTGGCAGAACCAGACATTCCAGCTCTCGGTCTGCTGGCGCTGGCTGACCTGGGCCGACAGCAGACGGCACTGGCCGGCCGACTGCGTGGCGACGGTGGCACCCGGCGTCAATTGCACCTTCACGGGCTGCTTGCTGCTGCGAGCGCTGCTGTTCCATTCCTGGGCCACGCCGGCCTGGCCTTCATTCAAGGCCTTGCCGATGAAAGCACGGAAATCCGGCACGTCCCGGGCAGGGATGTGCAGCAGCACCGACTGGTTCAGCGGACCCAGCGACAGCGCCTGTGCGCCCAGAGGCATGAACAAAGCGACCGCAGCGCAGGCCGCACCCAGGGAGATGGCTTTTTTCATTTGCAACATCACCACACGATAACGCCGAATGGCCGCCATGGCGCGTTTTGCCCGCACAGGGGCGTCCCGACTGTCGCGGATCCCGCACGGCGCAGCGCCAGCCCCAGCCATGTGTGGACGCGGCGGCGACCGGACCGGTGGTAGCCAGTACCAGCAGGCCTGCAGCCGCAGCGGCCTCACATCTCCTGGTCGTTTTCCAGGCTCTTCACCAGCACCGCCGCCTGGGTGCGTGAATAGCATTCCAGTTTTTTCAGAATGGCCGTCACATGCACCTTGACGGTGTTCTCGGCCAGGCCCAGTTCATGGGCGATCTGCTTGTTCAGCAAGCCGTCGGCCAGGCACAGCAGCACACGGAACTGCTGGGGCGTGAGCTGCGCCAGGCGGGCGGCCAGTGCAGCATCGGCTTCGGAGCGTTCGGCCACCATGGGGGGAAACCAGTTGTCGCCGGCCAGCACCGCGTCCAGTGCCGCCCCCATGGTGTCGGCCGGTGTGGATTTGGGGATAAAGCCCGCCGCCCCGAATTGCTGGGCACGGCGGATGACGCGGGGGTGGTCATTGGAGGAGATGATGACCACCGGGATCTCCGGGTACTCGCCGCGCACATGCAGCAGCACGGAAAAGCCGCGCGCACCGGGCATGGCGAGGTCCAACAGCACCAGCTCCACCTCGGGGTGGGCCTGCAGCGCCGCGCCCAGGGTGGCGGCACTGGCGGCTTCCACAATGGCGTACTGCGGCAGGCGTTCGCGCAGCACATGCATCACGGCGGCGCGGAACAGCGGGTGGTCGTCGGCGACCAGAAGCGTGGGGGCGGACATGGACGGCAAGTCTGCCATGCCCAGCGGCAGCGACGACGACGCAGCGCAAAAAACACCCCGTGCAGCGCGCGCCGCACGGCCCGCCACCACCCAGCCCCACCCCACACCGGCATTCAGGGCGGTGGGCCCGGGGGCAGGCCGCATGGCTGTGCCCTCCTTCAGCCTTTCACCGAACGGCAACAGGCGCCACAGGCAACAAAAATGCCCTGCAGCCAGTGCTGGAGGGCATATTGCTGGGGTGCCGCCAGGGCACCCTATCCGCCGGGAAGTGACCGCGCGGCGGGCGCGGAGCCGCAGGGGCTTACTGGCTGGCGACTTCCAGGTGGGCTTCGCGGGCTTCGTGGATGAAGTTGATCAGAGAGTTGATAGCTTGGCGCATGACAGACCTTCTTTCGTAATGCTACGGAGAGATGCACTTCCACTGAGGGTGGGAATGGCTGCATCTCGACGGCCATTCCTAGGGTCAAACCCGATAAGTGTTAACCCGTAGACCTAAGTATAAACCACAATCCAAATTTGTGCACAGCCACATCACGCAACGGCCACCATGCCGCCGCTCCCCGGGGAGAACCCGCACAACGCCGCCCAGGTGACTGTGTTGCAGCGCCGCGACTGTCCACACTGGCAGGCATCTGTTCAGGAGGACCGCAATGACCCGCAATGTGACCGTCGCCGTGGCACAGACCGCCACCGTGTTGTTCGATACCGCCGCCACCGTGGCCCAGGCCCAGCGCCTGATGCACGAGGCCGCCCGCCAGGGTGCCCGGGTGCTGGTGTTTCCCGAGGCCTATATCGGCGGCTACCCCAAGGGGGCGGACTTCCACATCTTCATTGGCGCGCGCACGCCCGAGGGCCGGGCCGACTACCAGAAGTACTACGAAGCCGCCGTCACGCTGGACGGCCCCGAGCTGGCAGCCCTGGCCCAGACCGCGGGCGAACTGGACCTGACCGTGTGTGTGGGCGTCATCGAGCGCGACGGCGGCACGCTGTACTGCACCGCCGCCTACCTGGGCCGCGGTGCGGACGGCCACGGCACGGTGCTGGGCCACCACCGCAAGCTGATGCCCACGGCGCTGGAACGCCTGGTCTGGGGCTATGGCGACGGCTCCACGCTGCAGGCCATCGACACGCCCCACGGCAAGCTGGGTGCGGTGATCTGCTGGGAAAACTACATGCCCGCGCTGCGCATGGCCATGTACCAGCAGCGTGTGGCCCTGTACTGCGCGCCCACCGCGGACGACCGCGACACCTGGGTCAGCAGCATGCAGCACGTCGCCATGGAAGGGCGCTGCTTTGTGCTGTCGGCCTGCCAGCACCTGCGCCGCAGCCAGTTCCCCATGGACGCCATGCACAACCGCCTGCCGGCCGCCGACGACACGGTGCTGATGCGCGGCGGCAGTGTGATCATCAGCCCGGCCGGGCGCATCCTGGCCGGACCGGTGTATGGCGAGGACGCCCTGCTGACCGCCGAGATCGATCTGGACGAGATTCCGCGCATGCAGATGGACTTCGACCCGGTGGGCCACTACGCGCGGCCCGATGTCTTCCAGCTGCGCGTGCACACCGCCGCACAGCGCGCGGTGGACCTGCAGCCTGGCCAGGGGCAATAAAGCCGCAGTGGCGTGCACCGAAACGGCGCACGGCCACACCCGGTGGCACGGCTGGCAGGCCCTGGCTGCTAAGCTGCCGGCATCCGGGATCTGTCGTCCCGGTCTTGTCCACCTTTGCCAGGAGCTGCCGCCATGATCGTGACCACCACCCCCACCATCGAAGGCCAATCCATCACCCGCTACTGCGGCGTGGTGGCCGGCGAAGCCATCCTGGGCGCCAATATGTTCAAGGACATGTTTGCCGGCATCCGCGATCTGGTGGGCGGGCGCAGCGCCACCTATGAGCGCGAGCTGCAGAAGGCACGCGAGATTGCGCTGCGCGAACTGCAGGAGCGCGCAGCCGCCCTGGGCGCGAACGCCGTGGTCGGCGTGGACCTGGACTACGAGGTGCTGGGCCAGGGCAACGGCATGCTGATGGTCAGCGCCAGCGGCACGGCCGTGGTGGTGCAGTGAAGCGGGGACGCACAGCGGTGCGCCCGGCCGGCTGAAAAGGATTTTTCAACCGCCGCGGCACGCACCCTCACGCCGCCGTCCACCCCGCGCGCTCCGCTTACGCCTTCCACGCCCCCACATGCGGGGCCGTGGCTTCGTCGATCAGGGACGGGCCGGTGCACTCCATGGCAAACGGCGCCGCACGGAACACATCGCGGCAGGAAAGCTCCACATCGCGCTGGTCCAGGCGCTCGCCGCGGAACACGCGCAGGCGGCGGTCGTCGATGCCATAGACCACGCGGCGGATATTGGCCCAGAAGATGGCGCCGGCGCACATCACACAGGGCTCGCCGGACGCATAGATGGTGGCCGTTTCCAGCGTGGCGCGGTCGTGGCGCTGGCAGGCGTCGCGAATGGCCTGCACCTCGGCATGGGCCGTGCAGTCCCCGGTTTCGCCATTGCTGTTCCAGCCCTGGCCCAGCACCGTGCCGTCGGCAGCGATGATGACCGAACCGAAAGGCCGGTTGCCCCGCTCGCGCGCGGTCCGCGACAGCGCGATGGCCTGGCGCAGATAGCGGCCATCCCGTTCGTCCACGGCCTGTTCGGCGGCCAGCACCGCCTGCCCGGCTGGCGGGCCTGCAAAAATGTTTTCAACGGCGTTCATGCAGCGCTCCCTTGCTTCACCGCGGTCGGCAGGAAGGCGGTGTTCCACAGCTTCTCGGGCGCCGGCAGCTGGCCCAGCGCAAAGGTCTCGCCCACCTCGGCGATCTGCTGCTTCAGTACCGCAGGCACGATGCGGCCCAGACCGGCAGCCTGCGTCTCGGCCGTGGCCAGGTAGCCGCGGGTAATGGCCCAGCGCGCGGCTTCCAGATCGGCGCGCAGCAGCGGGTCGCGCTGGCGTACGGCATCCAGCCCGGCCTGGGGGTTGGCCAGCATTTCCACCAGGGCACGCTGGGTGGCACGCAAAAAGCCTTTCAGCGCTTCGGGACGTTCCTGCATCAGCTTGGTGGAAGCCAGCACCGCATTGCCATACAGGTGCACGCCGGCATCGGCATAGGACAGCACGCTCAGCTGGGCCGGCGGCATGCGCTGGAACAGCGAGACCGCGGAATCGTGGAAATAGGTGGCTGCATCCACATCGCCGCGCACCACCACGTTGTCGCGGGCGGAGAAATCGGTGGTCACCCACTGGAACAGGTCGGCACCCAGCTTCTGCTGCTTGGCCACCATGGGCCAGCTGCGGCGGGTGGACTCCACCGCCGCCGCCGCCACCTTCTTGCCCTGCAGGCTGGCAAAGCTGGTGCCCACGCCCCGGTCCTTGCGGCCGATGATGACAAACGGCGCGCGGTTGTAGTACTGGTAGACCGCCTGCACCGGTAATGCGGTCTCGGCCTTGGCATGGGCCTCGATCAGTGCACTGATGTCGCCCAGGCCCAGGTCGTAGGCACCGGAAGCCACACGGGTGATGGAGGCCACCGAGCCGGAGCCGGAATCGATCTGCACCTCCAGGCCTTCGGCCGCGTAATAGCCTTTGGCGGCAGCCAGCACAAAGGGCGCGGTCTGGCTGCTGAACTTGAAGTCCAACGTGAGTTTGAGCGGTTGCAAGGTCTTGGTTTGGGCGTGCACGGCCAGCGGCAGAGCGGAAGCAGCGGTCAGCGCACAGGCGCTGGAGAGGAAGTGGCGGCGTTGCATGGCAAATCTCCTGGGATCGTGGGTGCCACGCCGCCGCCGGAAAGCAGAAAGCAACCGGGCCCGCGCCCATGCCACAACCCGCTCCCTTGCAACGGTGGTGGCAAGGCAGGTTGAGCAATTTCCGGGCGTTGGCGGCTGGATGCAGCCGCCTTGCGCTGAACGCTTCTACTCGTTCGGCGCTGCAAGCATTTGCCGTGCCAGATGTTTGATACAGCGCAAAAACTTCCGCAACTTTGCGCCGGACCGGCGCCACGGCGCGTGGCCGCCATGCCACCGGTGCAAGGCACGCCCCGGCATCCGGTCCGGCATGCTGGCACAGCTTGTGCATGCAGGTGCAGCGCACGAGTAGAAGCGTTCAGCACCGCCCCCTGCACCACAGGGAGCGGGCAGGAAATTGCTCAGGCCGCACAGCGGCGGGAAGCCCCCGCACCGTGCGCCGCGCCTGAGGGCTGGACGCCACCTGCAAGACCGCTGCACCAGCAGCGTGCACGGCCACCCAGCCTGGGGCATTCACCACACCGGAGCACTCCCCTGCTCCCTGTTTTGGAAAGCCAGCCATGCTGAACCCTGTCACCAACACCCCCGCCCCCTCCGACTTCGCGCTGGAAGAACTGCGCAAGGAATCCACCATGGGCACCGAAGGCACGACCGTGGCGCGCGAAGTGCGCGTGATCGATCTGAGCGACTTCGAGGCCCGCCGCGCCGAGATCACCGAGCAGCTGTGGAGCGCTGCAGTGGAAATCGGCTTCTTCCAGGTCAGCCACCACGGCATTGCCCAGGCCGACATCGACGCAGCGTTCGCCCGCTCTGCCGCCTTCTTTGCCCAGGCCGAGACCACCAAGGCCCAGTGGCCGCTGGCGCGCAACGCCGGCTGGGAAAGCCGTGCGCAGATCCGCCCGTCCACCGGCAAGGCCGACCTGAAGGAAAGCTACCAGGTCACGCGCCCGCGCATGGCCGGCCTGTGGCCGACCGAGGCCGAGCTGCCCGGATTTCAGGCCGACACCCTGGGCTTCGAGGCCCAATGCTGGGCCGTGGGCATGCGCGTGCTGTCCTGCTTTGCCGACAAGCTGGGCATGGAGCGTGACTTCTTCACCCGCGCCCACAACCCGGCCAGCCCGCACTACCAGAGCACGCTGCGCATGCTGCGCTACTTTGCGCCCCAACCCGGCCAGGAACCCGGTGCCTGGCGCGCCGGTGCGCACACCGACTTCGACTGCCTGACCCTGCTGTTCCAGCGCCCCGGCCAAGGGGGGCTGCAGGTGCTGCCAGGCAAGGAAATGGAAGGCCGTGCCTGGACCCCTGTGGAGCCCGTGGAAGGCGTGATCACCTGCAATATCGGCGACATGCTGATGCGCTGGAGCGATGACCAGCTGCCCTCCAACTTCCACCGCGTGAAGAACCCCGCCGCACATGAATACCAGGGCGACCGCTACAGCCTGGCCTTCTTCTGCCAGGCCGACGAGGACGTGCTCATCCACAGCAAGAGCGGCAAATACCCCGACATCACCGCCGCCGAGTACCTGAAGCAGCGCATCAGCGCCAATTTCTCCAACAAGTACTGAGAAAACCCGGCAGCGCAGGCCCACGCCTGCGCAGAAAAGCACGGGGCAGCCTGCGCACCGGCAGCGCCCGTATCCGCCCCCGGATGCGGGCTCGGCCCGCGCAGCGGGTGCCCGGTGGGCCTGCGCGCTGGCAGGCGCAGCACGGGCACATGCTTTTCCTACACCGCAGCCTCACGGGCTCCCACGCCACAGCAGAGGATAAACGGCGCATAACGGCAGCACGTCGCTACGGAGCCCTGCCATGCGCCACACCCTCCACGCCCACCGGGCGCATGACCGCCTGCACTTCCGGCTCCATGCGCGCTCCCACCCGCAGGCCTCGGTGCCTCCCTTGCACCTGCGCTACCGCAGCCAGTTGCTGGTGGCGGCCGCCGTCATCGCGACCCTGGCACTGTTCAGCGGCATCTGGCTGCAGCCCGCACCGCCCGACCCAGCCCAGAGCACCGCGAGCACGTCCGCCGTGGAAGCGGACCAGGATCTGGCGCCCGCGGAATGAACGGCATGCCAGTGCCACAGCCATGTCTGGGCCTTGCATCTGCCCCTTGGCGGCGCGGCCGCGCCGGCGACCGACTCAGGCCTGGTGTGCCCGGCGTGCGCGCACCGCAGCCGCCAGCTGCTGCAGCACGGGCACGGTCTGCTCCATGCTGATGCAGGCGTCCGTCAGCGACACGCCATAGGCCAGCTCGGCGCCGTCCACGATGTCCTGGCGGCCTTCGTGGAGATGGCTTTCGATCATCACGCCGGTGATGCGGGTATCGCCACCCGCCACCTGTTCCGCCACATTGGCGGCCACGTCGATCTGGCGGCGGTGCTGCTTGCTGCTGTTGGCATGCGACAGATCGACCATCACCTGCGGGCGCAGGCCGCTTTTTTCCAGCAGCTCGCACGCGGCCTGCACATGGGCCGCGTCGTAATTGGGGGCCTTGCCACCGCGCAGAATGATGTGGCAATCCTGGTTGCCACGTGTTTCAAAGATGGCACTCTGGCCCATCTTGGTGATGCCCATGAAGGCATGGCTGGACGCTGCGGCCAGCATGGCGTCGCTGGCCACCTTGACGCCGCCATCCGTACCGTTCTTGAAGCCGACGGGGCAGGACAGGCCGCTGGCCAGCTGGCGGTGGCTTTGGCTTTCGGTCGTGCGGGCACCGATGGCGCCCCAGCTGACCAGATCGCTGATGAACTGGGGCGACAGCAGATCCAGAAACTCCGTGCCCGCCGGCAGGCCCAGCTCCAGCACGTCCAGCAGCAGGCGGCGCGCCATCTCCAGCCCTTCGTTCACGGCAAAGCTGCCATCGCGGTGCGGGTCGTTGATATAGCCCTTCCAGCCCACCGTGGTGCGCGGCTTTTCAAAGTACACGCGCATCACGATCAGCAGATCGTCCTGCAGTGCATCGGCCTGCACCTTGAGCTGGCGGGCATAGTCCATGGCCTGGTCGTGGTCGTGGATGGAGCACGGCCCCACCACCACCACCAGGCGGTCGTCCTGCCCGTGCAGCACGCGCGAGATGGCGGCACGGCTGGACTCCACCAGCGCATACGCCTGCTCGGTGATCGGCAGCCACTCTTCCAGCAGCGCCGGCGTCAGCAGCGGACGCACGATCTTGATGCGTGTGTCGTCCACACGGGTCTTGTCCAGCGTGGTCAGCTTGGGGGAGGCGGGCACGGCCTTGCGGACCGTTGCAGCAGTGGGAGGCAGGGGCGTCGTGGAGGAAGTCATCCCGCTATTGTCGCGCCATGCGCTTCTCCCTTGGCGATGACCTGGCGTGCAGACACGGGCAGGCTGGCGGCCCCACTCCCGCTAGACTGCGCTCCGACTCTGGCCGCACTGCCCCCCGCTTGCCCCGTTGAACACCACCCTATGGAACTGCAGTTCACCATCACCCCGGCCCACACCGCCATCCGCCTGGAGGCCGCGCTGCAACGCGAGATCGCGCAGTTGCAGGGGCAGCAACGCCGTGCCGTCGCCCACGTGGCGCACTGGCAGAGCCGCTGGCTCAGCCCCTTGCTGTACTGGCTGTGCCTGGGCGCAGGCCTGCTGGCCATCGCCCGGCCGGGCCCGGCCCTGCAGGCGGCGTCGTACCTCACCATGCTGCTGTTTGGTCTGGTTTTCACCTGGCTGTGGCGGCGCTATACCAAGCCGCTGCTGGGCGGCATCCATGCCCGCCAGAGCGGCAGCCAAACCGACCGCCAGCCGCCCCTGCAAGGCCTGCACCAGCGACTGACACGCAGCATGCTGCAGACCGCACTGCGGCGTGAGGAGGGCCGCTGGCGCCTGCTGCTGGATGCACAGGGCTTCACCCTGGTGCATGCCGGACGCCACCCTCCGCGGCAGGCCCGAACCGCATGGGCGGACATCGTGCGCCTGCAGGCCACCCCCGGCTTCTATTGCCTGGCCACGGCCGCGCTGGCGGCCCAGGGCAAGGCCTACCACCTGCCCCGCCACAGCGATGCCATGGACCCCGCCCTCTACCAGCGGCAACTGGCGTTGTGGCTGCAGCGCTGCCCCGTGGCACTGGAGACCAGCGCACTGCCCGATGCCATCGCGGCGCAGGAGCAGGAGCAGGAGCAGGGCAGCGCCCCGGCACTCACTCCGCAGACAGCTTCATCAGCACCAGACCGCTGACGATCAGCACGGCCGCCAGCATGCGCAGGGCGCTGAGCTGCTCCCCCAGTACGGTGATGCCCACCACAAAGGCGCCCACGGCACCGATGCCGGTCCAGATGGTGTACGCCGTGCCCAGCGGCAGCGTGCGCATGGCCACCGACAGCAGACCAAAGCTGGCGATCATTGCCACCAGGGTGATGGCGCTGTATTTGAAGTTGGTAAACCCGTGGGACTGCTTCATGGTGAAGGCCCACACCACTTCCAGAACGCCTGCGATCAACAGATACACCCATGCCATAAACCACTCCTGAAACGGTTGCATGGCCGGGTCGTCCCAGCAAGCGGCGGCTGCCCCGCAGGGGCCAGCGGTGCAGGGCCGTCCCTGCACACCGAAAACACGGTCATCCTAGCCGCAGCGGCGGCCGTGGGCACAGACCGCCCGCATGGCCCGGCCGCGCATGGGTGGTTGGCACGCCACAGTCGTCCGCAAAAAGGTGAGCGGCCGGCGCCCACTGCCCTAGGATGAAAAGGTATTTGCGCACTCCCCAGCCATCCCCACGCCACCCCATGCTGACCGCACTGAACCACCTGACCCTGGCCGTGACCGATCTGCCGCGCAGCCTGGACTTCTACACCCAGGTGCTGGGCTGCCGCCCGCATGCGCGCTGGGATGGGGGCGCGTATCTGACGCTGGGCAGTCTGTGGATCTGCCTGTCACCGGATGCGCAGCGCGTGTCCGTCAGCAGCCCGCCGGACTACACCCACTACGCCTTCAGCCTGTCGCAGGCCGACTTTGCGCCCTTTGTAGCGCACGCCCGCGCCCTGGGCGTGCGCGAATGGAAGACCAACCGCAGCGAAGGCGATTCCTTCTACTTTCTGGACCCCGACGGCCACGCGCTGGAAGCCCATGTGGGCACGCTGGAAAGCCGGCTGGCGCAGTGCCGGCGGCAGCCCTATGCAGGCATGCAGTTCTTTGACTGATCAGGCCGCTACGGCGGCCGGCTCGGCGGCGTCCAGCACCACCACATTGCCCACCGTCGCACCGTAGTGCGTGGCCACGCGCTTGCGCTGCTTGAGCACGGCGCGGTCCTTGCTGACCAGCACTGCCTGGTGCAGGCTGGCCAGATCCAGGAAATGCTGGTCGTCCGGGTCGGTACAGGTGAAGCGGATCTTGGGCGCCTCGGCCACGTATTCGACGGCCGCGTCAAAGTCCGCCATCACGCCTTGCGGCGTCTTGCCGTAGTAGCTGACGCGCGGCGCGATCTGGCTGTAGTGGAGCACGCGCTCCAGCTCGATGCGCTGGGCCTGGTCGGCAATCCAGCGCACTTCGCCCCGGGCGACCAGTTCCCGTATGGAGGGAATGTGCGGATCGTCAAAGATCAGCATGTCCAGCACCACATTGGTGTCCAGCACCATGGGACGCGGCAGCGGACCGGCATAGCCGTCGTTGCAGGACGGCCAGCGCAACGGAGCGATTTTCATGCCCCGTGCCCTTCGGCCCCAGGGCCTTGCGGTGCGCCGGAGGCACTCTCCTGCTTGCGGGGCTTGGTCGAGCCCTTGACCATGTCGAAGCAGAACAGACGGCATTCGATCGGGCCATTCCACATCGGCGTGCGGCGCGATTCCTTGAGGCGCATCTTGCCGGGCAACTTGAGGTCGGGCGTCAGCATCCACGCACTCCAGCCGCTGTAGTTCTTCTTCCAGTGGCTGGCCAGCTGGCTGAAGAACTCGCCGCCATCTTCGGTCTGCGCGGTTTCGCGGCCTGCGCGCTCCACCTGCCCCATGCGCTCGGCAGCGTTGCGGCCGGCGGAACCGGCCGCGGCGATCCGCTCGCCATAGGGCGGGTTCAGAATCAGCATGCCCGGCTGCTCGCAGGGCGGCATGCGCTGCAGCGCATCGCCGCCGCGCAGCTGGATGGTGTCGGCCACCCCCGCACGCTCGGCATTGCGCTGGGCAAAATCCACCATCCGGAAGGCGATGTCGGAACCGTAAATGCCCACGGGCGACTCGGGCAGGATGGCGCTTTCCGCCTCATCCAGCATGGCTTCCCAGACATGGCGCTGGAACGGCACCAGCTTCTCGAACGCAAAGCGGCGCAGGATGCCGGCGGGAATCTTGCGCGCCATCTGCGCGGCCTCGATCACCACGGTGCCGCTGCCGCAGCAGGGGTCGTACAGCGGCTGCGGGTTGTCGCCATGCGGGTCCCAGCCGCTGGCGGCCAGCATGGCGGCGGCCAGGGTTTCCTTCAGCGGGGCGTCGCCCTTGTCCTCGCGCCAGCCGCGCTTGAACAGCGCTTCGCCCGAGGTGTCGATGTAGATGGTGGCGCCGTCGGTGGTCAGGTGCAGGTGCACGCGCACATCGGGGTGGTGCGTCTCCACGCTGGGGCGCACGCCGTGGCGCTTGGCGCGGAAGCGGTCGGCAATGGCGTCCTTCACACGCAAGGCGGCAAAGTTCAGGCTGGTCAGTGGGCTGTGCTGGGCCGTGACCTCGATCTTGAAGGTCTCCTGGGGCGAAAACCAGATCTCCCAGGCCACCTCGCTGGCCGCGCGGTACAGATCGTTCTCGTTGCGGTACATGCTGTGCGACAGCTCGATCAGCACGCGCTGTGCCAGGCGGCTGTGCAGGTTGAGCAGCAGGGCGTCGCGCCACATGCCGCGCAGCATCACGCCGCCCCGGCCCACCAGCAGGTCTTGCCCGGTGGCGCCGGTGATGGCGTGGACCTCGTCGGCCAAAAAGCCCTCGACGCCGGCGGCGCAGGGCAAAAACAGGTGCAATTGGTTCATAGCAAGCCGCCAAGGATACGCGAGACACCCCGGCCACGGCGCGCGGTGGAGTTTCTGCGTCCCCCCTGTCCGGACCGTCCAGGCTCCCCTGCTGGCCTCCCGGACACTCCGCACCGCCGGGATTTGCGTACGATGCGGGCATGTCTACGCATTTCCTGACCTCTGTCCCGGCACTGGCCCGTGTCCGCCTGCTGCTGGCTGCTTCGGCCCTGGCCCTGCTCAGCGCCTGCCAGTCCGCGCCCACCCAGCCGGCAGCGCCTGCCACCGCCGGCCAGGCCATGCCCGCCGCAGCCACCGCACCTGCTGTGGCCGAACCCCAGCCGCTGGACGAAACCCCGGAGCCGCCGATTCTGGGCAAGCGCACCGACAGCCATGGCTGCAAGCCTTCCACCGGCCATGCCTGGTGCGAACGCACCAAGAGCTGCGAACGCCCCTGGGAGCTGGCCCTGCAGCGCGGCTTTGAAAACACCCCGGCGGGCTGGCACGCCTACTGCGACGGCAGCACCCGCTGAGCACGGCACGCCTGCAGCCCGGCACGGCGGCTGGCGTGCTCGCCCCGCCGCCTACTGCACATGCAGCGGGCTGGCCACGCCACCGGCCAGGGCTTCGACCTGGGCGCGCTGCGGTATGGAAGCCTGGGCGCCCACCTGGCCCATGCACAGGCTGGCGGCACGTATGCCCCACTGCACGGCGTCGCCCAGGGCATGGCCTTCGGCCAGCCGGGTGACCAGTGCCCCCAGAAAGCTGTCGCCCGCCCCCGTGGTGTCCAGCACCGGCAAGGCCAGCGCGGGATGGGTGCTGACACGCCCGCCGCACACGGCCACCGCCCCCTGAGCGCCCAGCGTGACCACCACCTGGGACACGCCCCGCGCCAGCAGGCGCTGGGCGCCGTCGGCTGCCGTGGCCGGGCTGTCCACCACCTGATCGCTGTAGGCGGCGGCTTCGACCTCATTGACCACCAGGGTGTGGACCAGGGGCCACCAGGCTTCGGGCAGCTCGCGCACCGGTGAAGGGTTGAAGACCACGCGGCAGCCAGCGCTGCGGGCCGCCTCCAGCACCTGCTCCAACACGCTGTCCGAGGTCTCGCGCTGCAGCAGCACGAAATCGGCCTGGGCCAGCACATTCAGCAGTGCCTCATCCGGCAGCTCCAGCAGCACATTGGCGCCGGGCACCACGCAGATCCGGTTCTGGCCATTGCCCTCCACCAGCACCATGGCCGCACCGGTGGAGACCCCGTCCAGCACCTGCACATGGTCCATGTCCACGCCGGCGTCGTGCAGCGCCAGCCGCAGGCTGTTGCCATGGTGGTCGCGGCCGACGCAGCCAAACAGCGTGACCTGGGCGCCGTGGCGTGCGCAGGCCACTGCCTGGTTGCCGCCTTTGCCGCCGGGCAGGTAGCGCAGGCTGTGGGCCATCACGGTTTCCCCGGCCCGGGGCACGCGTTCCAGGTGCAACACCGCATCCATGTGCAGGCTGCCCACCACGGCGATGCGGGCCACGCTGTGCGGGTGATCGGGTTCGGGCTGCGCCGACAGCAGCTTGCGAGGCAGCGCGGAAGAAGAAAGCGGTGCAACCATGGGGTGTCTCCTTTGCTGCCAACGGCCGTGGCATGTGCGGAATGAACCAAGGATGGCTGCACGATACCTCCAACTGCCGACGCTGCCCAGCCGGTTTGCACGGGTCTGGGGGATTGCGGCAACGCAGCATGCCCGCAGGGGCTCCGCCACCGCAGGCTGTGGCCTCACCGGGCGTCCCGCAGCCCTCTGCAGCCCCGCTGCGCTTACAGCGTCTTGCGCAGATTGGCCGGCGCGATCTTCAGCGCCTCACGGTACTTGGCCACGGTGCGACGGGCGCATTCGATGCCCTGCTCCTTGAGCATTTCGGCGATCTGGCTGTCCGACAGCGGCTTCTTGGCGTTCTCGGCCGAGACAAACTGCTTGATCAGCGCCCGCACCGCCGTGCTGGAGGCATTGCCACCGGTTTCCGTGCCCAGCCCGGAGCCGAAGAAATACTTGAGCTCGAAGGTGCCGTGCGGCGTGGCCATGTACTTGGCGGTGGTCACCCGGCTGATGGTGGACTCGTGCAGGCCCAGCTCGTCGGCGATGTCGCGCAGCACCAGCGGGCGCATGGCCAGTTCGCCGTGCACGAAGAAGTTCTTCTGCCGCTCCACGATGGCGCGCGACACCCGCAAGATGGTGTCGAAGCGCTGCTGCACGTTCTTGATGAACCAGCGCGCCTCCTGCAGGCGCTGCTGCAGGCCGGCATGGCCTTCGCTGCCCTTGTGGCCGCGCAGCGCACCGGCATACACATCGTGCACGCGCAGACGCGGCAGCACGTCGGGGTTGAGCTGCACGTTGAACTGGGGCGTGCCTTCGCTGGCACGGCGGCCGGCGCGGGTGACGATCACGTCCGGCACGATGATGTTGCGCTCCACATTGACAAAGCGCCGGCCGGGCCGGGGCTCCAGCCGGGCGATCAGTGCCATGGCCATGCGGGTGCGCTCCTCGCTGCTGCCCGTGGCCTGCATCAGGCGGCGCACATCGCGCCGGGCCAGCAGGTCCAGCGGCTGGGCGCAGATGGTCAGCGCCGTCTCCACCACACTGGCCTCGGCCTCACCGCGCTGCAGCAGATGGTTCAGCTGCAACTGCAGGCATTCGGCCAGCCCCTGGGCGCCCACGCCCACCGGCTCCAGGCTGTGCAGCAGCCGCAGTGCCACGGTGAAGCGGTGCACCAGCTCGTCGAGCTGTTCCGGGTCGTCCGTGCCGGCCAGGCCCTCGGCCAGGGACTGCAGCGACTCTTCGAGGTAGCCGTCGTCGTTCAGGTTCTCGATCAGGAAACGCAGCACATAGCGGTCCAGCTCGGACAGGTGCAGCGACAGCGACTGGCGCAGCAGGTGGTCGGTCAGCGATTCATGTGCACGGGCCAGATCCAGGGCGCTGACTTCATCGCCATCGCCGCCCTGTGCGTTGCGCGCCGGGGCATCGCCGCCCCATTCGCTGTCATCGGGGCGCAGTTCGCTGGTGCCGTCGCCCTCCCAGTCGGGGGCATCGTATTCCGTGCTGCCGGGGCCTTCCGCACTGTCGGCGGGCGCCTCCGCAGCCCCTGCCGTCAGCGCGCCATCGGCGGCATAGTCATCGCTCTGCGCCGGCGTATCCGACTGGGACAGGCCGAAGTCTTCGCGGGGGGCGTCGTCGCTGTCGACTTCCAGAAACGGGTTGTCGTCGAGCATCTGCTCGACTTCCTGCGCCAGCTCCAGCGTGGACAGCTGCAGCAAGCGGATCGACTGCTGCAATTGCGGCGTCAGCGCCAAATGCTGCGACACCCGCAGTGACAAACCAGGCTTCAACGCGACGCTCCCTCTCTGTGATCTTGTATGTGTCGTGGCGGCGGAAGTGGCGGGCTACATCCTGAAATGTTCGCCCAGGTAGACCCGCCGGACGTCGGCGTTCTCCACAATCTCTTCCGGTGTGCCCTGCGCCAGCACATGGCCGTCGCTGATGATGAAAGCGTGGTCGCAGATGCCCAGCGTCTCGCGCACGTTGTGGTCGGTGATCAGCACCCCGATACCGCGCTCCTTCAGGAAGCCGATGATGCGCTGGATCTCGATCACCGCGATGGGGTCGATACCGGCAAACGGCTCGTCCAGCAGGATGAAGCGCGGCTGCGTGGCCAGGGCCCGGGCAATTTCCACGCGGCGGCGCTCGCCACCCGACAGCGCAATCGCCGGCGAGGAGCGCAGGTGGTCCACGCGCAGCTCCTTGAGCAGATCGGTCAGGCGCCGCTCCACCTCGGCCTTGGTCAGGGGCTTGCCCTGTTCGTCCTGCTGCAGCTCCAGCACGGCGCGGACATTGTCTTCCACGCTGAGCTTGCGGAAGATCGAGGCTTCCTGCGGCAGATAGGACAGGCCCAGGCGCGAACGCTGGTGGATGGGCATGTTCGCCACCGAATGGCCGTCGATGTAGATGTCGCCGGCATCGCTGCGCACCAGGCCCACGATCATGTAGAACGAGGTGGTCTTGCCCGCGCCATTCGGGCCGAGCAAGCCCACCACTTCGCCTTTCTGCACGGCCAGGGACACGTCCTTGACCACCTTGCGGCTGCCATAGGACTTGGCCAGATGGTGCACTTCCAGGCGGCTGCTGGCGCCTGGGGCGGTCGGGGTGTCGGAAGAGCGGGTCACGGGTTGCGCAATTTCATGGTGTCCGAAGGCTTGAGCGGCTGCGCACTCGGCGCCACCGGGGCCTGCGGGGGCTGGGTCTTGGGCGCCAGCACGGCGCGCACGCGGCCACCGGAGCCGGCAGCCGCTTCCTCGCTGCCCGGCGTGGCGCGGCGGTTGCCGTCCACGGTGAACACATCGGTCAGGTTGTTGTAGGTGATGATGTTGCCGGTGATGTCGTCACTCAGCGTGGCGCCGGTGTAGCGACGCAGCTGGCCCCGCTGGATCAGGCGCACATCGTCCTTCTTGCCGTCGTATTCGATGATTTCGCCTTCGCCTTCCACGTACTCTTCGGGTGCACCGGGCTGGGTGTCGCGCTTTTGGCGGAAGAACGCGCGCTTGCCGGGGGCCGCCCAGACCTTGCCGAACTGGTAACCCTCGGCGTCCTGGCGCACTTCCAGCTTGGCGCCGCGCAGCACGATGGTGCCCTTGGTCAACACCACATTGCCCGTGAACGTGCTGACCTGCTGCAGCTCGTCATGGTGCAGCGCATCGGCTTCAATGTTCATGGGCTTGTTGCGATCGGCCTTTTCGGCCTGTGCCGTGCCCATGGCAGCTGCCAGGACCGTCAGCGCGAGTATCGGGAGGAGTTTGCGTGTCATGTGAGAAGGCATGAATCTTGCAGCCATTGTAGGGCACTGGTTTTCCCCAGGGCTGCCCTGTGGGCGACTCGCAGGGAAATCGACACAAAAAAGCCCGCTGGAAAGCGGGCTGTGTGCAGGGCGGTCAGGCCCTGCCGGGCGAAAGCGGGACCGCTCAGGCCTTGCGGCTCTGGTTGGCCAGGTAATCCACCACATTCAGCACGTTCTGCATGCTGCCGGCACGGGGGCCGTCGGTGTAGAACTTGCCGGCCACGCCCATGGAAGGCACGCCCTCCACATCGTATTCCTGCTGCAGCGCCGAAGCCTTGCGCACCTGGTTGGCCACGGTGAAGGAGTTGTAGATCTCCTTGAACTTGGCCACGTTCGCGCCCTGCTTGCCCACCCATTCGAAGATGGCGTCATCGGTGGCCAGCTTGTTGCGCTCCACGTGGATGGCGTGGAACACCTTGACGTGCATGGCGTCGAAGTTGTCCATGGCCTGCAGCGTGAAATACAGCTTTTGCTGGGGCACGAAGCTGGCGTTGAAGGCCACGGGCACACGGCGCACCACCACATGGGCGGGAGCCTTCTGCTTCCAGGCGGCGAATGCCGGCTCGAAAGCGTTGCAATGCGGGCAGCTGTACCAGAAGAACTCGACCACTTCCACCTTGCCGGCAGGTGCCTCGGTGGTGGCGGGCTTGGACAGTTTCACATAGTCCTTGCCTTCCTTGGGGGCGGCGGCCTGGGCATGGGCGGTCGCAGTGGCGCCCAGGGCCATGGCAGATGCGACCGAGGTGACGGCCAAGGAAAACTCACGGCGTTTCATCAAAGCTACTCCTGTTAGGGGATATTCACTGCCCAGTCAGAGCCGGGCCGTGGCAAAAAGTTCTGCCGGTCAGCGCTGCACGCGCACCAGGGCCGAATCCACCCCGGCGCCGTCGAGCTTGCCCTTGAGCTGCTCGGCGTCATCACGCTTGCCGAACGGACCCACCCGCACCCGGAACACGGTACGGCCGTTCTGCTCGCGCTCGCTCACGCGGGCTTCCCAGCCCAGCATGGCCAGCTTGGCGCGCTGGGCATCGGCGTCGGCCTGGGTGCGGAAGGCACCCGCCTGCACAAAGTAGTCGAAACCGTCCGAACCCGAGGCAGCGGCGGCCTTGGCTTCCGACTGCTTGAGCTTCTGGTTGGCCAGGTCCCCCAGCGGGTCGGCCGAAGAGGCCTTGCCGTCAGGTTTCTTGGCGTCCTGCACCGGTGGTGTGGCCGGCGGGGTGCTGACACCCGTGGCAGGGCCGCTGGTCGGTGGCGTGGTGGGCGTGGCCACCGGCGGCGCAGTGGGCGCCACGGGCTGCTGGGTCACCGGTTGCGTCTGCGTCTGGTTGGCCGGGTTCTTGCCGTACAGCGGCGAGTTCGGGTCCCAGTTCTTGTTGCGTTCGGCTTCCTTGGCCTCGGTGTCCTTGGGGGTCTTGGTCAGGAAGGGCACCGGCACCTTGGTCACATAGACCGCCACTGCCAGAGCGGCCCCCAGGCCGATGATGATGCCCAGGATCAGCCCGATCAGGGTTCCGCCACGTTGCTTGGTCTTCATAGTTTTGCGAGTCAATGCTTACATACGCTCGGGCGCGGACACGCCCAACACCGCCAGACCATTGTGCAGCACTTGTGCCGTGGCGGCGACCAGGGCCAGACGCGCCAGCTTGACCGCTTCATCGTCCACCAGGATGCGCTCGGCGTCGTAGTAGCTGTGGTAGCTGGAGGCCAGATCGCGCAGGTAGAAGGTCACGTCGTGCGGGGCATTGCCTGCGGCGGCGGCGCTCAGCATCTCGGGGTACTTGGCCAGCAGCAGCATCAGTGCCTGGGCCTGTGGACCTTCCAGCGCGGACAGGTCCACCTTCTCCAGCGCAGGCACGCCCGCGCCGCCGGCTTCCTGCCAGGCGCGCAGCACGGACTGGATGCGGGCATGGGCGTACTGCACGTAGTACACCGGGTTGTCGTTGTTCTGGGCCACGGCCAGATCGACGTCGAAGGTGTATTCGGTGTCGGGCTTGCGCGAGAGCAGGAAGAAGCGCACCGCGTCCTTGCTGGTCCACTCGATCAGATCGCGCAGCGTCACATACGAGCCGGCACGCTTGCTGATCTTCACTTCCTCGCCATTGCGCACCACGCGCACCATGGTGTGCAGCACATAGTCGGGGTAGCCCTGGGGAATGCCGACATTGGCCGCCTGCAGACCGGCGCGCACACGGGCGATCGTGCCATGGTGGTCGGTGCCCTGGATGTTGACGACCTTGCCGTAACCGCGCTTGAACTTCTGGATGTGGTAGGCCACATCCGGCAGGAAGTAGGTGTAGGTGCCGTCGGTCTTGCGCATCACGCGGTCTTTGTCGTCACCGTAGTCGGTGGACCTGAGCCACAGTGCCCCGTCCTGCTCGTAGGTGTGACCGCTTTCGATCAGGCGCTTGACCGTGTCTTCCACATGGCCGTTCTGGTACAGGCTCGATTCGAGGTAGTACTCGTCGAACTTGAGGTTGAAGGCCTGCAGATCCTTGTCCTGCTCGTTGCGCAGATAGGCCACGGCAAAGTTGCGGATGTTGTCGTAGTCCTCGACATCGCCGTTGGCGGTGAACTCGCGGTCATCGGCCTTGACGGTTTCCTTGTTCAGGAACGCCTGGGCAATGTCGGCAATGTAGTCACCGTTGTAGAAATTCTTGGCCAGCGGGTTCTCGCTGTCGGTCGGCCAGCATTCGTCACCGGGCTTGAAGCCCTTGGCGCGCAGCTGGGTGGACTTGGTCAGGGTGTCGATCTGCACGCCCGCGTCGTTGTAATAGAACTCGCGGTGCACCTTCCAGCCCTGGGTGGAATACAGATTGCTGATGGCATCGCCAATCGCCGCCTGGCGGCCGTGGCCCACGTGCAGCGGGCCGGTGGGGTTGGCGGAGACAAACTCGACCAGGACGTTCTCGCCACGGTCGGCCTGGAAGCCGAAGCGGGCGCCCTGCGCCAGCACTTCGCGCACGATTTCCTGCTTGGCAGCAGGCTTGAGGCGGATGTTCAGAAAGCCAGGACCGGCGATCTCGATCGCATCCACCCACTGCTGGAACGCGGGCGTGGCTTCCAGCGCGGCCTTGAGCTGTTCGCCCAGTGCGCGGGGATTGGCCTTCAGAGGCTTAGCCAGCTGCATGGCCGCCGTGCAGGCGAAGTCGCCATGGGCTGCCACCTTGGGGTTTTCAAATGCGGCGCGGGCGCCGGCGCCGGGCGAAAGTGTTTCGAGCTCGGCAGCCAGGGCTGCGAGCAAATCCTGTTTGACGGAAAGCATCGGGGGATTTTACGTGGCTGCCCATATCTTGCCGGCGGCCCGTGGCCACACCCTTGAGGCCGTGCTGTCGGCCAGGGGCCGGGCAGAGGGAGCCGGGGCCCGCTGAAACGCCCCGAAAAGCGGCATCCGCCCTTGCGCCACATACACAAACAGCTCCTCTTTTTACATTTTCACAAAACTTCGCTGACCGCCACGGGGCGCCGCCAGCGTGCCATTCCCCCGCACACCGTGGCGATGCCACTACACCACACCAAACAAATAACAATCATTCTCATTCAAGAATAGAATCGCCCGCATGTCCCCGCCGCATCCGCCGTTCGACCCCATGCAGCAGGCCCAGCAACTGTTCGCGGGGCACCACCCCTGGCTGCTGTCCCGGCTGAAGGCCCGGCTGCGCAACACGGCCGAGGCTCAGGACGTGGCGTCTGAAACCTTTTTGCGGGTGGTCGCTGCGCCGCAGCCGATGCGGATCGACGAACCGCGCGCGTTTCTGACCACCATTGCCCAGCGCCTGCTGTTCACCTTGTGGCGGCGGCGCGAGCTGGAGCGCGCCTACCTCGAAGCCCTGGCCCAGCGCCAGGACGAACTGGCCCCTTCCCCCGAAGAGCGTGCGCTGCTGCTGGAAACGCTGGAAACCATTGCCCAGGCCCTGGAGGGCTTGCCGCTCAAGGCCCGGCAGACCTTTCTGCTCAGCCAGCTCGATGGACTGACCTACCATGCCATTGCCGAGCAGCTGGGCATTTCGCACAGCACGGTGCGCCGCCACATGACCGAAGCATTTCGCCGCATTGCCATCGCCCAACTGCAGCAGCAGGCAGGCGTCCCCCGGGCGGCCCGCCATGGCTAGCCGCGCCAGTACCCCACTGGACAGCGCCACCGAAGCCGCGATCGGCTGGCTGGTACAGCTGCATTCCGGCGACATGGGCGCACCCGAGCGCAACCGCCTGGCGCAGTGGCTGGACGCCGACCCGCAGCACCGCACCGCCTGGGAACAGCTGCAGGCGCCGCTGCAACGGCTGCGCGTACCGCAGCCCGCCGCCGGGCGCCTGCTGAGCGACACCCTGGCCCGTGCCGAGTCCCGCACCCGCAAACGCCGCCAGGTGCTGCGCGGGGCCCTGGGCCTGGGCGGCGTGGCCGTGGGCGCCACCTGGCTGGCCGACCGCCACCAGCCCGTGGCGCAATGGAGCGCCGACCTGCGCACCGGTACCGGCGAGCGGCGCGAATTTCTGCTTCCCGATGGCAGCCGCCTCACGCTGGATGCGCGCTCGGCCGTGGACCTGGATTTCCGCCCCGGCCACCGCCGCGTCCGGCTGCGCCAGGGCGCCCTGCTGGCCGAGGCCACACCCCGGGCCGATCTCGGCCCGGCCTTCACCGTGCACACCGTGCATGGCCAGGTGCAGGCCCTGGGCACCCGCTTTACCGTGCGCCTGCAGGACACCTCCAGCCTGGTGGGCATGCTGGAGCACAGCGTGGAAATCACCACCGCCAGCGGCCAGCAGCGCCTGTTGCACGAAGGGCACAGCGCCCGCTTCAATGCCACGGACATCGAGGATGCCGACACGCTCAGCCCCGAAGGCACGGCCGCCTGGCGGCACGGCATGCTGCAGGTGCACGACCAGCCGCTGGCCGAGGTGGTGCAGGCGCTGCGCGCCTACCGCCCGGGCGTGCTGCGCATCGCGCCGCGTGCGGCGGCCCTGCAGGTCTATGGCACCTATGCACTGGACGACACCGACCGCGCCCTCACCGTGCTGGCCGAGACCCTGCCCATCACCGTGCACCGCGCGCTCGGCGGCTGGCTGGTGACGATCGAGTAGGGCCGCACGGAACAGAAACCGGGCATCCCGCGGGCTGCGGATGCCCCCACCCTCCGCAGCCACAGCGCTGCCATGCCCCCCGACCGGCTTCCCGTACCCTGCCCGCGCAAAAAAATGAACACTTTGTGCGGGCTGTTCGACAAGCCATGGACACCTTCAGGTTTTGTCCTTTGTCCACCTTTGTCGAAAGCCTTTGCATGCTGCACCCCTGCCCCCTGCCGTTGCGCGCCCTGGCCGCCGCGGCCCTGGCCTGCGCCTTGAGCGCCCACGCCCAGACCGCCACCCCCGCGGGCCCCGCCGCCACCACTTCCACCGCCGTCCGCAGCTATGACCTGCCGGCACAGCCCCTGGGCAGCGCCCTGGCCCGCATTGCCGCCGACAGCGGCCAGCAGATCAGCCTGGATGCCGAGCTGGTGCGCGGACGCACCGCACCGGCCGTGCGCGGCAGCTACACCGCCGAGCAGGCCGTGCGCGCCGCGCTGGCGGGCAGCGGACTGGAACTGGTGCGCACCGGCGCCGGCAACTGGTCGCTGCGCACGCAGTCCACGCCCGCCCCACGGGCGGCAGGCGAAGCCCCCAACCTGGGCGAAGTGCGCGTGAGCGCCGAGGCCACACGCAGCGCCACCACCGAGCACACCGGCAGCTACACCGCTCGCGCCGTCACCATCGGCAAGAGCGAGCAGCCCCTCAAGGACATTCCCCAGTCGGTCAGCGTGGTGACGCGCCAGCTGATGGACGAGCAGAACGCCACCTCGGTCTACGACGCCCTGGCCAGCACCACGGGCATCACCTTGCTGCAAAGCCCGCAGGGCGGCAAATACATTTACTCGCGCGGCTTTGACATCGCCACCCTGCAGTACGACGGGGTCAATGTGCAGCGCCTGTACGGCCGCTCCAACAACTACAACGGCAGCACCGCCATCTACGACCGCGCCGAGATCCTGCGCGGCTCGGCTGGCCTGCTGCAGGGCGGTGGCGACCCCAGCGGCGCCGTCAACCTGTCGCGCAAGCGCCCGCTGAAGGAAGGCGGCGTCAGCGTCACGGCCAAGGCCGGTTCCTGGGACCGGTATGCCACCCAGATCGATGGCAGCAGCGCGCTGAATGCCGAAGGCACGCTGCGCGGCCGGGCCGTGCTGGACGTGGAAGACGAACACTCCTTCATCGACTTAGTCAACCGCCGCAACACCACCTTGTACGGCACGCTGGAATACGACCTCTCGGCCCAGACCCAGGTCAGCATCGGCGCCAGCTACGAAACCTTCAAGGGACGGCCCTTCATCTCGGGCCTGCCGCGCTACAGCGACGGCAGCGACATCCGCCTGCCGCGCTCCACCTACCTGGGCGCCAGCTGGAACCGCCAGGACAACAGCACCCAGACCATCTACGCCGACCTGTCGCACCAGTTCAACGACCAGTGGCGCGCCAAGGTCTCGGCCATCCATGTGCAGGAAGACGTCTACCTCAAGTACGCCTCCTCCCAACGCACCGTCAACCCCGCCACCGGACTGGGCGGCACCGTGGCCAACATCACCGATGCCAGCCAGACAGCCTGGGGTATCGACGCCAACCTGACCGGCGAGTTCGCGGCTTTCGGCCGCCAGCACGAGCTGGTGCTGGGCGCCAGCTACAACCACACCCGGGCGGACACAGACTACGCCTCCAAGACCCCGTTCACTCCCATCGATGTGTTTGCGCCCAATCCCTACCGGACCGAACCCACCGATGCCGAGATCCGCTACGCCAACACCGAAAACCGCCTGGCCACGTCCCGCCAGCTGGGCGCCTATGGTGCGCTGCGCCTGCAGCTGAGCGACCCGCTCAAGCTGGTGGTGGGTGGTCGTGCAGCCTCCTACCGGACCATCTGGGACACCACCGTCACCACGCTGGGCGTCGCCACGCCCTCGTCCACGCTGCAGGACAACAACCGCTTCATGCCGTTTGCGGGCCTGATCTACGCGGTCAACTCCAGCTGGTCGGCCTACGCCAGCTATGCCGACATCTTCAACCCCCAGTGGTCACTGGATGCGGCAGGCCAGAACCTCAAGCCCATCCAGGGTGCCACCTATGAAATCGGGTTGAAGGGTGAACTCTTCGGCGGCCGCGCCAACACGTCCTTCGCCCTGTACCGCGTGGACCAGAAAAACCGTGCCACCGAAGACCTGGCCTCGGGTGCGAACTGCCGCGACGGCTATTACTGCTACACCGACGGCGGCCGGGTGCGCAGCCAGGGTTTTGACGCCGAAATCAGCGGCGAGCTGGCGCGCGGCTGGAACCTGTTTGCCGGCTACACCTTCAACCGCAACACCTACGAGCGCGACATCAACAACCAGGGACAGGACTTCAACACCTATACGCCCAAGCACATGCTGCGTGCCTGGACCACCTACCAGCTGCCCGGTGCATGGAGTGCCTTCACCCTTGGCGGCGGTGTGAATGCGCAAAGCGCCTCCTACCGCAAGGTGGGCACCGTGAGCATCCAGGCCCCGGGCCGCGCGGTGTGGAGCAGCTATGTGCGCTACCAGATCAACAAGCAGTGGCAGGCTTCGCTGAACTTCAACAACATGTTCGACAAGCGCTACTACACATCGATCGGCAACCTGGTCAACAGCAGCCACTACGGCGATCCCCGCAATGTGATGCTGACCCTGCGCGGCAACTTCTGACGCAGCGGCCCGCTGCCTGCGGGCCATGCCCCATCCCCAGCCGCCTCCGGGCGGCTTTTTGACGTGCGGCCTTTCCGCCACAGTGGCGGACGATCCCCTGTATCAGGGGTGCAAAATCTATAATAAGAGTCATTCTCATTGATGGCTTTGTTGCTCCGCCTCGTCCATGTCTGCGCTCTCTCCCGTTGACCGCCTGCGTGCCCAGGCGCTGTTCTCCGACCACCACCCCTGGCTGCTGGGCCGTCTGCACGACCGCCTGCGCAACCGTGCGCAGGCCGAGGACATGGCCTCCGAGACCTTCGTCCAGGTCATCAGCAGCGAGCGCCTGGCTGCCATCGAGCAGCCGCGCGCCTTCCTGACCACCGTGGCCAAGCGGGTGCTGTACGAATTCTGGCGCCGGCGCGATCTGGAGCGGGCCTATTGCGCGGTGCTGGAACAGCTGCCTGAAAGCCACATGCCCTCTGCCGAAGACCGGGCCCTGCTGCTGGAATCGCTGGACCGGATTGCCCAGGCCCTGGACGGGCTGAGCGACAAGGCGCGCCACGCCTTTTTGCTCAGCCAGCTCGACGGACTGACCTACCAGGAGATCGCCACGCAGATCGGCGTCTCGCACGGCATGGTGCGCAAGTACATGGCCCAGGGCTGGCGCGCCTGCACGCTGGCCACGCTATGAGGGCCAAGGTAACGGCGCGCACGCTCGATCCCGTCACCGAAGCCGCCATCGAATGGCTGGTGGTGCTGCGCTCCGGCGCCACCACGGGGGCCGAGCAGCAGGCCTTCGAGCACTGGCTGCAGGGCAGCCAGGCCCACCGCCAGGCCTGGGAGCAACTGACCGGACCGGTCCAAGGCCTGTTCACCCAAGCACACGCGCTGAACCAGCGCCACCCCGGCCAGGCCGAGGTCATCAACGGCACGCTGCACGACAGCAGCCGGCGCCTGGTCCAGCGCCGCCGTCTGCTGCGCGGCGCGCTGGCCGTGGGCGGCCTGTCGGCCGGCGGCGCGCTGCTGGCCGACCGCTGCTGGCCCCTGCAGGACATGCTGGCCGCGTGGTGCACGGGTACAGGCCAGCGGCGCGAGTTTGCCCTGGCGGACGGCAGCACCTTGCTGCTCAATGCCCGCTCGGCCGCCAACCCCTTGCACACCCCAGGCGTGCGCGGCGTGGCGCTGCAGGCAGGGGAGGCCATTGCCCAGGTCACGGCGGGAAGCACCCCTTTTGCCCTGCGCGGCCCGCACGGCCAGCTCCAGGTGGAGCCCGGCGTGCAGGCGCGCATGCTGATGCGCCTGGACACCACACGCAGCCTGGCCGTGGCGCTGGAACAGCCGCTGCAGCTGAGCACGCCCCAGGGCGCACAACAGGCACTGGCACCGGGCCAGGCGGCCTGGTTCGGTCCGGACGGCATCGATGCCGCCCCCCACATCGCGTCCACCGCCGCCACCTGGCAGCGCGGCCAGCTGGAGGTGCACGACCGCCCGCTGGGCGAGGTCGTTGCGGCCCTGCGCGCCTACCGGCGCGGTTTCATCCGCATCACCGATGCGGCCGCCGCCCTGCAGGTCTACGGCAGCTACCCGCTGGATGACACCGACCATGCCCTGGCCGCCATCGCCCAGACGCTGCCCGTGGTGGTGCACCACCAGGCAGGGGGGTGGCTGGTGCGCATCGCCCTGGCGTAAGGCCCGGCAGGCGGCCACATACACATGCGTCGTGATCCGCACTTTTTTTAGGCAGGCGGTAGCACTTTCGGCGGCTCGTTGCACATCCGGTGAAAGCCTTTTTGTTTGTGACCTTTCACCGGAACCCGCCATGCGACGCGCCACCCCGTTCACCCCGCTGCCACCCCGCGCCCTGCGCCCCACCGTGCTTGCCACCGCCTTGCTGCTGGCCTGTGCCGCCCCCGCCGTGCAGGCCCAGGCCTCCACAATCTCTGCCGATGCCGAGGTCCGCAGCTTCGACATCCCCGCCCAGCCCCTGGGGGTCACGCTGGCGCGCATCGCCACCGAGGGCGGGCAGACCATCTCCATCGATGCCGCCCTGGTCCGCGGTCGCGCCTCCCCTGCCGTGCAGGGCCGCTACACGCTGCAGCAAGCGGCCCAGGCTGCGCTGGTCGGCAGCGGACTGGAACTGGTGCGCATGGCCAACGGCAGCTGGGGGCTGCGCGCAGCGCCAGCCGGCAAACCGGCCTCCGGTGCCGGCACGGCATCGGGCAGTGATGTCTCCCTGGGGGAAGTACGTGTGACCGCCCAGGGGGAGCGCAGCCTGGCGACCGAGCACACCGGCAGCTACACCACGCACGCCCTCTCCATTGGCAAGATGCCGCAGTCGATCCGCGAGACGCCGCAATCGGTCACCGTGGTGACGCGCCAGCAGATGGAAGACCAGCATCTGGTGGCCGTGGAAGATGTGATCGCCCAGACCACGGGCACATCCAAGTCGCAGCGCAACTATGGCGCCCATGTCTACACCATGCGCGGCTATGAGATTCCCGACAGCAACTACCTGCTCGACGGTGTGGGCGGCGCCAGCTACAGCCCCACGGGCTGGGTGCCCATGGACACCGCCATCCTGGACCGTGTGGAAGTGCTGCGCGGCGCCGGCGCCCTGGTGGTCGGCGCTGGCGACCCCAGCGGCGTGGTCAACATGGTGCGCAAGCGCCCGCGCAGCGAAAAACACCTGGAAGTGGCCCAAAGCATTGGCTCGTGGAGCAATTACCGCAGCGAGATCGATGCCGGCGGCCCGCTCAACGAGGCTGGCACCGTGCGCGGCCGGGTGGTGGCCGCCTATACCGATCGCAAGTATTTCTACGATCTGGCCCACAGCAAGGCTCCCATGCTCTACGGCGTGATCGATGCGGACCTGGGCGACAGCACCAAGCTCACCGTGGGCTACCGCCATGAGCAGGTGGGCATCGATGGCTATGCCATCTTCGGCCTGCCCAGCTACACCACCGGCGCGTCGCTGGGCCTGCCGCGCTCCACCTCGTTGGGCCAGCGCTGGAACCGGCACGATGCCAAGGTGGACGAAGTGTTTGCCGAACTGGAAAAACACTTTGCCGGCGACTGGGTGGGCAAGCTCACGCTCAACCGCAACAAGACCACGGTCACCCAGAAACTGGGCATGGCACGCGGCGCAGTCGACCCTGCCACCAATCTGGGTGCGTACTTTCTGGGCACGGAATTCACCGACCGCGATATCGATGCCAGTGGGCTGGACGCCCATGTCAGCGGCAGCTTCCAGGCATGGGGCGGGGTGCACAAGCTGATGTTCGGCACCAGCTGGAAGCAGCAGGACGTCTTCACCCAGTCGTTCACTGCCGGCCAGCGCATTCCGATCGACCTGTTCCACTTCAACCACGACCTGATTCCCGAGCCAGCCACGCCGGTGTATGACTTTGGGCTCAAGGAGCGTTCCAGCCTGCTGGGCATCTACGCCAGCGCCCGCCTGCAGCTGGCCGATCCCTTGCACCTGCACCTGGGCGGGCGCTTCAACTGGTTCAAGTTCCGCTCCAACGACCACTTCACGGGCGCGCTGACCAATGACTACCGGCAAAGCGGCCAGTTCACGCCCTATGCCGGTCTGGTGTACGACCTCGGCCCGCAGTGGTCGGTGTATGCCAGCTACACCAGCACCTTCGAGCCGCAATCGCAGTACGCCAACTTCGAAGGGCAGCAGCTCAAGCCTGCCATCGGCGCCAACTACGAAGCCGGTATCAAGGGCGAACTCATGGACAGCCGCCTGAACGTGGCGTTGTCGGTGTTCAACATCAAAAAGCGCAATGTCGCCGTCTACGACCGCGACCATGAAGGCCTGTGCCCCGGCATCACCACCAACGACTGCTACCGCAACGCCAGCCTGTTGCGCAGCAAGGGCTTCGATGCCGAAATCGGTGGCCGCATCGCCAGGGGCTGGGACGTTGCCGCAGGCTACACCTACCTGAGCACGCGCAATGCGGAAGGCCAGTCCCTGGCGTCCGATGCGCCACGCCATCTGCTGCGCCTGTCCACCAGCTACACCTTGCCGGATGCATGGTCGGACTGGAAGATTGGCGCCAGCCTGGCCGCACAAAGCAATGCCTATGTGGACACGGTGCAAAACCCCGGCCACGCCGTGCTGGACCTGCGTGCCGCCTACCGCATCAACCGCCAGTGGACAGCGTCCCTGAACATCGCCAACGTGACCGACCGCGTGTACTGGACGGCCATTGGCGGCACCCGCAACGGCAGCTACTACGGTGCCCCGCGCAATGCGACGCTGACCCTGCGCGGCACGTTCTGACCTGCGCCAGCACGCACCACCGGCGCCCGCCCATCCCGGCAGTGAAAAGGCCGCTCTGAAGCGGCCTTTTCAGCAGCGCCGCGCACTCACCAGCCGCGCGCCCAGAACACCGCGATGACGGCGATCACCGGAATCAGGTGCGACTGCCACATGATCCAGCGGCGCGTGCGGCGCACGGCCTCTTCCGGCGGCAGGCTGCCCTCGGCCTGCAAGGCCTTGGCCCAGCGGCGAAAGTCGATGGAGGGCTTGATGGACATCAGCGCCGCCAGCACAAACAGCGTCATCTTCAGGTGGAACAGCGGCTGGCTGACATACCAGCCCATGCCTTTGGCCCCCCACAGCACCCGCGCCACGCCGGACAGCAGCAGCACCACGGCGGCAATGCCGTAGATCAGGTCCAGCCGCGCCAGGCGCCGCACCACGGCGGCATTCATCCATTCGGCACGGCACAGGGCCGCCTCGCTGCTCAGGAACACCACCAGGGTCAGGATGGCCACGATGTGGATGGCGGCCAGTACAGCTTCCAGGGTCATGGATTCACTCCCTCGCGCCAGAACTCCGGGCGCTCATAGTGCATTTTGAGGTAATCGATCCACAGCCGCACGCGCAGCGGCATGTGTTTGCGTTGAGGAAAGACAACGTAAATGCCATTCGGGGGGGCGGCAAACGCTTCCAGCACCGCCACCAGCCGGCCGGCGGCGATCTCGGTCTCCACCTCCCAGGTGCTGCGCCAGGCCATGCCCCAGCCGCCCAGGCACCAGTCGTGCAGCACCTGGCCATCGGAGCAATCCAGCGGTCCCCCGGGTTTGATGTGCACCACTTCGCTGCTGCCACTGTCCTGCGGCATGCGAAACGCCCAGCCCCGCGTCTGCGAGGCATCGCTGGACAGCGTCAGGCAGCGGTGCTGCGCCAGCTCGCCCGGGTGGCGCGGCGTGCCGTAGCGCGCCAGATAGGCGGGCGTGGCCACGCACAGGCGCCGGTTGTCGGCCATGCGCACGCTGACCAGGGAAGAATCGGGCAGATCGCCCACGCGCACCGCGCAGTCATAGCCTTCACCGGCCAGGTCCACCACGCGGTCGCTGAGGTTCAGCGAAATCGTCACCTCGGGGTGCAGATCGTGAAAACGCGGCACCAGCGGCGCCACATGGCGGCGGCCAAAGCCGGCCGGCGCCGTGACGCGCAAATGCCCGGTGGCCTTGACGCCGCCGGCCGACACGCTGGCCTCGGCGTTGGCCACATCGGACAGCAGCCGCTGGCAGTCCTCCAGAAAAGCACTGCCCTCGTGTGTAAGGCTGATGCGCCGCGTGGTGCGCACCAGCAGCTTCACGCCCAGGTGCTCTTCCAGCGCGTCCAGGCGCCGCCCCATGATGGCGGGCGCCACCCCTTCCGCCTTGGCCGCAGCCGTCAGGCTGCCCTTGGTGGCAACGGAAACAAAGGATTCGAAGGCTTTGAGTTTGTCCATACACCCCGGTGCAGTCACAGTGCCTGGTGCAAGCCCGCAGCGTGGCGGCCCCTCCACGCCTTGCCATGGAATCGGCCGCTTGCGCCTGCGGTCCTTGCACGCACAGCGATCCAAACAGATATTGCTACAGCGCTGCCACCGTGGCAGAAAGGCCCGCAGCCCCACGCTGGTGCGCAGCATGCGTCACTTTTGCAAAAAAGTCATTGGTTTTGACATATTCGGTCGGTTTATTAACCGAATTATTTCTAATACAGTGTACCCAGCACCTATCCTGGTGGGCTGTTTCCGGCCCGCTTTGTTTTGTTTTCTGCCCACGAGGTTTCCATGACCCAACGCACCAACGCCCACGGCCTGCAAGTGGCCAACGAGCTGTACAACTTTGTGAACACACAAGTGCTGCCCGGCACCGGTGTGGAACAGGACGCCTTCTGGAAGGGCTTCAGCACCCTGGTGGGTGACCTGGCCCCCAAGAACGCCGCCCTGCTGGCCGAGCGGGACCGCCTGCAGACCGAGCTGGACACCTGGCACAAGGCCAACCCCGGCCCCATCGCCGACATGGCGGCCTACAAGCAGTTCCTGACGCAGATCGGCTACCTGGTCGAGTCCCCCAAGGACGCCAAGGCCACCACCGAAAACGTGGACGCCGAACTGGCCCAGATCGCCGGACCCCAGCTGGTGGTGCCCATTCTGAACGCCCGCTACGCACTGAATGCCGCCAACGCCCGCTGGGGCAGCCTGTATGACGCGCTGTACGGCACCGACGCCATCAGCGAAGAAGGCGGCGCAGAAAAGGGCAAGGGCTACAACCCCGTGCGCGGCGCCAAGGTCATCGCCTTCGCCCGCAACTTCCTGGACCAGTCCGTGCCGCTGGCCGCGGGCTCGCACGCCGATTCCACGGCCTACGCCGTCGAAGGCGGCAAGCTGGTCGTCACCCTCAAGGACGGCAGTAAGACCGGCCTGAAGGACGCGGACAAGTTCATCGGCTTCCAGGGTGATGCCGCAGCCCCCACTTCGGTGCTGCTGAAGAACCACGGCCTGCACATCGACATCATCGTCAACAAGTCCACCCCCATCGGCAGCTCCGACGCCGCCGGCGTGTCCGACGTGGTCGTGGAAGCCGCCGTGTCCACCATCCTGGACCTGGAAGACTCCGTGGCAGCCGTGGACGCCGAAGACAAGGTGCTGGGCTACAGCAACTGGCTGGGCATTCTGAAGGGCACGCTGACCGAATCGTTCGAAAAGGGCGGCAAGACGCTGACCCGCGGCCTGAACGGCGACCGCACTTACACGGGCGCCAACGGCCAGCCGGTCACGCTGCACGGCCGCTCGCTGATGTTCCTGCGCAATGTGGGCCACCTGATGACCAACCCGGCCATCCTGTGGGGTGCTGAAGGCAAGGAAATTCCCGAAGGCATCCTGGACGCCGTGGTGACCACCGCCATCGCCATGCACGACCTGCAGGGCCACGGTGCCAACGGCATCCGCAACAGCCGCACCGGCAGTGTCTACATCGTCAAGCCCAAGATGCACGGCCCCGTGGAAGTGGGCTTTGCCAACGAGCTGTTCGGTCGCGTCGAACAGCTGCTGGGCCTGAAGGCCAACACCGTGAAGCTGGGCATCATGGACGAGGAGCGCCGCACCTCCGTCAACCTGAAGGCGTCCATCGCCGCCGCCCCCGCCCGCGTGGCCTTCATCAACACCGGTTTCCTGGACCGCACCGGCGACGAGATGCACACCGCCATGCAAGCCGGCCCCATGGTGCGCAAGGGCGACATGAAGTCCTCCGCCTGGCTGGCCGCCTATGAGCGCAACAACGTGCTGGTGGGCCTGACCATGGGTCTGCGCGGCCGCGCCCAGATCGGCAAGGGCATGTGGGCCATGCCCGACCTGATGAAGGCCATGCTGGAGCAGAAGATCGGCCACCCCAAGGCCGGTGCCAACACCGCCTGGGTGCCGTCGCCCACCGGCGCCACGCTGCACGCCCTGCACTACCACCAGGTGAGCGTGGCCGATGTGCAGAAGGAACTGGAAAAGACCAGTGCCGACACCGAGCGCGACAACATCCTGGCCGATCTGCTGCAAATCCCCGTGGCCAAGGACCCTAAGTGGACCGACGCCGAAAAGCAGCAGGAGCTGGACAACAACGTGCAAGGCATCCTGGGCTATGTGGTGCGCTGGGTCGACGCCGGCGTGGGCTGCTCCAAGGTGCCCGACATCCACAACGTGGGCCTGATGGAAGACCGCGCCACGCTGCGCATCTCCAGCCAGCACATCGCCAACTGGCTGCTGCACGGCGTGGTGACCGAGCAGCAGGTGCGTGACACCTTTGCCCGCATGGCCAAGGTGGTGGACGGCCAGAATGCCGGCGACGCCAGCTACAAGAGCTTGGCCGCCAACCCCGGCGGCGCCGCTTTCCAGGCGGCCCTGGACTTGGTGTTCAAGGGCGTGGAACAGCCTTCCGGCTACACCGAACCCCTGCTGCACGCCTGGCGTCTGAAGGTCAAGGCCGGCGCATAAGGACTTCCCCCGGCGGCAGCGCGCATTCGCCACTGCCGTATGACATGGCGCAAAAGCGGCACCTTTGGGTGCCGCTTTTTTGCGTTCTGCGTACATCTTGTCAGCCAGTTAAAAGTATCTTGCTGTTACATACGCGCAGAATTCATTTCTTTTATTCCTGCACGATCACATGCGCTCTTTCCAACTGACTTTCCTGGCCGCTGTCGTGGCCACGCCGCTGGTGCTGACCGGCTGCGCAACCGAAACCTCCCAGGCCGTGGCCGCCACCCAGACCCAGAGCGCCACCCGCAGCTACCACGGCCCGCGCAGCCCGATTGCCGTGGGCAAGTTCGACAACCGTTCCAGCTACCTGCGTGGTGCGTTTTCTGACGGCGCGGACCGGCTGGGCAGCCAGGCCAAGACCATTTTGATGGCCCATCTGCAGCAGACCAACCGCTTCAATGTGCTGGACCGGGACAACATGGCCGAGATCAAGCAGGAAGCGGCCATCCAGGGCGCCACCCAGCAGCTCAAGGGCGCAGACTATGTGGTCACCGGTGACATCTCCGAATTCGGCCGCAAGGAAGTCGGCGACAAACAGCTGTTCGGTGTGCTGGGCCGCGGCAAGACCCAGACGGCCTACGCCAAGGTCACACTGAACATTGTCAACATCCGCACCTCGGAAGTGGTGCGCTCCGTGCAAGGCGCAGGCGAATACCAGCTCTCCAACCGCGAAATCATCGGCTTCGGCGGCACCGCCAGCTATGACTCCACCCTCAACGGCAAGGTGCTGGATCTGGCCATCCGCGAAGCCGTGGACCGTCTGGGCGAAGCCGTGGATGCCGGCGCACTGCCTGCCCTCTCGGCGCAGCGTTGAAGGAGCACGCCATGAAGATCACTTCGGCCATCCGTACCGGCAGCGCCCTGGCCCTGACTGCCTTGTTGGTGGGCTGCGTGTCCGCACCCAAGCCACTCTACAGCTGGAACGGCTACCAGACGCAGGTTTACAGCTACCTCAAGAGCGATGGGCCGGCACAGGAAGAACAGATCCTGGAGCTGGAAAAAGGCGTGCAACAAACCGCCGGCAAGGATGCACACCTGCCCCCCGGCTACCAGGCCCACCTCGGTCTGCTGTACCTGAACACCGGCCGCACCGACCAGGCCCTGGCCGCCTGGGAACAGGAGAAACAGCAGTTTCCCGAGTCGGCTCCCTACATCAACTACCTGGTCAGCAACCTGAAGAAGAACGGCAACTGATATGCGCTTCCCCCGGATTTCCCGCGCCCTGCAATGGGGCGCCCTGCTGGCCACCAGCGCCTGGCTGGCCGGCTGTGTCACAGCCCCCACCAAGGACTACAGCGCCTACCGCGCCGCCAAGCCGGCCTCCATTCTGGTGCTCCCACCGGTCAACGACGCCCCCGAAGTCCAGGCCAGCGCCAGCGTGCTGTCACAGGCCACCCTGCCTTTGGCCGAGGCCGGCTACTACGTGATGCCTGTCACGCTGGTGAGTGAAACCTTCCGCCAGAACGGCCTGGAAATCGCCGGTGACATCCACGAAGTGCCGACGCCCAAGCTCAAGGAAATCTTCGGCGCCGATGCCGCGCTGTACATCCGCGTGACCAAGTACGGCACCACCTACCAGGTAATCCAGAGTGCCACGGTGGTCAGCGTCGAGGCCCGCCTCGTCGACCTGCGCACCGGCGAGCAGCTGTGGGACGGTCGTGCATCCGCCTCCAACCAGGAAGGCGGCAACAACTCCGGTGGCGGTCTGATCGGCATGCTGGTGACGGCCCTGGTCAACCAGATCATCAACTCCGCCACCGATGCGGCCCACCCCATGGCGGGAGTGGCCACCAACCGCCTGCTCGCGGTGGGTGCTCCCAACGGTCTGCTGTACGGCCCGCGCTCGCCGCAGTACGGCAAGAACTGAACCCGCGCAGCGCAAAGCCAAGGCCCTTCGGGGCCTTTTTTCATGGTTGCCTGACTGACATTCCTTGCGCACGCGGGGCCACCGGTCTGCCCCATCCTCGCGCGGCCAAGCCGACATGCGCGCATGCGAAGCACAGACCCTAGGCTTGCCCCAACGTCGGCTGCATTGCGAGCATCAGGCGGTACAGGGCCTGGGCCGCCACCGACAGGCTGCGCTCGCGCCGGCGCACCAGGTAGATCTGGCGCTCCATCCCGGGCAGCGGCAAGGGCCGGGTGCACAGGCCCGGTTTGTCAAAGTGGAACAGCGACAGCGCCGGCACCACGCTGATGCCCAGGCCCGCCTGCACCAGCCCCATCACCGTGGCCAGTTGCTCCACCTCCACCAGGGTGCGCAGGGTTTGCGGAAACAGTGCGGCATCCAGGTACTGGCGCACGCTGCTGTGCCGGGCCAGGTGCACAAACGGCCAGGGCTGCAGATCGCCCACCCGGATCTGCGCCTGGGCGGCCAGCGGATGGTCGGTGCGGCACACCAGGTGAAAGTCGTCGCGGCAAAACGGTTCGGCCTGCAGCTCCGGCGTATCGGCGCGGATGGCCGCCAGGGCAAAGTCGGCATCGCCCTGGGCTACGGCGGCAATGCAGGGCTCGGACAGCACATCGTGCACCGCCAGCTCCACCCCCGGGTGTTGGGACATGAACTGCGCCAGCACCTGCGGCAGCCACCCCGCCGCCAGCGACGGCAGCAGCGCCACCGCCACATGGCCGCGCGCCAGCTGGGCCGTGTCGCGCATGGCGCGGGCGCAGTCGTCCAGCTCGGCCGCAATGCGCTGGGCCGACAGCAAGAAGCGCTCGCCTTCCTGGGTCAGCAGCACATGGCGCGTGCTGCGATCGAACAGGCGCAGACCCACGCTGTCTTCCAGCGCCTTGATGAGGGCGCTGAACGCAGGCTGGGAGAGGTGGCAGCGCGCAGCGGCGCGGGTGAAGTTCTTCACCTCGGCCAGCGCCAGAAAGGCCTGGATGTCCCGCGCCGAAAGATTCATCTGCATTCCAAATCAATTCATCTCAACTATCGATTTCACAGCTTAGATGCCGCTTCCTATAGTGGTCTACAGGAGATTCCATGACACCCGCTACGCCCCCTCCCGCCCCTTTGCTGATTGGCTGCGCCGCCGGCTTCTCGGGCGACCGCATCGATGCCGCCGGCCCCGTGGTGCAAGAGCTGATCCGCCAGCAGCAACCGGCGGTGCTGATTTTTGAGACCCTGGCCGAGCGCACGCTGGCACTGGCCCAGCTGGCCCGCCGCAGCAACCCGGAAGCCGGCTTCGAGCCGCTGATGCCCGAATTCCTGCGTCCCGTGCTGGCCGACTGCCTGCAGCACGGCATCCGCATCGTCAGCAACTTTGGCGCGGCCAACCCGCCAGCGGCGGCCCGCGCCATCCAGCGCCTGGCGCAGGAGCTGGGCATCCGCGCGCCGCGCATTGCGGTGGTGTATGGCGATGACCTGAGCGCGCCCGCACACCGCCCGCTGCTGACCGCCGCCCTGGCCGAGCGCATGCCCGCACAGGAGCTGGTCAGCGCCAATGCCTACATCGGCGCACAGCCCATTGCGGCAGCGCTGCAGGCCGGGGCCGAGATCGTGGTCTGCGGGCGGGTGTCCGACCCCTCCCTGGTGGTGGGCCCCGTCATGGCCCACTACGGCTGGGCCTGGGACGACTGGGACCGCCTGGGCCGCGCCACCATGGTCGGCCATTTGCTGGAATGCGGCACGCAAGTCACCGGGGGCTACTTTGCCGACCCCGGCTACAAGGACGTGCCGGGCATGGACCGCCTGGGCTACCCGATTGCCGAGGTGGATGCCGAGGGGCACTGCACGCTGTTCAAGCCACAGGGCACCGGCGGCTGCATCACCACGGCCACCGTCAAGGAACAGCTGCTGTACGAAATCCACGACCCGGCGCAGTACCTGACCCCCGATGTGGTGGCCGACATCAGCACCTCAGAAGTCATCGCCGTCGGCCCGGACCGGGTGCGCCTGCAGGGGGTGCAAGGCCATGCCCGCCCCGACACGCTCAAGGTCAATGTCTGCTACGCCACCGGCTGGTTTGCCGAGGCCGAAATCTCCTACGCCGGCCCCCGTGCCGCGGAGCGTGCGCGCCTGGCGGGGCAAACCATCCAGCAGCGCCTGGGCCATATCGCCCCCCTGCGCACCGACCTGATTGGCGTGACCAGCGTGTGGGGCGATGACCACAGCCGCTGGCTGGAAGGCGCCGACCTGCAGCAGGCCAGCCAGGATGTGCGCCTGCGCATGGCCTGGCAGCATGCCGAGCACGCGGCCGCCCTGCGCCTGCCGCGCGAGGTGAATGCCCTGTACTGCTGCGGCCCGGCCGGCGGCGGTGGCGTGCGCACCCATATGCGCCAGCGGCTGGGGCTGACCTCGTGCTACATCGCCCAGCAGCACATTCCCACCGGCTTCACCTGGGCCGCCCCTTTGACCACCACGGAGCTGTCCCATGCCTGAGCCCACCACCACCCTGCCGCTGTACCGGCTGGCCCATGGCCGCACAGGCGACAAAGGCAACCGCTCCAACATCAGCGTGATCGCCTACCACCCCGCGCTGTGGGAACTGGTCCATGCCCAGGTCACCGCAGACGCCGTGCGCGCCCTGTTTGCCGACCGCCAGCCGGGCCAGGTCACCCGCCACGTGCTGCCGCGGTTGCAGGCCATGAACCTGGTGCTGGACGATGTGCTGGACGGGGGCGTGAACGATGCCCTCAACCTCGACAGCCACGGCAAGACCCTGTGCTTTCGCGTGCTGCAAATGCCCATTGCCGTGCCCACCGCGCTGCTGCCCCAGTTGCAGCCGCATCTGGCCGGCCCCCCGACAGACGCCTAGGCGGCAGCAGACCGCCAACGTACTGCTTTCATAACCATACCAAGGAGACACACCATGCCGACACTGCCCCATCCCGCCCCCCTGGCCCGCCTCGCTCGCCGCACCCTGCTGGCCAGCGGTATCGCCCTGGCCCTGGCCCCCAGCGCCTTTGCCCAAGGCGCCTACCCCAACAAGCCCATCACCCTGCTGGTGCCGTTTGCCGCCGGCAGTGCCACCGACCAGCTGGCCCGCGCCCTGGGACAGTCCATCACCGACCAGACCAAACAGCCCGTGGTGGTGGAAAACAAGGGAGGGGCCAGCGGCATGATTGCCGCGCAGGCCGCAGCCAAGGCCGCCCCGGACGGCTACACCGTGCTGATCACCACCAACACCACGCATGCGGCCAATGAACACCTGTACAAAAAGCTGTCCTACGACCCCGTCAAGGACTTTGCGCCGCTGGGCGGCTTGGGCAAGGGCGGCCAGGTGCTGGTGGTGCCCGCCAATGCGCCCTACAAGAGCGTGGGCGAGCTGGTGGCCTTTGCCAAGGCCAACCCCGGCAAGCTGAGCTTCGGCAGCGGCAGCTCGTCCAGCCGCATCGCAGGCGAGATGCTCAAGCAACTGGCGGGCGTGGACATCCTGCATGTGCCCTACAAGAGCAACCCGCTGGCCATCACCGACCTGCTGGGCGGACAGATCAACCTCATGATCACCGACGTCTCCACCGGCGTCCCGCAGATCAAGGCAGGCAAGCTGCGCGCCCTGGGCTACTCCACCCCCAAGCGCAGCACCCAGCTGCCCGATGTACCCACCATTGCAGAAGCCGGCGTCAAGGGCTACGACATGGGCTACTGGTTTGCCGCCTATGCCCCCGCCCACACGCCGGCCCCCGTGGTGACCAAACTCAACCAGTTGCTGACCACTGCCGTGGCCAGCGCCGCCGCCAAATCGTTCTTCGAGATGTCGGGCTCCGAGCCCTGGACCACCACCCCGCAGGAGCTGGCCCAGTTCCAGGCGGCAGAAACCCAGAAGTGGGGCCAGGTGATCAAGGCCGCGGGCATCACACCCGAATGAGGGCCTTGCCCCGGGAAGCCAGGCGACCGCCGCGCTTTCCGGGTGCCATATGGCGCCATCCACTGCCAGGCCCTGCGGGGCCTTTTTTTCTGGGGAGTGGGCAGGGGAATGCCCATGGCTTCCGCTACCATGCGCCCATGCAGTTGAAAACCATTCTCATTAACAAGCTTGCACGCGCCACCTTGGCGGCGGCGGTGCTGGCCCTGGCCGGCTGTGGCGCACTGCGCTCGCCCCCTCCATCCTCCCTGGCCGCAGACGCCCTCGATGCCCCGGCCTGGCTGCAGCATCTGGAACGTTTCGACCGTGCCCAGCCCCTGCCCGCCATCCTGCTGCTGGGCGAACAGCACGATGCCCCCGCCCACCAGCAGTGGGAGCGCGACACCATCCAGGCCCTGGCCCGTGACGGCCGCCTGGCGGCCGTGGTGCTGGAGATGGCCCATGCCGGCACGGACAGCCGTGCGCTGGACGCCAACCCCAGCGAAAACGATGTCCAGGCCGCACTGCAATGGAATGCCGCCGGCTGGCCCTGGGAACGCTATGCCCCCGTGGTCATGGCCGCCGTGCAGGCCGGCGTGCCGGTCTATGGCGGCAATCTGGCGCGCAGCGCCATGCGGGGCGTGATGCAGCAAGCCCACTGGGACCAGCACCTGCCCCCTGAAGCCTGGGAGCGCCAGCGCGATGCCATCCGCACCGGCCACTGCGGCCTGCTGCCTGAGGCCCAGCTCACCCCCATGGCCCGCATCCAGCTGGCCAAGGACGAGCGCATGGCCCAGACCGCCAAGGCCTTGCTCCAACCTGGCAAGACCGTGCTGATCGTGGCCGGGCGCGGCCATGTGCTGCGGGAGGTGGGGATCCCCACCTGGCTGCCGGCCCATATCACCACCGGTGTGGCCGTGGCCCAGGCCCAAGGCGCCGAGCCCACGCGGGTCAGCGACCGCGACTGGCTGGTCCACACCCCGGCCATCCCCGCCGAAGACCATTGCGCCGCACTGCGTGCGCAGTGGAAAGACGGTGCCCCAGGCACAAACCGGCCCGCCGCGAAACAGCCTTGACGGTGGGTATGCACCGCACCAGCGCACACGGCGGGCACGCCTGACACCAGCGGCTATAGAGAACCTGCCTTGCCTCAGCTGGCAAACGCCGCCAGCACCTGCAGCACCGCCTCCACCGCCGGGTTGGGCACGGGCAGCCGGCGGTGGGCGACCGCCATGGGGCGCAGCAGCGGCGGGTACAGCGGGCGGATGTCCACACCCGGCGCATGGCGCTGGTCCTCCACCTCTTCCAGCGGCAGCAGCGCCGCACTCTGGCTGGCGGCGGCCAGGCTTTTGAGGGCACCGGGGTAGGTCAGCGTCAGAAACGGACGCGGATGGTGGCCGGCCTGGCCAAACCAGGCAGAAATCAGCCCGTGCATCTGGGTGGCGGGCGCAAACGAGGCCCAGCGGCGCTCGGCCAGCCAATCCGGCGTGATCTGCGCCGGTGCATTCCAGGCCGAAGGCAGCAAAGCCACCATGGCGTCGGTACGCCAGGGCGTGAGCACAATGTCGGCCATCGCCGGCTGAAGGCCGGCCACCACGGCGATATCCAGCGTGCCGGCCTGCAGGCGCTGCATGGCGTCGGCAGAACACTCGGCCTCCAGCCGCACTTCCACGCCCGGGCTGCGCTGGCCCAGGGCTTCCAGCATCAAGGGCAGCAGCCGGGTGCTGACGCCGGCCGACACGCCCACACGCACCAGCCCTTCGCGCCCGCTGGCACGGCGCTGCACCAGCTCAATCAGATCGTCACTCGCCGCCAACAGCTTGCGGCCTTGCTCCACCAGCGCCGCACCGGCTGGTGTCAACTCGGCCTGCCGGCGCCCGCGCAGCAACAGCACGGCATCCAGGCGGGACTCCAGTTCCTTGATGTGCAGGCTCACCGTCGGCGGCGCCAGATGCAGTGCCTGTGCGGCGGCGGCGAAAGTGCCCAGATCGGCAATGGCGATCAGGGTCTGCAACTGGTCGAGGTTGAGATTACGCATCAGAATTTCTGCAGCAATGCTTCATTGAATTCAACTTTACGGATGGTAGTGCGGAATGGAACATCACGTCCATGCCCCACCAACCTCCGCCCACCACCGTTGTCTGTCCGCTCCTCCCGGAGCCGGTTGCTGCACCACCGGAGACCCGCCGCCACGTGGGGGGCTGTCTGCAGCGCAGCGCCCGCACCGCAGCGGTCCGTGCCCTGGACGCACTGCGGCGTGCCGAAAAGCGCATCACCGAGAACTTTCGGGTGCCGCCCCATGGTGGCTGAGGGACAGGCTGCAACGCCAGATCGGCAGCTCTCACCGGCCTTGGTGACGCAAGAATCTGTTGAATCTGTTTGGGCAAGCCCCAGCTATTGGGGCGGTGCAGGCACCCGCAGCCATATCCCCGCGCACCCTGGCCATGGCTGGCCGCCCTACACTGCACAGCATGGCGTTCTCTGCACCTTCCCCTGTCGCTTCCACCAGCGTGGACCCGCTGCGCTGCCCCCTGTGCGGCCAGAGCAACCAGTGCGCCATCACCGCCGGCCTGGCGCCGGAAAGCTGCTGGTGCATGAGCGCCGATATCGCTCCCGACGCGCTGGCCGCCATCCCCGAAGCCCAGCGCCGCCAATCCTGCCTGTGCCCGCGTTGCGCCGCCGGGCAGTTCCCGGGGACCGCCCCCACGATCACTGCACCGCGCAGCTGAGCAGAAAGCTACCGCGTTCCGTCCCGGGGACCGGTGCCCAGGGCCTGGCCAGGATGCGTGCGGCCACCCGCGTTGCCAGATGCGGCTGCAGCGATTTCCATCGGCACGACCAACCCCTGCCCCATCAATAAAAAAGAGCACGCGCAGCGTGCTCCTTTTTATGGGGTTGTCTGTCTGTAAATGGAAAACGGCGAATTAAATAATGGAGGGACCTTCGCCTTGCCTTCTGTATTTTTCTGCGCCGCC
>NZ_JASHHY010000012.1:0-141540 GCF_030056555.1 Comamonas sp. 17RB | reverse complement strand
GGTGGTGCAGAAATACATGTGGCCCAGCCAAGGCCCATTCATTATTTAATTCGCTGTCTTTTATCTGCAGACAGACAACCGAATAAAAAAGAGCACGCTGCGCGTGCTCTTTTTTATTGATGGGGCAGGGGTTGGTCGTGCCGATGGAAATCGCTGCAGCCGCATCCGGCATCGGCCGGTGCCTGCGGGGTCTGGGCCCTGTCCCGGGCGCCGACCAGGGATGGAGCCGGCATCACATGCGGCGCTGGCCGTCCACAAACACCATCAACTCGCCTTTTTCAAAGGTGTTCCACTGCTCGTTCTTGGTGAGCGGGCTGGTGACGATGATGGCCACCCGGTCGTTGGGCGTGGTTTCGCTGGCAAAGTCCACGCTCAGGTCTTCGTCGGCCAGGTGGGCCTGGGCGAAGGGGTGGCGGCGCTCGGTGTAGCACAGGTGGGTGGTGGCATGGGCCCACAGCGCTTCCCCGCTGGAGAGCAGGAAGTTGAAGGTGCCGTGCGGCGCGATGCGGGCGGCCAGTTCACGCAAGGTGAGCGTGAGCTCTTCGATGCTGGGCACGCCGGCGTGCGACTTCCACAGTTCCTGCATGATCCAGCAGAAGGCCAGTTCGCTGTCGGTGCTGCCCACGGGGTGGAAGTGGGCGTGCAGCTTGGGGGCAAAGCCCTTGAGATCGCCGTTGTGGGCAAACACCCAGTTGCGTCCCCACAGCTCCCGCACAAAAGGGTGGCAGTTCTGCAGGCTGACCACGCCCTGGGTGGCCTTGCGGATGTGGGCGATGACGTTCTGGCTTTTGATCGGGTACTGGCGGATGAGCTGGGCCACCGGCGAGTCGATGGCGCGTTCGTGGTCCACAAAATGGCGCAGGCCCTTGTCTTCGAAGAAGGCGATGCCCCAGCCGTCGGTGTGATCGCCGGTGTTGCCGGCGCGCTGTGCAAAGCCGCTGAAGCTAAAGCGCACGTCCGTCGGGGTGTTGCAATTCATTCCAAGCAGCTGGCACATGGTGCGGTTCCGGCAATCCAAATACAAAGAGGCATAGCCTAACCTGCAAAGCGGCCATTGGCGCGCAATGGTGCAGCAAAGCGGGCGGGTGCTGACCCGCTACCGGCGGGCACGGGTGACAGGCACAATCGGGCGTTTCGCGTACTGTTGAGCCCATGCATACCGAGTCTTCCCCTTCCGCGTCTGTGAGTTACAGCATCAGCGATCTGGCCAAAGAGTTCGATCTGACCACCCGTGCCATGCGCTTCTATGAGGACATGGGGCTGCTGCAGCCCGAGCGCACCGGTCCCGGTGGGCGCAACCGCGTTTACAGCCCGCGGGACCGTACCCGGCTGCGCCTGACGCTGCGGGCCAAGCGGCTGGGGCTGTCGCTGTCGGAAGCCAAGGAAATCATCGACATGTACGACAGCCCGCGGGACACGGGCATGCAGCTGAAAAAATTTCTGCAGGTGCTGGGCGCACACCGCCTGCAGCTGGAAGAACGCCTGGCCGATCTGCAGGCCAACCTGGAAGAAGTGATGGAACACGAGGCGGAAGCGCGTCAACTACTTGACAAGCTGGGGGGCAATGAGGTCTCATAATGCAGTTGACGTTAACGTCAACGTAAATAAGAGACAGGAGACACCATGGCCGCAGACGAGGCCGCCCTGGACCGGGTGCGCGAGAGCTTTGCGCTGCAAGGGGCCATGGGCACGCTGGGGGCGCAACTCACGCACCTGGCGCCGGGCGAAGTGGACATCAGCTTTGACTGGGCGCCCGGCCTGACGCAGCAGCACGGCTTCATCCATGCCGGCATGCTGTCGGCAGCCATGGATTCGGCCTGCGGTTATGCCGGCTTCAGCCTGATGCCGGAAGACGCCGGCGTGCTGACCATCGAATTCAAGACCAATCTGCTGGCCCCCGCCAAGGGCCAGCGCTTCCGTTGTGAAGGCCGGGTGCTCAAGCCGGGGCGCACCATCGTGGTGGCCGAAGGCCGGGCCTATGCCATCGACAACGGAGCGGAAAAACTGGCCGCCACCATGCACTGCACCTTGATGGCCGTGCAGGGGCGTTCCGGCATCGCCGGCAAATAAGGCTGCACAGAACAGCCGCCGGCCTCTCGCCATACCTATCACCAGGAGACAAAGAATGAGCAATCTGCCAGGCCTGAACTTCCAGCTGGGCGAAGACATTGATGCGCTGCGCGACGCGGTGCGTGAATTTGCACAGCGCGAAATTGCCCCCCGTGCCGCCGACATCGACCGTACCGACCAGTTCCCCATGGACCTGTGGCGCAAGTTCGGCGATCTCGGCGTGCTGGGCATCACCGTGTCCGAGCAATATGGTGGTGCCGACATGGGCTATCTGGCCCATATGGTGGCCATGGAAGAGATCTCGCGCGCCAGTGCGTCGGTGGGGCTGTCTTATGGCGCCCACAGCAATCTGTGCGTGAACCAGATCAACCGCAACGGCAATGCAGCGCAAAAGGCCAAGTACCTGCCCAAGCTGATCAGCGGCGAGCATGTGGGGGCCCTGGCCATGAGCGAGCCCGGCGCGGGCTCTGACGTGATCAGCATGAAGCTCAAGGCCGAGGACAAGGGCGGCTATTACCTGCTCAATGGCAGCAAGATGTGGATCACCAACGGCCCGGATGCCGACACCCTGGTGGTCTACGCCAAGAGCGAGCCCGAACTGGGTGCACGGGGCGTGACGGCCTTCCTGATCGAAAAGGGCATGAAAGGCTTTTCGATTGCGCAGAAGCTGGACAAGCTGGGCATGCGCGGCAGCCACACCGGCGAGCTGGTGTTCCAGAACGTGGAAGTGCCCAGCGAGAACGTGCTGGGCCAGGTCAACGGCGGCGCCAAGGTGCTGATGAGCGGCCTGGACTACGAACGTGCCGTGCTGACCGGTGGCCCGCTGGGCATCATGCAGAGCGTGATGGACAACGTGGTGCCCTATATCCACGACCGCAAGCAGTTCGGCCAGAGCATCGGGGAGTTCCAGCTCATCCAGGGCAAGGTGGCCGATATGTACACCGTGCTGCAGGCCGGCCGTTCGTTCGCCTACACCGTGGCCAAGAACCTGGACATGCTGGGCACCGAACATGTGCGCCAGGTGCGCAAGGACTGCGCCAGCGTCATTCTGTGGTGTGCGGAAAAAGCCACCTGGATGGCCGGCGAGGGCGTGCAAATCTATGGCGGCAATGGGTATATCAACGAGTACCCGCTCGGTCGTTTGTGGCGAGATGCGAAACTCTATGAGATTGGCGCCGGCACCAGCGAAATTCGTCGCATGCTGATTGGCCGCGAATTGTTTGCCGAAACCTGCTGAGCAGGGGTGGGCGGCGCCGCTTCCCAGAACCACAAAGGAACGCCACATGACGACCAGTACCTCCATCGATGACCTGTTTGTGCACAACAAGGAATGGGCTGCCCAGATGGAGCGCGACCGCCCCGGTTTCTTCACCGGGCTGATGGCGCAACAGAAACCCAAGTACATGTGGATCGGCTGTTCCGACAGCCGGGTGCCCGCCAACCAGATCACCGGCCTGGAGCCGGGCGAGGTCTTTGTGCACCGCAACGTGGCCAACGTGGTGGTGCCCAGCGACCTGAACGCGCTGACCACCATCCAGTACGCCGTGGACCACCTGAAGGTGGAACACCTGATGGTCGTGGGCCACTACGGCTGCGGCGGCGTGCTGGCGGCGCTGGAAGGCGTGCGCCTGGGCCTGGCCGACAACTGGACCCGCCATGTGCGCGACGTGCGCGACAAGCACTACGAACTGATCAAGGCCACGCCCGTGCAACACCGCCATGATGTGCTGTGCGAGCTGAACGCCATCGAACAGGTGATGAATGTGGCCCAGAGCACGGTGCTGCAGGACGCCTGGGCCCGCGGCCAGAAGGTGGCGCTGCACGGCTGGTGCTACAGCCTGAAGAACGGCCACATCACCAACCTGCACATGACCGTGCCGGGCGAAGGCGGCCTGCACGAAGTGCACCAGAAGGCAGTCGAGATGGTGGCTTCCCGCCAGCGCGACTGATCCCGAGGCGCCCTTGGCTGGGCGCCGCCGCCTGAGGCATGGGCCTGGGCTTTTTGTAGAGCACCCCTGAACCGCGAGCTATCTGTATGTTCCCGCAGCGACTGGATGCCCCCCAGGCCTATGACATCGCCCAGGCGATGATGGACGGTTTCAACCGCCACTACCAGCTGTTCCGGGCGGAATCCGCCCGGGCCAAGCGCCGTTTCGAGCAGGCCGACTGGAACGGCCAGCAATGCGCCCAGCGCGAGCGCATTGCCTTCTATGATCTGCGGGTCACCGAATGCGTGCAACGTCTGGAGGCGGAGTTCCACGCCGGGCTGCTGCCCATGCCGGTGTGGCAGCAGGTCAAGCTGCACTACATCGGGCTGATGGTGGACCACCTGCAGCCCGAGCTGGCGGAGACCTTCTTCAACTCTGTCACCACCAAGATCCTGCACCGCACGCATTTCCACAACAACTTCATCTTTGTGCGGCCGGCCGTCAGCACCGAGTACCTGGAAAGCCGCGACCCCGGCGATGCCCCGGCCTACCGCGCCTACTACCCGGCGTCGCTGCAGGCCCTGCCGCAGACCCTGGAGCAGCTGATCGCCCACCTGGCGCTGCAGTGTCCGTACGAAGACCTGGAGCGCGACATCGCCGCGCTGACGGGGCGGGTGCAGCAGCGCCTGGAGGGCCTGATGCTGCGGGCCAACTTCCAGATCCAGGTGCTCTCCAGCCTGTTCTACCGCAACAAGGGTGCCTACCTGGTGGGCAAGATCATCACCGGCTACACCGAGCTGCCGCTGGCCATCCCCATTCTGCACAGCAACGCTGGCAAGCTGGTGCTGCATGCGGCGCTGTTTGGCGAGGACGATCTGCACGGCCTGTTCAGCTTTGCACGGGCCTACTTCATGGTCGACATGGCCGTGCCCAGCGCCTATGTGGGCTTTCTGCGCAGCTTGATGCCGCGCAAGCCCCGCGCCGAGATCTACAACGCCCTGGGTCTGGCCAAGCAGGGCAAGACGCTGTTCTACCGCGACTTTCTGCACCACCTGCGCCATTCCAGCGACCAGTTCCGCATTGCGCCGGGCATCAAGGGCATGGTGATGCTGGTGTTCGACCTGCCCAGCTTCCCCTATGTGTTCAAGCTGATCAAGGACAAGTTCCCGCCCCCGAAGGAAACCACGCGCGAGCTGGTGCAAAGCAAATACCGCCTGGTCAAGCAGCACGACCGGGTGGGGCGCATGGCCGATACGCTGGAGTACAGCCTGGTGGCCTTTCCGCGCGAGCGCTTTTCCGACGCGCTGATTGCCGAGATCCAGGAATTCGCCCCCAGCCAGCTGGAGATCAGCGACCGCGATGGCGACGGCCAGCAGGAGGTGATCCTCAGCCACGTCTACATCGAGCGGCGTCTGGTGCCGCTGAACATGTACCTGCAGGAATGCTTCGATGCCGGGCTGGACAACCCGCGCGCCAAGGCGAACATGGAGCGCTCGGTCATCGAGTACGGCAACGCCATCAAGGAGCTGGTGGCGGCCAACATCTTTCCCGGCGACATGCTGTGGAAGAACTTTGGTGTCACGCGCGGCGGCAAGGTGGTGTTCTACGACTATGACGAGATCGAATACCTGACCGACTGCCAGTTCCGCGCCGTGCCTGCGCCACGCAACGAAGAGGACGAGATGTCCGGCGAGATCTGGTGGCATGTGGGACCGCGCGATGTGTTTCCCGAGACCTTCGGCCCCTTTCTGCTGGGCCACCCCGCCGTGCGCGAGGTCTTCATGCGCCACCACGCCGATCTGCTGGAGCCGTCGTTCTGGCAAGGCCACAAGGAACGCATACAGCAAGGCCATATGCACGACGTCTTCCCCTACGACAGAACCCGTCGTCTGACCGCCGATGCCGCCGGCTGAGGCTGTCGGCACCGGTTCTGCTCACCCCCGCATATCCATAACAACCCAAGGAGATCACCATGCACCAAGACCCCGTCGTCATCGTCAGCGCCGCCCGCACCCCCATGGGTGCCTTCCAGGGCGATTTTTCCGATCTGGCCGCCCATGACCTGGGCGGTGCCGCGATTGCAGCGGCCGTGCAGCGCGCCGGCATCCGGCCCGAACAGGTCGAGGAAGTGCTGTTCGGCAACTGCCTGATGGCAGGCCAGGGCCAGGCACCGGCCCGCCAGGCCGGCTTCAAGGGTGGTCTGCCGCAGAGCACCGGCGCGGTGACCTTGTCCAAGATGTGCGGCGCCGGCATGGAAGCCACCATCCTGGCCCACGACCAGCTGATCGCCGGCAGCCGCGAGGTGATGGTGGCAGGCGGCATGGAAAGCATGACCAATGCGCCCTATCTGCTGAAAAAAGGCCGGGGCGGCTACCGCATGGGCCACGACAAGGTCTACGACCACATGATGCTGGACGGTCTGGAAGATGCCTATGAGGCCGGCCGCTCCATGGGGACCTTCGGTGAAGACTGCGCCGCCAAGTACCAGTTCACCCGCGAGGCGCAGGACGCCTTTGCCATTGCCAGCGTGCAGCGTGCACAGCAAGCCGCCCAGAGCGGTGCGTTCGCTGCCGAAATCACCCCCGTCACCCTCAAGACCCGCAAGGGCGATGTGACCGTGAGCGTGGACGAAGGCCCGGCCAAGGCCAAGCTGGACAAGATCACCGCCCTCAAGCCGGCGTTCAAGAAGGACGGCACCATCACTGCTGCGTCCAGCTCCAGCATCAACGACGGCGCGGCTGCCATGGTGCTGATGCGTGAATCCACGGCCAAGCAGCTGGGCTGCAAGCCGTTGGCGCGCATCGTGGCCCATGCCACCCACGCCCAGGCCCCCGAATGGTTCACCACGGCCCCGGTCGGCGCCACCGAGAAAGCGCTGAAGAAGGCCGGCTGGAAGGTGGACGATGTGGACCTGTGGGAAGTGAACGAAGCCTTTGCCGTGGTGCCCATGGCGCTGATGGCCGAGCTGAAGGTACCGCACGACAAGGTCAATGTGCACGGCGGCGCCTGCGCCCTGGGCCACCCCATCGGGGCCAGCGGTGCCCGCATTCTGGTCACGCTGATCCACGCGCTGCAAACCCACGGCAAGAAGAAGGGCCTGGCCACGCTGTGTATCGGTGGTGGCGAAGGCACGGCCATGGCCATCGAGCTGGTGTGAGTGCCGTCCCTGCCGCCCATGGGGGCGGCCGGGGTGGTGGGGCGCGCGCTCCGGCGCTGCTTTGACACCGCTTCCCGGCGCGGGGCACAGGGCGGCTTGCTTTACAGTCGTCCCATGTGCCACCGGCCGCATGCGCAGTTTCCCTTGCCTGCGGCCTTTTTTCCCCTGGATTTCCGTATGCAAGCAGAACTGCCCGAAGACGACCACCATGCTGCCGCGCCCTTGAGCGCCCCGCAGATTGCCGCCTTCTGGACCGAATTTTCCGGCCAGCTGGCCGCATGGGCGGCGCTGGATGGCCGCGCCTTCGTCGAAGAGGCCAATGCGCTGCTCAAGCGCCAGGCGCCTGGTTTGTCGCTGGAGCTGGAAGGCGTGCCGGCCCAGGACGGTGCCCGCCTGGTGGTCACGGCCCACGGCAATATCGAACAGTTTGAAAACGCCCAGGCCCTGGTGCGCCAGGCCCCGCGCCTGGAGGGCTACACCGTGCAGGCGTTCCGCAGCCGCACGGCCAGCGGCAACTTTGCCATGGGGATGCAGGACTTCGAGTTGTCCTGCGACGATGTGCTGGTGGCGCCCTATGACGCGGGCGGCATCATCGGCCTGGAGCTGGCGTTCGCCAAGGCCGTGCCGGACGCCATGCAGGAGCATGCCCGCCACATGGCCTTCATCCTGCTGGACCATGTGCTGGGCGAGTGGGACTTTTCCGTGCGCGTGGGGCCGGTCGACTTTGTGGAGTCCGCAGCCGAGGCCTCGCCGCTGTCGCAGTTTCCCGCCGTGTTCGATGCCTTCCAATGCGAGACGCTGGGTCGCACCTACCGCTTCCCGCAGGAGGAGAACGACCGGTGGATTTCGCTGGAAGTGCGTTCCCGCGATGCCGATGAGGACGATGCCCCGGATCTGCTGACCTTCCACGACAGCGCCCATGCCCTGGCCACCCGTGCCGATCTGTCCTATTTCCTGACCTTGCGCTTCCCGATCGACAGCCAGGAAAGCCTGGACAGCGCCCGCGATGCCCAGGATGCGCTGGACGCCGAGCTGCTGCGGCAGCAGCGCGGCATTCTGGCGTTCACCCGCATGGAAGGCATGGACTTTCGGGTGGCGGCCTTCTATGTGGACGACCCGGATGCCGCCGCGCAGCTGGCCCGCCAGCTGTCCGCCGAGCATGCGCCCGGTCTGGAAGCGGCGCTGGCGCTGGAATACGACCCGTCCTGGCGCGAATACCTGGGCATGTACGGCGCCATCCACCGCCAGGACCGTCAGGCCGACCAGGCCTAGGAGAAGCACCATGATCACCAGTGAAGAGCAGCTGCGGCAGCTGTACGCCATGCCGGCCGAGCGGGCCCTGCTCAAGCAGCAGGTCGATCTGGACCGGCATTGCCTGCGCTTCATCGCGCTGTCGCCTTTCTGTGTGATCGCCACCGGGGGCAACGCCGGCAGCCTGATGGATGCCTCGCCGCGGGGAGGGGCTCCCGGGTTTGTGAAGGCGCCCGATCCCCGCACGCTGATGATTCCCGACGCCGGCGGCAACAACCGGCTGGACAGCCTGAGCAATCTGCTGCGCGATCCGCGCATCGGCCTGCTGTTCATGGTGCCCGGCATCAACGAGACGCTGCGCGTCAACGGGACGGCCAAGCTGCGTGACGAAGGGCATTACACGGCGCTGTTTGCCGGCCCGCACTTCCACCCCAAGCTGGTGATCGAGGTGCAGGTGCAGGAGGCCTATCTGCACTGCGCCAAGGCGCTGATGCGTTCCCGGCTGTGGCAGGCCGAGGCCCAGGTGGCGCGCAATGTGCTGCCGACGATGAACCAGATGATCCATGCCCAGATCGGCATGGCCGCCCCCACCGAAACGCAGGAGCAGATGGAGCACCGCTATCGGGTGCAGATCGCTGCCGAGCAACCCGGGGGCAGCATTGGCTGAAGCCCGCCCGCACAGGGCGCCGGCGCCAATGCGCCCACCGCATTTCTTTTCCCCCTTACAGGAGCCTCCATGGCCTTGGTATTGATTATTGGCGCATCGCGCGGCATCGGCTTGGGGCTGGTGCAAGCCTATGTGGCGCAAGGCCACCGGGTGATTGCCACCGTGCGCAATCCCGCCGACAAAACCCGCCTGCAGGGCGAAGGCGCCGAGGTGCTGGTGGTGGACGTGGCCAATCCCGCCAGCGTCAGCGGCCTGGCCTGGCAACTGGACGGTGAGGCCGTGGACCTGGCGCTGTACGTGGCCGGTGTCTGGAGCGATCTGCCCGCCGACGTTCCGCCCAGCCAGCCCGAGTTCGACCGCGTCATGCACACCAATGTGCTGGGCGCCATGCAGGCACTGCCTCAGGTGGCTCCGCTGGTCGAGGCCGCGGGTGGCGTGTTCGGTCTGGTCAGCAGCAGCATGTCGCGCCTGACCGAGGCGGAGCCGGATGCCTGGCTGTACCGCGCCAGCAAGGCCGCACTGAACATGGTGGTGGCCAGCAGCCAGCCGCAGTGGCCGCGTGCCCGCATTGTGGCGCTGGACCCCGGCTGGGTGCAGACCGAGATGGGCGGGCCCGGTGCCACCATCACCGTGGAGCAAAGCGTGCAGGCCCTGGTGCAGACGCTGGCGCAGGTCTCGGCCGAGGACGGCGGCCATCTGCTGCACCGCAACGGACACCGGCTGGATGGCTAGCCACTGAAAACCATGGCGGCTTGTGTGCATGGCCGGAGCACAAGCCGCTGGCTCTGATGACCTACTACAACACCGGCTGGAGACAAGAACATGCTGCTGACCCCTGACCAGGAAATGATCCGCGATGCCGTGCGCGACTTTGTGTGCGAGCAAATCACCCCCCATGCGGCGCGCTGGGACAAGGAACACCACTTTCCCAAGGATGTGCACCAGGGTCTGGCGGCCCTGGGCGCCTACGGCATCTGCGTGCCGGAGGAGCTGGGCGGTGCGGGCCTGGACTACATCAGCCTGGCCCTGGTGCTGGAAGAGATTGCGGCCGGCGACGGGGGCACCAGCACCGTCATCAGCGTGACCAACTGCCCGGTCAACGCCATCCTGATGAAGTACGGCAATGCCCAGCAAAAGGAAGAATGGCTGCGCCCCCTGGCGCAGGGCGCCATGCTGGGCGCGTTCTGCCTGACCGAGCCGCATGTGGGCTCCGACGCATCGGCGCTGCGCACCACGGCCACCCGGGACGGGGACGACTATGTGATCAACGGCGTCAAGCAGTTCATCACCAGCGGCCAGAACGGCGATGTGGCCATTGTGATTGCCGTCACCGACAAGGCCGCCGGCAAGAAGGGCATGAGCGCCTTTCTGGTTCCCACCCGCAATCCCGGCTACCAGGTGGCGCGGCTGGAGGACAAGCTGGGCCAGCATTCCAGCGACACGGCGCAGATCAATTTCGATCAGTGCCGCATTCCGGCCTCCTACCGGGTGGGGGCCGAAGGCGAGGGCTACAAGATCGCCCTGTCCGCCCTGGAAGGCGGGCGCATCGGCATTGCCGCGCAGAGCGTGGGCATGGCGCGCGCGGCATTCGAGGCCGCGCTGGCCTACAGCAAGGAGCGCGAGAGCTTTGGCCAGCCCATTTTCAACCACCAGGCCGTGGGTTTCCGGTTGGCAGACTGTGCGACGCAGATCGAAGCGGCCCGGCAGCTGATCTGGCACGCCGCCAGCCTGCGCGATGCCGGCCTGCCCTGCCTGAAGGAAGCCGCCATGGCCAAGCTGTTCGCCAGCGAAATGGCCGAACGTGTGTGCAGCATGGCCATCCAGACCCTGGGAGGCTATGGCGTGGTCAGCGATTTCCCGGTGGAACGCATTTACCGCGATGTGCGGGTGTGCCAGATCTACGAAGGCACCAGCGACGTGCAGAAGATCATCATCCAGCGGGCGCTGGCCTGAACGGGATGTAGCCACCGGTGGTGCTTGCGTTGCGGCCGCCGGCTCTGGCCGCTTCAGTGCGGTGGCTGGGTGGCCGTGTGTTGCGGGGTGCGCACTGGTGGCGCTGCGGGCGCCGCCTGGGGGGACTGCGCTCCCCGGCTGTGCAGAGCCCACAGCACGCCGGCCACCAGCAGGGCAATACCTGCCAGGGTTTCCGCCGGAGGGACCTGCTGGCGCAGTGCAAAACTGTATGCCAGGGCGGACAGGGTTTCGCAGACGATCAACTGGCCCGACATGGTGGTGGGCAGGTGCTGGCAGGCCGCATTCCAGCACAGCGCGCCCAGCCAGGAGCCCACCAGGCCGGCAGCGAACATGCCGCAGACAAATGCCCAGGGCCGCGGCCCCAGCGGGGTGGTGAAGCCCAGCCCGTCCTGCTGCAGCCACAGCCAGGAAATCGCAAAACCCACCAGCGCCATGGGCAGTGTGACCAGCCCTTGGGCCGTCGCCCAGGTGCGGGATGAAACGCCGGGGTGGGCGCGCAGCCAGTCGGCGTTGCGAATGGGATACCAGGTCCAGCACAGCATGGCGACCAGGGCCAGCCCGATGCCCACACCGTAGCTTTCCAGCTGGCTGGCGCTGCTGTGCTGCAGGGCCAGCAGTTCATGGTGGTTGACCAGGGCAATGCCGCCCAGGATCAATCCCAGCGATGGAAACAGCTGTCCCCACGGCAGGGCCGCACGACCGGCGCGCAGGTTGGAGGCCACGGCAATCGCCACCGGCAGCGCGCCACTGGCGATGAGGGTGGGCAGGGGCACCCCTGCCAGCTGGATGGCGCTGGTCAAGAGCAGGTAGAAGGTGATGCTGCCGATGGCGGCCAGGCGCAGGGCCTGCAGCCAGTCGGCACGGCGCAGCTGCGCCAGGGCGGCACGGTCCCTCCAGGCCAGGGGCAGGGTGATCAGGCCGAATGCCAGGTAGCGGCCAAACGCCAGCAGCGGCGCGGGGTAGTCCGGCAGCAGCAGCGGCACGACAAACACCAAACCCCACAGCGCCCCTGCCGCCACGCCGCACAGGGTGCCCCATCGCATGCCGGCGTTCATGGCGTGGGGAGCCGCGCTGCAGTGCAATGAACGGGACGGGACACCGGGCGCGGCAGCGCCACAGGCAGCGGGCAGGGAAAGGGGCACATGGTCGGCGGGATTGTGCGCCGCAGCATGCCAGTGTGCAGGCCTGCGGCTGCGGGCTGACGCTGGCAGTGCGGGATTGGCCGCGGCGCCTGCGCGGCGGCGGCACGCGTGCTACGACTGTCCTGCCGGTGACGCGGCCCCGGGGTTGGCACGGAGGCGGCCCGCCAGGGCCTGGGCCAGCATGCAGCTTTGGACATCGCACAGGAGAAATTGCATGCCTTTTGCCGCCGTCAACGGTCAGCGCCTGTTCTACGAAGATACCGGGGGCAGTGGCCCGGCGCTGGTGTTCTCTCACGGTCTGCTGATGGACCACCGCATGTTTGCCCCACAGGTGGCCGCGTTCCACCATGGCTGGCGCTGCATCAGCTGGGATGAGCGCGGCCACGGCGCCACGGCCACGCCCGGGCAGTGTGCGCCGTTCAGCTACTACGACTCGGCGAACGATCTGGCGGCGCTGCTGGACCACCTGGGCGTGGAGCGCGCGGTGCTGGTGGGCATGTCCCAGGGGGGCTATCTGTCGCTGCGTGCGGCGCTGACCCACCCGCAGCGCGTGCGGGCCCTGGTGCTGATCGACACCCAGGCGCTGAAGGAAGACCCGGCCAAGATGCCGGCCCACCAGGCGGTGGTGGCGCGCTGGTCACAGCAGGGGCTGGATGCCGACATGGCCACCGGCCTGGAGCGCACCATCCTGGGCGACGGCTGGGAGGGTGCGGCCGCGTGGAAGTGCATCTGGCAGGGGGTGGATGTGGCCAATCTGCAGCAAAGCTTTGCCACGCTGGATGCGCGCGACGATATCTCTGGCCGCATGGGCGAGATCCGCGTGCCGGCACTGGTGGTCCACGGCACGCAGGACCGCGCCATCCCCCTGGAACGGGCCCGCGCCATGGCCGATGCGCTGCCGCACGCCCGGTGGGTGGAGATTGACGGGGGCGGCCATGCCCCCAATCTGACCCACCCGGAGCCGGTCAATGCGGCGATGCGGGATTTTCTGGGCACGCTGGCGCCGCAGGGCTGAAGGCGGTGCGCACGGGGTGGTGGGTGCCGCGCTTCAGATGCCGTCCAGGTCCGGGATGCGGCGGCGCAGCACCACGGTGATCTGGCCATTGGTTTCGATGGTGGCGCGCTCCACTGCATGGGCGTTCAGGCAGCCGTTGGCGCGCAGTGCGGCTGACAGGTCGTCGGCGGTGATCTGCTCCTGCAGCAGCAGGTCCTGCTGCACCACGCCCTCATGGATCAGCACCTTGGGGCGGCCATCAATGACGTGGCGCAGGCGGGGGTAGCGAAAGCTCAGCCGGGCCAGCAGCACATGGCAGCCGATCAAGGTGCCGGCGCTGACCAGACCGCCCACCAGCGAGTTGTCGCCCGCATTCATGGAGTTCTGCACGGCGTTCGACAGGATCAGCAGCAGCACCAGATCGAATGGTGCGTACTGCCCCGTCTGGCGCCGCCCGGTCAGGCGCAGAAAGACCAGCAAGAACAGGTAGACGATCACCCCGCGCACGACCAATTCCCACCAGGGGACTGCCAACTGCCACATCGCATGCTCCTTGAACCCAGGATGGGGCCACGATAACGCGGAATGCCGGCAGTGCGTGCGGCAGGGCTGGAATCAGTCCCAGGCCACGCTGGGGTCCAGGCGCTGGGCCAGGGTCTTGGGAATGGGCAGGTCCAGATCGGCCAGGCGCTGCTTGACCAGAATCTCCGGCACCTCGAACAGATGCGCCAGCTCTTGCAGCGTGCGGGCATGGCCGCCCTCCACGGTGAAGCGCAGCACGGATTCGGGCATCAGCAGTTGCAGGGCGAAGTCGTTGGCCTCGCTGTCCTGGCGCTGGCTGTGGTCGGCGTGGTAGCTGCCGCTGATGCATATGGCGCGCTGCATGCCGGGGCGCAGGTGGTGCAGTGCCAGGTGGGCGATGGCATGGGCCACACCGTAGCGCTGCAAGGTGATGGGGTGCTGGCGGCCGATGGTGACGCAGGCCTTGCGCTGCGGCGAGATGTCCAGCACGGCACAGGCTTCGCCCGTGTCGCCCAGCGCCACCACCAGCTGCATGGCCTTGGCCATGCGCGCCAGATTGACCGGAACCGACTGGTCCCAGTGCGTCTTCAGAATGCCTTCCGCGAGCAGTGCCATGGGACCATTATCCGATGGTCCGCACGCGGGTGGCACAGCGCACCACTGCGGTGCCCGGACGGTGTACCGCAATGGGTGTTTGCCCGCTACAGTACGGGCAAGGGTATGACATGCCATCCAGCAAAGGCGGATGCTGGTGCTATAAAAATTGGCGTATTGAATGTTGCGTTGCAACACAGACCGTCTGCGGAGAACCGCATGCCCATCACCAACCTGCGCGGACAGCGCATCCATTACGAAGACACCTACGGCGCCAAGCCGGTCCTGGTGTTTGCCCACAGCTTTCTCATGGACGGCAGCATGTTCCATGGGCTGGCGCAACGCTTCTGTTCGCAGTGGCGCTGCATCAGCTGGGACGCGCGCGGCCATGGCCGCAGCGAAGGCCCGCCGCAGGACTTCAGCTACGACGATCTGGCCGACGACCTGGACGCGCTGCTGGCACATCTGGACATCCGCAAGGCCGTGGTGGTGGGGGTGTCGCAGGGCGGGCAGGTGGCGCTGCGTTGTGCGCTGCGCCACTCAGCACGGGTGCGCGCCCTGGTGCTGATGGGCACCCAGGCCAGCACCGAAGATCCGCAGAAGTTGCCCGGTCATACCTCGCTGGTGCAGGAGTGGGCGGCCGGGGGGCTGTCCGACCCCATGGCCAAAGGCGTGGCCCACCGGCTGGTCGATGCCGGCTGGCATGGCATCACCGAATGGCAGGCCAAGTGGGCGCGCTGGCAACCCGCCCAGCTGCTGCGCTGCTTTGCCGCCTTTGCCGGGCGCGATGACCTGACCGGCCGGGTGGCCGCGCTGGAGCAACCGGCGCTGGTGATCCACGGCGGGCGCGATGTCTGTGTCAGCATCCCCCGCGCCCAGGCCATGGCGCAGGAGTTGCCGAATGCCCGCTGGCTGCAGATTCCCGGTGCAGGCCACGCGCCCCACCTGACCCACCCGGCCGAGGTGGAAGCGGCCATGGCCCGTTTTCTGGCCCATGTGGGGGAGCCGGACATGCACCTGGTGGCGGCCTGATCCGCACTGAACTGCTGCTGCGCCGCGGTGTTCTGCGGTGCTGTCCGGCGTGGTCTTTTTCTGCGGTGGGTTGGGAGCGGCGCGGTGCGCATGGTGCAGTGCGCAACGCGGCCATGGGGCCGTGCTCCGGCTGGTGGTGCAGCGGTCTGCAACAATCCCGGACTGGGCGCGCACCTTCGGCCGCGCCACCGCATTCAGGAGCCCTCCGTCCATGCAGCGACGCGATTTTCACCATGCCGCCACCGGCTTTGCCGGCACCCTGTTGCTGGGCGCATGGTCCCAGGCCCAGGCGCTGGACCTGTCCCAGCTGACCAATGCCGAAGCCAGCAGCGGCGTCAAGGCCGCGCTCACCCAGGGTGCGGAAGCCGCCGTGGCACTGCTGGGCAAGCCCAATGGCTTTCTGTCCAATCCCCAGGTGCGCATTCCGCTGCCGGGCCAGCTGGCCGATGCCGCCAAGCTGCTCAAGCGCTTTGGCATGGGCCAGCGGGTAGAGGCGCTGGAGACCACGCTCAACCGCGCCGCCGAAGCCGCGGTGCCCGAAGGCAAGGCGGTGCTGCTGCAGGCCGTGCAGAGCATGACGGTGGCGGATGCCAAAAGCATTCTGGGCGGCGGTGACACCTCGGTCACCCAGTTCTTTGCCAGCAAGACGCGTGCGCCGCTGGCCGAGCGCTTCTTGCCCATCGTCACCCGCGAAACGGACAAGCTCGGCCTGGTGGCGCAGTACAACCAGCTGGCGGGCAAGGCCGCGGGCTTCGGCCTGCTGAAAGCCGAAGAGGCCAATCTGGCCCAGTATGTGACCGGCAAGACGCTGGACGGCCTGTTCACCACCATTGGCGAGCAGGAGCGTGCCCTGCGCCGAGATCCCGTGGGTGCCGGCAGCGCGCTGCTGCAAAAAGTGTTCGGGGCGCTGAAGTGAGTTCCGCAGGGATCGCTGCCTCCACCGCCTGCCCCTGCGGGCGCGCAGCCAAGGGGAAACCGGTGGCCTACAGCGCCTGCTGCGGCCGCTTCATTGACCACTGGGAGGCCGCACCGGCACCGGATGCCGAGCACCTGATGCGCTCGCGCTATACCGCCTTTGTGTGCGAGAACGCGCCCTATCTGCTGGCCACCTGGCATCGCAGCGAGCGTCCGCCGGAGCTGACGTTCGAGCCCGGGGCTAAATGGCTGGGTCTGCAGGTCAAGGACTTTGTGGCCACTGGCGCGGACACTGCCGAGGTGGAGTTTGTGGCCCGCTTTCGCGTGGCCGGCCGCGCCGTGCGCCTGCATGAGCGCAGCCGCTTTGTGCAGGAAGCGGGGCGCTGGTATTACGTTGACGGTGCGCAGTTCTGAGCTGGCCGCCCTGGACGGGCATGACCTTTTCACCCCTGTGCTGCAGCCGCGGGAAACGTTTGATTTTTTGATGCCATGGAGTGACAGCGCGCTGGGCGCGCACACAGACAGCTATGCAATTTGAAGCCATCTTGTTCGACTGCGACGGCGTGCTCGTCGACAGCGAAACCATCACCAACCGCGTGCTGCACGGCATGCTCAATGCATCCGGCTGGGCGCTGGGCGAAGACGAGTGCATGCGCATCTTTGTCGGCCACACCGTGCGCAGCAAGGCGCCGCTGATCGAAGCCGAAACCGGCCAGCCGCTGACGGATGCCTGGATGGCAGAGTTCTACGAGCGCCGCAACCAGCGCCTGCGTGCCGAGCTGGAGCCGATCGACGGGGCAGTGCCTGCCGTGGCCCAGCTGTTCACCCGCCTGGCCGGCAAGATGGCCGTGGCCAGCGGTGCCGACAAGCCCAAGGTGGTGATGCAACTGGAGAAAGTGGGACTGTCCCCCTTCTTTGGCGAACATGTCTTCAGCGGCCACGACCTGCCGCGCACCAAGCCCTGGCCCGATGTGTACCTGGCCGCCGCCGCCGCCGTGCAGGCCGATCCGGCCCGCTGCCTGGTGATCGAAGACTCGGTCCCCGGCCTGACCGCCGGCGTGCGTGCCGGCGCCACCGTCTGGGGCTTCTGCCCCAAGGTGGGCGCGCATTCCACACCCGCGCAGCTGCTGGAAGCCGGAGCCACCCAGGTGTTTGACGATATGGCGGACCTGCCGCGCCTGCTGGGCATCCTGTGATGCGGCGGGTGCCGCCGGAGGGCTGGCGCAGAACGTCCGAAAATCGCCTGCCGGGGCGAGCACCTGGCCTCCGGAGAGCCGCTGCCTTTTTTCTGCACTGTCCATGAAAAAACCCCCGCCGGTTTGCACCGGCAGGGGTTAGCAGGCAATGCGCTCCGTGCTTAGAACGCCCAGCGCAGCTTGGCGTTGACAGAGTGGTCGCGTTGGCCGCTGCCCATCTCCCCCTGGTAGCCCAGCACGAGGGCGGCGCTGCGTGACAAGGCCACATCGGCTTCCAGGCCCAGCACAGCGGTATTGCGCGCTAGCGGGCTGCCGGCCACGGTGAAGTTCTGGCCGCCTTCAAACGCCATGGTCTTCTTGCCCGTCACATCACCAAACGCATGCCGCCAGCCCACCGTAGCGCGCAGGCGGCCTTCCTTGCCGGCCAGCTGGAAGTCGCTGTGCACACGCACACCCAAGGTAGTGCTGGCCAGGTCGTCGGTGCTGCTGCGGCCCTTCAGGGCCGCAAAGCCGCCGTGCTCCTGGAAGCTACCCGTACGCTGCTGGCCCAGGCTCACACCCGCAAAAGGCTCAAACCCCACCTTGTCGTACTGGCCAATGGCGTAACCCACTTCGGCAAACAGCTGCGCCGTATGGGCGCTGTAGTCGGCCTTCAGGGTCTGGCCCAGGCTGCTCACGCGGCGCGTGGTCTCAATGTCGTGCCAGGTGTAAGCCAGGCCGCCCAGCACATTGATGCGCGGGCCGGTGCCGGTGCCAAAGCTCTTGCCGCCATAGACGGCTGCGCTGTAGCTGTTCACGTCCGATTCGGAAGAGCGGTCTGCCACCTTGCCGCTGGCATTGGTGTAACCCAGCGATCCGCCCAGGCGCCAGCCGCTGGTGCCCACTTCCTGGTCCATACCCAGGAACAGGCCGGTGGTGCGCTGCTTGAGCTGCGCCGCATTGCCGTCACCGTCATAACGCTGCCAGTGGCCCACGACCTCAGCCCAGGCGGGCAGCGCCTTGGACGACGGCCAGGCCGATGCCGGCAGCGGACCGTCGCTTTGTGCCACCGGGGCGCCGGCACGGAAGCCCGCCGTCATGTTGTTGCGCAGATGCTGGCCGCTGACGCTGGGGGCATAAGCGCCCAGGCCCACCAGGCTGCTGCCCACGCTGGCCTGCACATCACCGGACAGGCTGGCCAGTACGGCAGCAGGGGTGCCTGCTGGCAGCTTCTCCACAAACTGGTAGAGCGCATGGCTGCTGGACAGGCTGCTGATGGCGTTGGCCACGGAGGACTGGTTGCGCGTTTCGGCCAGCTCCGCGAATTCCATCTGCCCGCCGCCACTGGATTTGCGCTGCAGTTGCAGCGTCACTTCGTGGCTGGTGTAGCCCAGGGTCGCGTCCAGGTAGGCGTAGTTCGAGGTCGCGGAATCAAACGTGCCGACAATCTGGCTGGCTTCCAGGATGGTGTAGGTCTTGCCCACCTGGTAGTCGGTGGCGGCATCGGATTGGACGCCCACATGCACCGCACTGCCTGCCAGTGTGGCCTGGCCAGCTACCTTGATCAGGCTGCTGGCGTCGGAGTTGGGGTCGGTCTGGACCAGATAGGTGGAGCCGGACTGCATCACCAGGTCCCCCAGCACGCGTAGCGTGCCGTAGGGGTAGCTGGCTGCCGTCATCAGGCCGGTGGTGATGGTGCCGCCGCTTGCGATGGTGGTCACGCTGCCGGTGCCGCCCAGGCTGCCGGTACCCGCCAATGTGGCGCCACTGGCCACCGTTAAATCACCGCCCAGTTTGGCGGTGCTGTTCAGCAGCAACGTACCTTGGCTCACGCTGGTGCTGCCGCTGAAGCTGCTGCTGTTGCCGTTCAGAACCAGGATGCCAGCACCATTTTTCTGCAAGGTGCCGGTACCGGAGATTGCACCGCTGTAGACGGCGACGTCGCTGCGGTTGAAGACCAGGGCACCGTCGTTGACGACATTGCCTACCAGCGTGCCGCTGGTGCCGCCCGTGCCCACCTGCACGATGCCTGTGGCGTTGTTTTTCAGGGTGCCTGCATTGCTGATCGTGCCTTCCGTGGTCAGCGTGCCGTTGTTGTGCAGCCAGCTGCCGCTGTCGATGTTCAGCTGACCGCTGGCGCTGTTGAGCAGTGTGCCGCTATTGACCAGCCCGCTATAGCCTTGCATAGCATTCGACAGGTGCAAGGTGCCGCTGTTGGTGAGCGTGCTGTAGTTGCTCAGAATGTCGTTGATGGTGAGCGTGCCGGTATTGTCCAGCGTGCCGTAATTGACCAGCGAACCATTGTTGGTCAATGTGCCGCCATTGCTCAGCACGCTGCTGGAATTGCCCGTGGTTCCGTTGTACAGCACGCCGTTATTGATCAGCGTGCCGGTATTGAACAGTCCGCTGCCAGGGGAGGCTTGCAGATCATTGGCGTTGCTCAGCGAGCCGTTGTTGGTCAGGGTGCCGCTGTTGTTCAGCGTGTGGTAGTTGCTCAGCGTACCCCCACTGTTCTTCAGCGTGGCACCAGTGTTGTTGTTCAGCGTGCCGTAGTTGTTCAGTTGGTTGCCGACGCTGTTGACCAGCGTGCCGTTGTTGTCCAGTGTGCTGAATGCGTCATTGACCAGTTGGCCATCGCTGTTGGTGAGCGTGCCGTCGTTGGTGAGCGTGCCCTTGTTGCGGAGTTCGTCGCCGCCCTCATTGGTCAGCTGGCTGCCGATGTGGTTGTTGAAGGTTCCATAGTTGGTCAGCGTGCTGGCATTGCTCAGTACGCCATGGTTGTTCAGCGTACCGTGGTTGCTCAGCGTGCCATAGGCGTTGACCAGGGTGTAGCTGCTGGTCACGTCCAGCGTTCCGGTGGCCGCGATATTGCCGCCTGCGAACTCGTGATCCGGGTAGTTCAGGTCCGTCATGGTTTCGTTGACGCCCGCAGCCACATCGATGTTGGGCGGTGAATAGGCCGCAGCCCCCATGCTCATCAGTCCCATCGCCAGCGCGGCAGCCAGGGGTTTCCAGGCCGGCAGGTGGGCCGGTGGCGAAGACAGTGCCAGACGGGTGCGGCGGCGGCTGGTACTGCCTGTGCGTGCGGTTTCGGGGGCTGCCACCCAGGTACCCAAGGTGGCGTTCCAGATGCTGTGGTAAATGCGGTTCATGAAGGGGAGTTCCAATGTTTCCGGGGAGCTGATCGGTTCGCAGCCCCCGCTGTCGCATGCGCTGCGCAGCGACGAACGGTAGCGCACTGTAAGGCAAAAATTACAAAATTTAACAATTAAGTAAGATTGCCGGATGGCGTTTTTGGGAGGCCCCGCTTGGTCGAGGCAATGGCACGGGCGCCGTGTGGTGCCACGTTCTCCGATGGCGTGGCAAAGGCACCTCTGCGCGGGCATGGCAGTCCATGGGCGCGGCATGAGCGCCGTTGAAACCCCAAGGAAAGGTGCTGCCGTGGGTCTTGCTGGGGTAGAGGAGGCCGCGCGCGATGGAAATCAGCCGGGCGCTGTCCAGGTGCCTTGCGACGGCGTGCCGCGGGTGCGCATGGCCGCAGCGCCGGCCTGCAAGCCGCTGCTAGTCCGCCACCCGGTGCAGCGCCCGGTATTCCGCCGGGCTGTGGCCGGTCCAGGCCTTGAAGGCGCGCAGAAAGCTTTTGTCGCTGGCAAAGCCGCAGGCCTGGGCGATGCGCTTGAGTGGGCGGTCGCTGCGCAGCAGCAGGGTGGTGGCACGGTCGAGGCGCACGCTGTCTTTCAGGGCCTGCAGGGTCTGGCCTTCGGTCTGCAGCTGGCGGTGCAGGCTGCGGGGTGATACCAGCAGGGCGCGGGCCAGGGTGTCGGCGGTGTGCAGCAGCTGGGTGTCGGCCACCAGCAGCTGGCGCACGCGGGCGCTCCATTGCTTTTCGCGGCGGTAGGGCAGTACCTGGATGGGCAGGGCGCGTTGCAGCATCTGCTGCAGCGCGGTTTCGTCGCGGGCCAGCGGCAGGTCCAGCAGGCGGGCTTCAAAGCGCAGACTGGCCCAGGGCGCGTCAAAGGTGACCGTGCCAGGGAACATCAGCGGGTAGGCGTCGGCATGCGGCGGCGCCGCAAACGGGAAGCTGGCTTCCAGCAGCGGCAGGCGGGCGTCGATCAGCCAGCTGGCCACGCCGTGGGCGTTGCGCAGCAGCGAGACGGTACAGAACTCCCGCACCGGGCCCAGGTCGCGCCGCTCCTGCAGGCGCAGCTCGGCCAGTTCGCCGTGGCGCACCAGCTCCAGCGTGACATCGTCATTGAGCAGCCCGTGGTGGCGGCACCAGCGTGCCATGGCCAGGCCCAGCGTGGGGCTGCTGATGCTGGCGCGCGCCAGCATGCCGTAGCTGCCCCAGGGCAGGCGGCGGCCGAACCAGCCCAGGGCTTCGTCGTCCAGCTCGCGCATGGCGTGGGCACAGAGCAGCTCCATCTGCAGTGCGGTGATGCGGGCACGGGTCTTGGCCACCTGTTCTGGCGCAATTTGTGCCGCTTGCAGTGCGGCAATCGGGTCCAGGTCGCGTTTGGCATAGGCCCAGACCACGGCCTGCACAAAGGCCATGGGCGTGAGTGCAGGGGAGGCGTGCAGGGCGGAGGCGGTCTCGGGGACCAGGCTGGGCGTGTACATGGTGTGGCAATTATTGCAACCTTGCTGACGCCATCTGGGCGGGAGAGACCCGTATCCTGAACCCACCTATCGACATGGCAGCGCCACGCAGCGCCGCCGGCAGCAGGAGACACATTCCCATGGACGCCACCCTTTTGTCCACCAGCCATGCACGCGGTGCGACCGACCAGCCGTTGATCGAGCAGACCATTGGCGATTTCTTTGCGCAGATGGCTGCGCGCCAGCCCGGGCGCGAGGCCCTGGTCAGCCGCCACCAAGACCTGCGCTATACCTACGCCGAGCTGCACCACAGCGCCCGCCAGCTGGCCAGCGCGCTGCTGGGCCTGGGGCTGGCGCCGGGCGACCGCGTGGGCATCTGGAGCCACAACAACGCCGAATGGGTGCTGATGCAGCTGGCCACGGCGCAGGTGGGCATCATCCTGGTCAACATCAACCCGGCCTACCGCACGGCCGAGGTGGAATACGCGCTGAACAAAGTGGGTTGCAAGGCACTGGTGGCCATGCCGCAGTTCAAGACCAGCAACTACCTGGGCATGCTGCGCGAGCTGGCGCCCGAGCTGTCCGACCACACGCCCGGCCAGCTGGAGGCGGTGCGCCTGCCCACGCTGCGCACCGTGGTGTGGATCGACGTGGCGGACGAGGGCGATGACCAGCCTGGCATGGTGCGCTTTTCGGACCTGCTGGCCGAAGGCCATGCCGAGGATGCGCGCATTGACCAGATCGCGGTCACGCTGCAGAACACCGATCCCATCAACATCCAGTTCACCAGCGGCACCACGGGCTTCCCCAAGGGGGCCACGCTGACGCACCGCAACATCCTGAACAACGGCTTCTTCATCGGCGAATGCATGCGGCTCACGCCCGAAGACCGGCTCTGCATTCCCGTACCGCTGTACCACTGCTTTGGCATGGTGCTGGGCAACCTGGCCTGTTTCACCCACGGCAGCTGCATCGTCTACCCGAACGACGGTTTTGATGCCCTGAGCGTGCTGGAAGCGGTGCAGGCCGAGCGCTGCACCGGCCTGCACGGCGTGCCCACCATGTTCATTGCCGAGCTGCAGCACCCGCAGTTCCAGGCGTTCGATCTGTCGACGCTGCGTACCGGCATCATGGCCGGCTCGCCCTGCCCCATCGAGGTGATGAAGCGTGTGGTGCGCGACATGCATCTGTCCGAAATCACCATCGCCTACGGCATGACGGAAACCAGCCCCGTCAGCTGCCAGAGCGATGCCGGCACGCCGCTGGAAAAGCGTGTGGCCACGGTGGGCAAGGTGCAGCCGCACCTGGAGGTGAAGGTGATCGACCCGGACACCGGTGCCACGGTGGCGCCCGGCACATCGGGCGAGCTGTGCACCAAGGGGTATTCGGTGATGCACGGCTACTGGGGGGACGAGGCCAAGACGCGCGAAGCCATCGATGCCGAGGGCTGGATGCACACCGGTGACCTGGCCACCATGGACGCCGAGGGGTATGTGAACATCGTTGGCCGCATCAAGGACATGGTGATCCGCGGCGGCGAGAACATCTACCCGCGTGAGATCGAGGAGTTCCTCTACCGCCATCCGAAAATTCAGGACGTGCAGGTGGTGGGCCTGCCCGACAGCCGCTACGGCGAGGAGCTGTGCGCCTGGATCATTGTCAAGCCCGGTGAAAGCCTGGACGAGGACGGGGTGCGCAGCTTCTGCCAGGGCCAGATCGCCCACTACAAGGTGCCGCGCTATATCCGCTTTGTGGACGCTTTCCCGATGACGGTGACCGGCAAGATCCAGAAGTTCCGCATCCGCGAAGAGATGGTGGAACAGCTGCAGCTGACCACGGACCGCACGGCATGAACTGCACGGCCCGTCGCACTTTTCCCGGCTGCGCGCCGTGGCGCTCAGTGCGCCCCGCCGGCGTGGGGCAGGGGCGTCAGGCCGGCGGCGCGGCGGGCCACCACCAGGCGTTTGCGCAGCGCCACTTCGGACATGTCCAGCTCGCTGACCATGGCGCGCAGGGTTTCGTCGTTGATGCGGTGGGCCTGGCGTTCGGCGTACAGGGTATCGCGCTCCACGTGGATGCAGTGCAGGCGCAGTTCCATCTCGCGCAGATAGCGCAGGCGGCGCTCCTGCACCATTTCGGGCGTGTCGCGCTGGGCTTCGGTGGAGGTGGCCACGCCGCTGTCGTCGAGCAGGTGGATGCGGTTGCGGTATTCCTGGGTGATGCGCCCCACCACTTCCTGGTACTGGGCGATCCAGGCCTCGTCGTGCTTTTGCGCCTCTTCCTCGGTCATGGTCAGGCTGGCGATGGCCGCCTTGCAGGCCGCGGCACGGGCGCTGCGTTCCTCGTGCTGGGTCTCGGTGTCTTCGTGGGCGGGCATGCGGCGCAGCAGCAGCGGCAGGGCGATGCTGCCCAGGACCAGGGTGAACAGAATCACCCCGGTGGCCAGAAAGATCAGCAGATCACGCGAGGGAAAGGGCAGGCCGCTGCGCATGTGGACCGGAATGGACAGGGCCGCCGCCAGCGTGACCGCACCACGGATGCCGGCCATGGTGGTGGCCAGGTTCAGCAGGTGGGAAGGCTTTTCCAGCATCTTGCCCTCCTGGTGGGCGCGGCGCAGGGCGCCGTGCACGCCCAGCGTGATCCACACCCAGCGCATCAGCAGCAGGGCAAAGGAGATCACCACCACATAGGCCACCAGCTTCCACCAGTCGTCACCGGCGTCCAGCAAGGTCACGCCGATGATGGACGGCAGCTGCAGGCCCAGCAGCAGGAAGATGGCACCGTTGAAGGCCGACTCCACCATGCTCCAGGTGCCCTCGGTCTGCAGGCGCTCGGAGATGAAGTTGCCACGGTCCAGATCGGCAAAATTGGTGGCAATACCGGCGGCCACGGCAGCCAGAATGCCCGAGACCCCGATCTTTTCGCCCGCGAGGTAGGCTGCAAAGGGCAGCAGCACCAGCAGCAACACCATCTGCGTGGCGGCCAGATCGCCCACGCGGCGGGTGATGGCATCGCGTGCGGTGCTGAAACCCCAGCCCATCAGCGCGCCAATACCCAGGCCGCCCACGGCCATCCAGGTGAAGTCCTTGGCCACGGCGCCCCAGGAGAAGGCGCCGGTCAGCGTGGCGGCCACGGCGAACTTGACGGCCACCAGACCGGACGCATCGTTCAGCAGCGATTCGCCTTCGAGCATGTGCATGGTCTTGTGCGGCATGCCCAGGTTGCGCGTGATGGCCGAGACGGCCACGGCATCCGTGGGCGAGACCACGGCCGCCAGTGCAAAGGCCACCGTCAGCGGGATGGACGGAATCATCCAGTGGATGAAGTAGCCCAGGCCCAGCACCGTGAAGCACACCAGGCCGAAGGCCAGCAGCAGGATGGGACGGGCCAGGGCAAAGAATTCGCGCTTGGGAATGCGCCAGCCGTCGGCAAACAGCAGCGGCGGAATGAACAGCAGCAGAAACAGTTCAGGATTGAAGCTGATGTGCAGCCCCTTCTGGGGCCAGGCAATCACGGCGCCCAGGGCAATCTGGATCAGGGGCAGCGGAATGGCGCGCATATAGCGTGCGGCAATGCCGGTGACGGCACCGAGCATCAGCACGAGCAGGACGGTTTCAACGGTGTGCATGGGGGCATTTTCTGTGAGAGCACCCGGCGCGCGCGTATCGGACAGAAGCAAAAACCATGGGAAAAGCTAGGGTAAACCCGTAAAGGCAGACGATGAACATTCTGGGGACACAACTTAACCCGCGTTCCGCGGATTTCCAGGCCAATGCCGCTGCGATGCAGACGGTGGTGGACGACCTGCGTGCGCGCTGCGAACAGGTGGCGCTGGGGGGCGGTGAAGCCGCCCGTGCCAAGCATGTGGCGCGCGGCAAGCTGCTGCCGCGCGAACGCGTGCAGCGCCTGCTGGATCCGGGCACGCCGTTTCTGGAACTGGCGCCGCTGGCCGCCTTGAACATGTATGGCAACGATGCGCCGGGTGCCGGGCTGATTGCCGGCATCGGCCGCGTCAGCGGCGTGGACTGCATGGTGGTGTGCAACGATGCCACGGTCAAAGGGGGCACCTACTACCCCATCACGGTCAAGAAGCATCTGCGCGCCCAGGAAATCGCCGCGCAGAACCACCTTCCGTGCATTTACCTGGTCGACTCCGGCGGTGCCAACCTGCCGAACCAGGACGATGTGTTTCCGGACCGCGAACACTTCGGCCGCATCTTCTTCAACCAGGCGAATATGAGTGCCCAGGGCATTTCCCAGATCGCGGTGGTCATGGGCAGCTGCACGGCCGGCGGCGCCTATGTGCCGGCCATGAGCGATGAGTCCATCATCGTCAAGAACCAGGGCACGATCTTTCTGGGCGGCCCGCCCCTGGTGAAGGCGGCCACCGGCGAAGTGGTCAGTGCCGAGGACCTGGGCGGCGGCGATGTGCACACGCGGCTGTCCGGCGTGGCCGACCATCTGGCGCAGAACGATATGCACGCGCTGGCGCTGGCGCGCCAGGCGGTGGCGAACCTGAACAAGAACAAGGCGCCTGCGCCGGGAGACAGCACGCCGGCGGCGCCGCTGTTTGATGCCCGGGAGCTGTACGGCGTGATCCCGGTGGACACGCGCAAGCCATTCGATGTGCGCGAAATCATTGCCCGCATCGTGGACGGCAGCCAGTTCGACGAGTTCAAGGCCCGCTTTGGCAGCACGCTGGTCTGCGGTTTTGCCCGCATCGAAGGCATGCAGGTGGGCATCATTGCCAACAACGGCATTCTGTTCAGCGAGTCGGCCGTCAAGGGGGCGCACTTCATCGAGCTGTGCTGCCAGCGCAAGATTCCGCTGGTGTTTCTGCAGAACATTACCGGCTTCATGGTGGGCCGCAAGTACGAGAACGAAGGCATTGCCCGCCACGGCGCCAAGCTGGTCACGGCCGTGGCCACGGCCGCGGTGCCCAAGTTCACCATCATCATTGGCGGCAGCTTTGGCGCCGGCAACTACGGCATGTGCGGCCGCGCCTTCAGCCCGCGTTTCCTGTGGATGTGGCCCAACGCCCGCATCTCGGTGATGGGTGGCGAGCAGGCGGCCAGCGTGCTGGCCACCGTCAAGCGCGACGGCATCGAAGCCAAGGGCGGGAGCTGGAGCGCGCAGGAGGAAGAGGCCTTCAAGTCCCCCATCCGCCAGCAGTACGAGGACCAGGGCCACCCCTACTACGCCACGGCCCGCCTGTGGGACGATGGCGTGATCGACCCGGCGGATACCCGGCGCGTGTTGGCGCTGGGCCTGTCGGCCAGCCGCAATGCACCGATCGAGGACACGCAGTTCGGCGTGTTCCGCATGTGAAAGGGAGGATGCCATGACCCACCGTTATCTGACCCTGACCGTCAACGCCGGCGTGGCCACCGTCACGCTGACGCAGCCGGAAATCCGCAACGCCTTCAGCGACGAGGTGATTCTGGAAATCACCGAAGCCTTCCGTGTGGCGGGCGAGCGCCCGGATGTGCGCGCCGTCGTGCTGGCGGCGGAAGGCACGGCGTTCTGTGCCGGTGCCAACCTGAACTGGATGCGCCGCATGGCCGACTACGACCGTGCCGAGAACCTGCAGGATGCGGGCGCATTGGCCGAGATGCTGCGCACCATCTACCACTGCCCCAAGCCCACCATCGCCCGCGTGCAGGGCGATGTCTATGCCGGTGGCATGGGCCTGGTGGCGGCCTGTGACATGGCGGTGGCGGCAGAGAACGCCGGCTTCTGCCTGAGCGAGGTGAAGATCGGACTGGTGCCCGGCACCATCGCCCCCTATGTGCTGCGTGCCATGGGCGCGCGCGCCGGCCACCGCTACTTTCTGACCGGGGAACGCTTCGATGCGGCTGAAGCCCTGCGCATCGGCTTTGTGCACCAGGTGGTGGCGGCCGAACAGCTGGACGACGCCGTGGACAGCCTGCTCAAGGCGCTGCTGGTGGCAGGGCCGGACGCGGTGCGTACCTGCAAGAAACTGGTGCTGGATGTGGCCGAGCGGGAAATCAACGCCCAGCTGATCGCCTCCACCGTGGAGGTGATTGCCGATATCCGCGCCAGCGAGGAAGGCAAGGAAGGCGTGCAGGCCTTCCTCAGCAAGCGCAAGCCGTCCTGGCTATCGTGAGGGGTCTCTGACTTCCTGAAAGCGCACGGCCATGACCGAGTACTGGAACGCCTTCCTCCAATGGCTGCATCGTGTGGGCCTGCACCCCGACCGCGAGGCGGTGGAGCAGGCGGCACGCCAGGCCGGCGATGCCATGGCATCGGCCGGTGGGGCGGTGGCGGACACGGCGGGCAAGGCCTTGAGCGGCATGGACATGGCCAGCTTGCTGGCGCTGGCCGCCGCACTGGGCTGGGCCAGCGGGTTCAGGCTCTACATCGTGGTGTTCCTGGTGGGGCTGCTGGGCGCCACCGGCCTGGTGGTGCTGCCCGGCGGCCTGCATGTGCTGGAGCATCCGGCCCTGCTGTTTGCCAGCGGCGGCATGCTGTGTGTGGAGTTCCTGGCCGACAAGATTCCCGGCGTGGATTCGCTGTGGGATTTGCTGCAAAGCGTGCTGCGCGTACCCGCCGGGGCGGCCCTGGCGGCTGGCGTGTTCGGTGCCGACAACGCCACCATGGCCACGGTGGCCGCACTGATGGGCGGCACGCTGGCAGCCACCAGCCAGGCCGCGAAGACCAGCACCCGTGCGCTGATCAACACCAGCCCGGAGCCGTTTTCGAATGTGGGTGCTAGCCTGGTGGAGGACACCACGGCCGTCGGCGCCATCTGGCTGGCGCTGGCCCATCCGCTGGTGTTCGGCGTGGCGCTGGTGGTGGTGGTGATCGCCATGTGGATGGTGACCTGGATGCTGTGGCGCTTTGTGCGCGGTGCGGTCCGCCGCCTGCGTGGCTGGTTTGGCGCCGAGACGGAAACACTGCAAAAGACATAGCTGCTTGAGCGCCGTTACCAGGCGCAAGAGCCGGAAAAGATCAAAAAATCCTGGAGACCATATGTTCACAAAGATCCTGATTGCCAACCGCGGTGAAATTGCCTGCCGCGTGGCGGCCACTGCCCGCCGCATGGGCGTGCGCACCGTGGCCGTGTACTCGGATGCGGACGCGAACGCCAAGCATGTGGCGGCCTGCGACGAGGCCGTGCATATCGGCGGCAGTGCGCCCAAGGACAGCTATCTGCGCTGGGAGCGCATTCTGGAGGCGGCCCGGCAGACAGGGGCTGAGGCCATCCACCCCGGCTACGGCTTCCTCTCGGAGAACGAAGACTTTGCCAATGCCTGCGCGGCCGCAGGCCTGGTTTTCATTGGCCCGCCCGCCAGTGCCATCCGTGCCATGGGCCTGAAGGCTGAGTCCAAGCAGCTGATGGAAAAGGCCCAGGTGCCGCTGGTGCCCGGCTACCACGGTGCCGGGCAAGATCCCTCCCTGCTGCACCAGGAGGCGGACCGTATCGGCTACCCGGTGCTGATCAAGGCCAGCGCCGGCGGCGGCGGCAAGGGCATGCGTCTGGTGGAAAAAAGCCAGGACTTTGCCGCTGCGCTGGAGTCGTGCAAGCGCGAAGCCATCAACAGCTTTGGCAACGATGCCGTGCTGATCGAGAAATACGTGCTGCGCCCCCGCCATATCGAGATCCAGGTGTTTGGCGACACGCACGGCAACTGCGTCTACCTGTTCGAGCGCGATTGCTCCGTGCAGCGCCGCCACCAGAAGGTGCTGGAAGAGGCGCCAGCCCCCGGCATGACCGAGGCGCTGCGCAAGAAGATGGGTGAAGCCGCCGTGGCCGCCGCCAAGGCCGTGAACTATGTGGGTGCGGGCACCGTGGAGTTCATCGTCGAACAGCCCGGCGGCTATGACCAGCCCGACGCCATGCAGTTCTACTTCATGGAGATGAACACCCGCCTGCAGGTGGAGCATCCGGTGACTGAAGCCATCACGGGCGAAGACCTGGTGGCCTGGCAGTTGCTGGTGGCGGCAGGGCAGCCGCTGCCCAAGCCGCAAAGCGCGCTGAAGATCATCGGCCATGCCATCGAGGCGCGGATCTGCGCTGAGAACCCCGAAAACAACTTCCTGCCCGCCACCGGCAGCCTGAACGTCTACCGCAAGCCCGATTGCACCAGTTTTGCCATCGGCGATGTGCGCGTGGACGACGGCGTGCGGGAAGGCGATGCCATCAGTCCCTTCTACGACAGCATGATCGCCAAGCTGATCGTGCACGGCGACGACCGTGCCCAGGCGCTGGCACGGCTGGATGCGGCGCTGCAGCAAACGCATATCGTGGGCCTGGCCACCAATGTGCAGTTCCTGCGGCAGGTGGTGAAGAGCAGGGCCTTTGCCACGGCCAAGCTGGATACGGCGCTGATTGAGCGGGAACGTGCCGTGCTGTTCGGCCAGGATGCCGTGGGCCGCCAGCTGGCGATTGCCGCTGCCGTGGTTGCCACGCTGGAGCAGGAGAAAACCACCCAGACGGCCGACCCCTTCAGCCAGCGTGACGGCTGGAGCATGTATGGCCGCTCGCAGCGCTACTTCCAGTTTGCCTACCAAGGCGTGGAGCTGGCGGCCACACTGGCCTACGCCCAGGGCGGTGCCCCGGCGCAGCTGAGCGTGACCGAAGTGGGAGCGCAGGCCGCAGGCGAAGCCCAGCCACTGCAGTGGCGCGCTCTGGGCGCTGGCGGGCTGGACCTGCAGCTGGGTGCGCAGCGCTGCAGCGTGCAGGTCTATGTCCAGGGCGAAGCCGTGACCGTGTTCACCCCGGCCGGCAGTGCCCAACTGACCGAAGTCGATCTGCTGGCCCATGCCGGTGACAGCGGCACCGAAGGCGGTCGCCTGACGGCGCCCATGCCCGGCAAGGTGGTGTCGTTTGCGGTGCAGGCCGGCGACAGCGTGACCAAGGGCCAGCCGCTGGCGGTGATGGAAGCCATGAAGATGGAGCACACCATTGCGGCACCGGCCGATGGCGTGGTGCAGGAGCTGCTGTACGCACCGGGCGACCAGGTGGCGGAAGGCGCGGAGCTGATCCGCATCACCAGCGCCGTGGCAGCCTGAATGGCGGAGGGCGCGGCTTTGCGGGCGGCTCCCGCTGCCACAGGGGGCGGTGGGCAGGGGCGCACCAGGGGCCACATGGCAAGCGGTGATGGCCGCCATCGAAAAGTGCGCGCCCTGTGCTTAGGCATCGGAGGAAGCTGCCAGGATCTGTTGGCGGCCCAGTCTTCATGGGCCCATGCAGCTCCTTTTTTTGCCAAGGGATTGCGCTGCCGATGACAGCGGCCCCTCACCAACCCGGTTACGCTTGCACGCCATGAGAGTCACTTTTTGTTGTACGGGCACCAAGGCCGAACCTTGGCTGGAGGGCTTGCGCGCCGCGCTGCCGGATGCGGACGTCAGCGTGTGGGCACCGGGTGCGCCCCAGGCGGACTACGCCGTGGTGTGGGCGCCGCCCCAGCAGTTCATGGACGAGCAGCCGGGATTGAAGGCGCTGTTCAACATCGGCGCCGGTGTGGATGCGCTGATGAAGCTGAAGCTGCCGGCCAATGCCCAGGTGGTGCGCCTGGACGATGCCGGCATGTCGGTGCAGATGGCCGAGTATGTGACGCAGGCGGTGATCCGCCATTTCCGCGAGCTGGATGGCTATGAGGCCGATATGCGCGCCGGGAAATGGGCTTTCCGCAAGCCGCGCACGCGCGAGGACTTCACCGTGGGCGTGATGGGCCTGGGCGTGCTGGGTGAGCGCGTGGCCAAGGCACTGACGGTGTTCGAGTTCCCGGTGCTGGGCTGGAGCCGTTCGCCTAAGGCTGTGGACGGTGTGCGCACGCTGCATGGCAGCGATGGCTTTACGGAGTTTCTGTCGCAGACCAGGGTGCTGATCAATCTGCTGCCGCTGACGCCCGAGACCGAGAACATTCTGAACCGCCAGAATCTGGGCCGCTTGCAAGCCGGCGCCTATGTGGTCAACGTGGCGCGCGGCGGGCACCTGGTGGAGGAAGACCTGCTGGCGCTGCTGGCCGAAGGCCAGATCGCTGGGGCCACGCTGGATGTGTTCCGCCAGGAGCCCCTGCCCGCCGGCCATCCGTTCTGGTCCGAGCCGCGCATCACCATGACGCCCCACACCTCTGCCCGCACGCTGCGCGATGAAAGCATTGCCCAGATCGTCGGCAAGGTGGTGGATCTGAGCCAGGGCAAGCCCGTCAAGGGCATGGTCGATCCGCAGCGCGGGTATTGACCTGATGACCCGGTGATCCGATGAGGGGGATGGCGGGCGGGATCGCACAGCGGGCCCAAGTGGGCAACAATGCGGCCCGTTGTGAAGCTGGAATCCTGGAATGAACATGCGTCCCCATGCCACTTTGGCTCCCCTGAATGCCCGCCACTCCGCCTCCAGAGGGGGTGGCTGGGTGACGGCGCTGGCCTGGCTGTGGCTGTTTCTGCCGCTGGTGTGGATGTGGCCTTCCTCGCGCACCCTGGGGGATGTGGCGCTGTCGGCCCTGCTGTGGTGCGGCTGCCTGCTGTGGCGCCCCTTGACCCGCGTGGCGGCATGGCTGCTGGTGCTGGTCGGGGCCTGCTATCTGGGTTATTTCTACGCGGTGCGTTCGGCGCCGGATGAGTTCTTCTGGTATTCGGTGTTGGGGGCCTCCACCACGGAGGCCTGGGAGTACGCCAGCTCCTACCGGCTGCAGGATCTGGCGAGTCTGCTGTGCTGGCTGCTGCCTGCCGTGGCCGCGGCCGTGCACCTGTGGCACCGCGCGCCGCTGCTGACGGGGCGGGTGCTGCGGGGTGTGGGCTGGGCGAGCTGGCTGGTCTGGGGCGTGCTGGCCACCACCGGCGTGGCCAAGGGCTATGGCCTGGAGGGCACGCTGCGCCGTGTGGACCGGGTGTACCCCATGACCCTGGGCGAATCCTACGCGCGGTACGCCCACGCCGCGGAATCGATCTACCGCATTCCGCCCATGGCCCCTCCCGCCGCTGCGCCCATGGCCGATGTGGTGGTGATGGTGATTGGCGAAAGCGCCAGCGCGCAGCGCTGGTCCCTGCTGGGCTACCAGGGTAACGATACGAATGCAGCGCTGCGCCCCTGGCGTGACGGGCTGGTGGCCCTGCCGGTGACGGCCAATGGCAACAACACCGGCAAGACGGTGCCGGTCTTGTTGACCGGGCAGCGCATGGCCGAGATGCCGGAGTCCGGGGTGGTGACCGTGCTGGACCAGGGCCGGGCGGCCGGATTCCGCGTGGAGACGCTGAGCAACCAAAGTGCGTCGGGCATGTCGCTGAGTTTTGCGCACGCGGCATTCCGCCAGCGTTCGGACCGGTTTGTGAACCTGCAGGATGGCCTGCAGGACGGGGCGTTGACGGAGTTGCTTGCCAGCAGCCTGCAGCAACGGGCCGCCGGGCAGCCGGCGCTGATCACGCTGCACATGTATGGCAGCCACCCGCGGGTCAACAAGCGCTACCCCCCGGAATTTGCGAAGTGGGAAGACCCCTACGACAACAGCATTGCCTATTCCAGCAGCCTGCTGGCCGACTGGATTGCCCGGCTGGACGCCCTGCCCGGGGTGCGCGCCGCGCTGGTGTATGTGTCGGACCATGGGCAGAATTTCCCGCAATGCGGTGGTTCCTACACCCATGGCAGCACCCGCAGCGCGTACGAAGTCCCGTTGCTGGTCTGGGGGAATGCCACCCTGCGCCAACAGCAGCCGCAGTGGTGGGGACAATTGCAGAAGGTCGCCGCCCATGCCGTGGCCCCTGACGGCAGTCTGCGCCAGACCAATCTGCTCTACACGGGCGTGGTCCAGGATCTGCTGGGCTACCAGGTGCATGCGGTGGACAAGGGAACGGCCAGCCACGTGAGCCCGGCGGGTGACGGCCCCTACCCGCCCACCGCAGCGCACAACGGCTGCGACGACTGGTTTGCCCAGGTGGCGCAGCAGCATCCCGCTGCCACGCCCTAGCCGCTGCAGCGGGTTGAACCGAGAGGGTGTCCACGTGCTTGCGCACAGCCCGACGATGTGAATCTGAACAGGAGACAGCCATGACAAGTTATCCCCAACGCGTGAAATTGGTCGACGTCGGCCCCCGCGACGGTCTGCAGAACGAGAAGCAGCCGGTGCCGGCCGCCGTCAAGGTGGAGCTGGTGCACCGACTGCAGAATGCGGGCCTGACCGAGATCGAGGTCACCAGCTTTGTGTCGCCCAAATGGGTGCCGCAGATGGCGGACAACGCCGAGGTGATGGCCGCCATCGCACGCAAGCCTGGCGTGCGCTATTCGGTGCTGACGCCCAACCTGAAAGGCTACGAGGCGGCCGTGCTGTCCCGGCCCGACGAGATCGTGGTGTTTGGTGCGGCCAGCGAGGCGTTCAGCCAGAAGAACATCAACTGCTCGATTGCCGAAAGCATCGAACGCTTTGCGCCCGTGGTGGAGGCTGCGCGTGCTGCCGGCATCTACGTGCGTGGCGCGATGAGCTGCACCGTGGGCTGCCCCTATGAGGGCGAAGTGGCGCCGGAGCGCGTGGCCTACCTGGCCGGTCTGATGAAGGGCATCGGCGTGCAGCACATCGGTGTGGCGGACACCATCGGGGTGGGGACGCCGGTGAAGGTGCGCAAGGCCATTGAAGCCACCTTGCAGCATTTCGACATCAACGATGTGTCGGGCCATTTCCACGACACCTATGGCCAGGCGCTGTCCAACACGCTGGCCGCACTGGCCATGGGCGTGTGGCAGTACGACACCTCGGTGGCGGGCCTGGGCGGCTGCCCCTACGCCAAGGGGGCGACGGGCAACGTAGCGACCGAAGACGTGGTCTACATGCTGCACGGCATGGGCATCGACACCGGCATCGATCTGGACCAGCTGATCGACGCCGGGGCGTTCATCAGCGAACACCTGGGGCGTCCCACGCAGTCACGGGTGGCCAAGGCCGTGCTGGCCAAGCGCGCGAGCAGCGCGGTCTGCGAGGCCGTGTGATGTGCGGATCGGAATTGCACAGCCTGCCCGAGGGCGTACAGCGCGTGGCGCGCTATCTGCAGCAAGCCGGCCATGCGCACGGCCCGCAGATGCTGGATGGCGCGGCCCGCACGTCCCAGGAAGCGGCAGACCAGCTGGACATTGCCGTGGGGCAGGTGGCAAAGAGCGTGGTTTTCAAGCGCAAGGAAGATGGCGCCCATGTGCTGGTGGTGGCGGCCGGTGACCGCCGTGTGGACGAGAAGAAGCTGGCGGCCCTGGTGGGCAAGGTCGGTCGTGCCGATGCCGACTATGTGAAGGCGCGCACCGGCTTTGCCATTGGCGGCGTGAGCCCGGTGGCGCATCTGCAGCCACCGGTGACGGTGATCGACGCCAGCCTGGCGCGCTTTGCGGTGCTGTGGGCGGCGGCCGGGCATCCGCATGCGGTGTTCCCGCTGGACATGGCGGCGCTGCAGCAACTCACCGGCGCGCCGGTGGAGGATGTGGTGGAGCCACCGGCCGGGGAGGGCGCATGAGCTGTCCCTTGCCACCCGATGCCTTGCTGGACAAGGCCCGTACGGTGCTGGGCCAGGGCTTGCTGGATACCCGTGCCATGGAGGCGCCGCCTTCGCCATGCATTTCGGTCTGCCGCATGGACGACGACCGCAGCCACTGCGTCGGCTGCCTGCGTACCCTGGATGAATTGCGCCAGTGGGGCAAGTCCGATGCCGCCACACAGCGCCAGATCTGGGGCGCCGTGCTGCAGCGTTGCGGCATGGAACAGCCCACGTTGTGACCCGGATAACGCCCTAGCGGCACAGGGAGGCGCGCATGCGCGAGATCACGTTCTATCTGGATTTTGTGTCGCCCTATGCATGGCTGGCCTTCGCCCAGTTGCCTGCCCAGCTGGAGGGCATCAGCTGCCATGTGCGGTATCGCCCGGTGCTGCTGGGCGCCTTGTTGAAGCAGCACGCCAACCCCGGGCCTGCGGGGATACCTCCGAAGCGGGCATGGACCTACCGCCATGCCGAGTGGCTGGGCCATGCGCAAGGCACGCCGCTGCGCATGCCGCAGCGCCACCCTTTCAACCCGTTGCCCCTGCTGCGCCTGGCGCTGGAGTGCAGCGAGGACGGCTGCATCAACCGCTTCACGGCCGATGCCTTGTTCCGCCATGTGTGGGAAGGCGGCGGCGACGCACTGGGGGCCGAGCGCATCGCCGCCTTGCGTGAGCGCTTGGCGGCGCAGCTGCGCACCGACGCGCAGGCGGCAGAGCGCGCCAAGGGACTGCTGCGCACCAACACCGAGGAGGCCACGGCTGCGGGCGTGTTCGGCGTTCCCACATTGGGTGTGGACGGCCGGACCTTCTTCGGCGTGGATGGCCTGCCCATGCTGCGGGACTACCTGCAGGGCGGCGACTGGTTCGCGCAGGGGCGCTGGGAGGCGGCTGCAAGCGTGGAGCAAGGCTTGCAGGCTTGAATGCCTGCGCTATGCCCAATGCCTTCAATTTCGCAGTTTCCCCGTTCGATTGTCTGACGCCTGAAGAACAGGCCCTGGTCCGCAGCGGCGTCGATATCGCCTACTTCCCGGAAGGGGCCGTGGTGCTGGACCGGGGCATGGCACCGACCCATCTGTTCGTCATCATCAAGGGCCATGTGGAGCAGACCGAGGGGGAGCAGCTGCTGGCCTCCTACGGGCCGGAAGACTGCTTCGATGGGCGGGCTCTCGTGGCGGGGCGCGCCAGCAGCCGGTTTGTGGTGGTCGAAGAGATGGTGGCCTACCAGCTGGCGCACGAGACCGTCAACGAGCTGATTGCGCGCAACACGGCGTTTGGTGCGCTGCTGTTTGCCGATCTGGGCCACAAGCTGGGGACCCTGGCCCAGCGTGCCGATCAGCACGAACGGCAGTCCCTGACCCTGATGCGGGTGGAGCAGGCCTTTGTACGCCCCGCCCATGTGGTGGATGCGGCCACCGACATCGTCAGCGTGACCCGGCTGTTCCAGGAGCAGCGCACCACCAGCGTGCTGGTGTCCGGGCTGCCGCAGGGCATCGGTATTTTCTCCAACACCACCTTGCAGCGCGCCATCCTGGACGGGCGTCCCCTGGCGCAGCTGGCGGTGGGCGAATTCGCCAGCAGCCCGGTGATCAGCGTGCGGGCCAGCGACCAGCTGGGGGATGCCATGGCACTGCTGCTGCGCGCCCGCGTGCACCGGCTGGCGGTGCTGGACGATGCCGGTCAGGTGTGCGGGATGCTGGAGGCGCTGGACCTGTTCAGCTTTCTGGCCAACCATTCCCACCTGATCCTGGTGCAGATCGAACAGGCCGGCGACCTGCTGGCACTGGAGCAACCGGCTGCACAGATCACCCAGTTGCTGTCGGCACTGCACCGCGGTGGCACGCGCATCGCGCTGATGGCCCAGTTGGTGCAGCAACTCAATGCCCGGCTGTTCGAGCGCGCCTGGCAGATGCTGGCGCCGGCCGATCTGGTGGCCAACAGCTGCCTGTTCGTGATGGGCAGTGAGGGGCGTGGCGAGCAGTTGCTCAAGACCGACCAGGACAACGGCCTGCTGCTGCGTGATGGCTACATCCCGCCACCCGATCTGGACGCCATCTGCCATGCCTTTTCGGCCGTGCTGCAGCGTTTCGGCTACCCGGAATGCCCCGGGCACATCATGCTGAACAACCCGGAGTGGCGCGGCAGCGTCAGCGACTTTGGCCAGCGTGCCAGGGAATGGCTGCTGATGCCCAGTGCCGACAGCCTGATGCGGCTGGCCATTTTTCTGGATGCCCATGCCGTGGCCGGTGACGCCGCGCTGCTGGCTGGGGTGCGCCAGCAGTTGCAGAGCCTGGCCACGGACAACGATGCCCTGATTGCCCGCTTTGCGTCGGTGATCGACAGCTTCGGTGAATCCGGCGGCTGGTGGAACCGTCTGCTGGGCCGCAGCGATGCGTTCAGCAGCGTGCATTTGAAGAAAGCCGGCATCTTTCCGCTGGTCCATGGCGTGCGCAGTCTGGCGCTGGCACGGCATGTGGACACCACCAGCACGGTGGACCGCATCGAAGCGCTGGTCGCCGATGGCACCCTGGATGCGTCGCTGGGGCGGGAGATGCGGGAGTCCTTGCACCTGCTGATGGGCTTGCGGCTGCAGGTGGGTCTGTCCGAGATCGAGCGCCACCGGCCGGTGACGGGGGAGGTGGACCCTTCCACCCTCAGCAGCCTGGAGCGGGATCTGCTCAAGGATGCCCTGGCGGTGGTGCGGCGTTTTCGCACGCTGCTGCAGCAGCGTTTGCGTCTGGATGCGCTGTGAGCACGCGCCCCTACCCGTGGCACCCCCTGCGCCACTGGCTGGAGGGCTGGCGCCGCCAGCGGCTGCTGCGCCAGCTGGCCGATCCGGCCTATGCCTTTGTGCTGGAGCCGGCCCCGCCGGACGAATGGGTGTCGCTGGACTGCGAGACCACCGGGCTGGATGTGCGCCGGGACCACATTGTTTCCATCGGTGCCGTGCGCATCCAGGGGCAGCGCATTCTGACCAGCCAGCGGCTGGAGTTGCTGGTGCGGCCGCCCCATGGCGTCAGTGCCGACAGCGTGCGCATCCACCAGCTGCGCGCGCGGGATCTGGCCCAGGGGCTGCCCGCCCAGGAGGCGGTGCTGCAGCTGCTGCGTTTCATCGGCAGCCGGCCGCTGGTGGGCTACTACCTGGAGTTCGATCTTGCGATGATCAACCGGGTGCTGCGGCCGATACTGGGCATTGCGCTGCCGCAGCCGCGGAACGAGGTGTCCGCGCTCTACTACGACCACAAATTCCGGCAGTTGCCACCCCACCGGCAGCAGTCGCCGGAGATCGATCTGCGCTTTGACACGCTGATGCGGGACCTCGGTCTGCCGCAAAGCCGTGCGCACGATGCCGTCAACGATGCGGTGATGGCGGCGCTGGCCTTCATCAAGCTACGCCAGTTGCAGGGCGCGCGGTGACGACGGGGTAGCGGTCCGCGTCGCGGACGGCCCAGCCACGCCGCCATGCCCGTGGGCATGGGCATGAAAAAAGCCGGGTTCGGAAACCCGGCTTTTTGCATGGTGCCAGCGCGGCGGTTGCCGCGCTGCGAGAGGGCTCAGTGGCCCGAAGCGCCCGATGCGCCAAAACCAGTTTCCGAACGCACCTGCTGGGCTTCGAAAGCCGCACGTTCCTTGTCTGCCTGGCCGCTCTTGTCGAGCACCGAGAACAGCCACACGCCCACGAAACCGATGGTCATCGAGAACAGTGCGGGCGAGGTGTAGGGGAACCAGGCCGAGCCGGGAGGGTTGCCGAAGGTGGCTTCCCAGACCGAGGGCGACACGATGGTCAGGCCCACGGAAGAGACCAGGCCCATGAAGCCGCCAATGACGGAACCCTTGGTGGTGCAGCCCTTCCACAGCACCGACAGCAGCAGCACGGGGAAGTTGGCCGATGCGGCAATCGCGAAGGCCAGGGCCACCATGAAGGCGACGTTCTGCTTCTCGAACACAATGCCCAGCAGCACCGCGATGACGCCCAGTGTCAGCGTCGTCAGGCGGGAAACGCGCAGTTCGGCAGCGCTGTCGGCCTTGCCGTTCTTGAACACGGTGGCATACAGATCGTGCGACACGGCAGAGGCGCCCGACAGCGTCAGACCCGCCACCACGGCCAGGATGGTGGCAAAGGCCACGGCAGAGATGAAGCCGTAGAACACATCGCCGCCCACGCTCTTGGCGACCAGCACGGCTGCCATATTGGCCGTGCCCGAGCCGCCCTTGATGACGCCCTTGACGGTGTCCGCCATGTCGGGGTTGGTCAGCACCATGGTGATGGCGCCAAAGCCGATGATGAAGATCAGGATGTAGAAGTAGCCGATCCACACCGTGGCCCAGCCCACGGACTTGCGGGCTTCCTTGGCATCCGGCACCGTGAAGAAGCGCATCAGGATGTGGGGCAGACCGAGCGTGCCGAACATCAGTGCCATGCCGAAGCTGATGGCCGAGATGGGGTCCTTGATGAAGCCGCCGGGGCCCATGATGGACAGGCCCAGCTTGGCCGCTACATCGGGCTCCTTGCCGCCGGCTTCTGCGATGGCGGTCTTGACCTTCACGCCTTCGGCGAACAGCGCTTCAAAGCTGAAGCCGTACTTGGCCATGATCATGAAACCCATGAAGGTCACGCCGGCCAGCAGCATGCAGGCCTTGATGATCTGCACCCAGGTGGTGGCGGTCATGCCGCCGAACAGCACATAGACCATCATCAGCACGCCCACCAGCACCACGGCGATCCAGTAGTCCAGGCCGAACAGCAGCTTGATCAGCTGACCCGCGCCCACCATCTGGGCGATCAGGTAGAACGCCACCACCACCAGCGTGCCGCTGGCGGCAAACATGCGGAAAGGACCTTGGGCAAAGCGGTAGCCGGCCACGTCGGCAAAGGTGAACTTGCCCAGGTTGCGCAGGCGTTCGGCCAGCAGGAAGGTCAGAATGGGCCAGCCCACCAGGAAGCCGATAGAGTAGATAAGGCCGTCGTAGCCGCTGAGCATGACCTGGGCGGAAATGCCCAGGAACGATGCGGCAGACATGTAGTCACCCGCAATCGCCAGGCCGTTCTGAAAGCCTGTGATGCCGCCGCCAGCGGTGTAGAAATCGGCGGCAGAGCGGGTCTTGGAGGCGGCCCACTTGGTGATCCACAGGGTACCGGCCACAAAGGCCACAAAGAGAATGATGGCCGTCCAGTTGGTGGCTTGCTTGGCGACGTCGCCAATGTCGCCACCGGCTGCCAGGGCCGAGCCCGTTGCCGAGAGCATGAGAGAGGTCGCCAGCGTGGTCGCCAGCGCGCGTTGCAGGGAGCTCTTCATTTTTACTGGGCGTCTTTCAGGATTTGCTGGGTCAGCTGGTCGAACTCGTTGTTCGCGCGACGGATATAGAACAGCGTGATGGCGACGGTGAAAACGATCACGAACAGGGCAATGGGAATGCCCAGGGTGGTCACGCCGGAGCTGCTCAGTGGCTGGGCCAGAAATTCCTTGTCGAATGCAATCAGCGCCACATAGCCGTAATAGACGAGCAGCATCAGCACGGTCAGCACCAACCCCAGGCGATTGCGCTTGCTGCGCAACTCCAGGTATTTCGGGTTGCGCTGGATTTTGGTGACCACGGTATCGGTCATGAGTTATGTCTCCTGCGGTTTGTTTCTGTGCCGCAATAGGCATAAATGCCCACTGCGAAACCGCAGACGATTCTGGGTAGAACTACTGACCTTGCACTTACGGCAGTGCAACATAAGTCGCAGGGTTTGCCCTTGGATTTTCACATCAAGAAAACAAGCCCTAGGGTTGCCACCAAAGCTGTAAGAACCGGTTCAGTTCGGCGTCAATCTCTGTAAGAAACGCGTCAGAGCGGTGTCAATCTGCTGACGGATAGTGAATTTACGTGCCTATCGCCAGGGCTCGTTACATATTCATACATCAGGAGACAAACATGGCTATCAACGCAGCAAAGGGCGTGGGCGCGCAGGGGGCGGGCACAGTCCGGCCCATGACGCCGGAAGAGCGCAAAGTGATTTTCGCGTCTTCACTCGGAACCGTTTTCGAGTGGTACGACTTCTACCTGTACGGGTCGCTGGCAGCCATCATTGCCAAGCAGTTCTTCAGCGGACTGGATGCCGGATCGGCCTTCATCTTTGCGCTGCTGGCCTTTGCTGCGGGCTTCATCGTGCGCCCCTTTGGCGCGCTGGTGTTCGGCCGCCTGGGCGACATGATCGGTCGCAAGTACACCTTCCTGGTGACCATCCTGATCATGGGTGTGTCCACCTTCATCGTGGGTATCCTGCCCAACTACGCCGCCATCGGCGTGGCGGCTCCGGTCATCCTGATCGTGCTGCGCATGCTGCAAGGTCTGGCACTGGGCGGCGAGTACGGTGGTGCTGCCACCTACGTGGCCGAGCATGCACCGCACGGCAAGCGCGGCGCCTATACCGCCTGGATCCAGACCACGGCCACGATCGGCCTGTTCCTGTCGCTGATCGTGATCCTGGGGGTGCGTACCACCGTGGGTGAAGAAGCCTTCCAAGACTGGGGCTGGCGCATTCCGTTCCTGGTGTCGCTGGTGCTGCTGGGCATTTCGGTGTGGATCCGTATGCAGCTGTCCGAGTCGCCCGCCTTCCAGAAGATGAAGGCCGAAGGCAAGGTCTCCAAGGCCCCGCTGTCGGAAGCCTTTGGCCAGTGGAAGAACCTGAAGGTCGTGATCCTGGCCCTGGTGGGTCTGACCGCCGGCCAGGCCGTGGTGTGGTACACCGGCCAGTTCTATGCCCTGTTCTTCCTGACGCAGCAGCTGAAGGTCGATGCTGTGACGGCCAACCTGATGATCGCTGCCGCGCTGCTGCTGGGCACGCCTTTCTTCGTGGTCTTCGGCACGCTGTCGGACAAGATCGGCCGCAAGCCCATCATCATGATGGGTTGCGTGCTGGCTGTGGTGACCTACTTCCCCGCCTTCAAGATGCTCACCGAAGCTGCCAACCCGGCGCTGGCCGCCGCACAGGCCGCCAACAAGGTGGTGATCGTGGCAGACCCGGCCGAGTGCTCGTTCCAGTTCAACCCCACCGGCACGACCAAGTTCACCAGCTCCTGCGACGTGGCCAAGCAAGCGCTGGCCAACCGTTCGGTGAGCTATGAAAGCGAAGTCGCTCCGGCTGGTACGCCGGCCGTGATCAAGATCGGCAGCCACACCATCCCCAGCTACTCGCTCAAGGGCCTGAGCCCCGATGAACTGAAGGCCAAGGGCGCCGAGTTCAACAAGGCCGTGAGCGAAACACTGAAGAACGACGGCTACCCCGAGAAGGCTGACCCCGCCAAGATGAACAAGGTCATGATGATCGTGATCCTGTTCTATCTGGTGCTGCTGGTGACCATGGTCTATGGCCCCATCGCTGCCATCCTGGTGGAGATGTTCCCCACCCGCATCCGCTACACCTCGATGAGCCTGCCCTACCACATCGGCAATGGCTGGTTCGGCGGCCTGCTGCCCACCATGTCCTTCGCCATCGTGGCGCAGACCGGCAATATGTACAACGGCCTGTGGTACCCCATCATCATCGCCGGTGCGACGGCCGTGATCGGTACCCTGTTCCTGCGTGAAACCAAGGACGTGGACATCTACGCCGAAGACTGAAAGCGCACCATTTGGGCGCAAGCCTGAATGAATTTGCACCCCGATGGCGCAAGCCGTCGGGGTTTGCTTTTTGTGGCTGGTGCATGCTGGTGCGCGGTGTTGTTGCAAAACATCAGATGCCGCTTTTGCGCCCAGCTGGCAAGGGTTTTGGGCGACATGCCACCTACAATTTGTCTACCTAGCAGCCGTCAGAAGCAAGGCACAGCGCCTCAAGCCTTCGGCCCCGCTGGCACCAACGAACTGAAACCATCCACAAGGAAATCCAATGAAGATCCAACGTCTGATGCTGGCCGTTCTGGCCGTGTGCGGTACCTCGGCTGCTCTGGCTCAAAGCAGCGTGACCATCTATGGTCGTGTGAACACCACCGTGGAGCGCCAAAAGTCTGGTGATGAAACCAAGACCGGCCTGTTCAACAACGCTTCGCGTATCGGTTTCATGGGTACCGAAGATCTGGGCGGCGGCCTGAAGGCTGGCTTCGTGCTGGAGTCGGGCTTCAACTCGGACGACGGCTCTTCCGACAGCCGTGGCTTCTTCGCCCGTCAAAGCGAAGTGAACCTGTCCGGCAACTTCGGTATGGTGCGTCTGGGTCGCTGGACTGCTCCTTCCTACTTCGCAACGGCTGATTACATCAGCATGCACAACCACGACACCGGTTCGTCGTCGGACGCGTTCTACGCCTACGTGATGAACGACGCGTACACGAACTCCAACGGCGTGAGCTACAAGACGCCTACCTTCGGTGGCTTCAACCTGGAAGTCGGCACCGGTCTGTACGAAAAGAACCCCAAGTACGGCACCAAGAACGTGTATGACGTGGCTGCCAACTACGACAACGGCGGTCTGGGCCTGGGTGCTGGCTACTCCAAGCTGGACCAGTCCTACCAATACGCTCTGCGTGGTTCGTACAACTTCGGTGGTTCCTTCATCCTGGGTGCCTACGTGCAGCGCAGCAAGGATTGGGGCTTTGATGGCGGCTCGGTGCTGGTCGGTGCCGGTACCCGCACGACCTATCGTCTGTCCGGTGCCTACATGCTGGGCGCCAACGAGTTCCACCTGAACGTGGGCCGTGCCGGCAAGATGAAGAATGTGGCCGACAGCAGCGCCATGCAGTACACCCTGGGCTACAACTACAACCTGAGCAAGCGCACCAAGGTGTACGGCTACTACACCAAGGTCAGCAACAAGGCCGGCGCCAGCTACATGACTGGTACCAGCGGCGACGACTTCTCCTCCTTCGCCGTCGGCATCCGCCACAACTTCTAATCACCCGGCAGCGTAAGCTGCTTGCAATCCAAGGCTGTTTCAATCGGCCTTGGTCTGCTTCAAGGTGCAGGCCCTGCGTTGGCAACAACGCAGGGCCTTTTTCTTGGTCCAGAGCCCGCCGGCCATTGCGCCATTGTTGGTACACAAGATGATTGGAGACAAAGCATGTGGAAGATTGTTGTGGGTTTTGTGGTGTTTGCCGCAGTGAGCCTGTTCGTGATCATGAAGGCCGGTGACAAGGTGGATATGAGCGGTGAAAAGCACGGCGCCGATGCCGTGCATGTGCCGGAGCCCGCCCCTGCAGCGCCTGCCGCACCGGCCGCAGAAGCGCCTGCCGCCGCACCTGCTGCCGAGGCGCCGGCCGCGCCCGCTGCACCGGCCGAAGCCAAGTAAGGCCTACCTCGCCGATGAGGGCGCCGCGTGCGCCTGCTGCCAAGCCCCTGTCGCTACGCAGGGGCTTTTTTGTGGAGCAAACGCTGGGTCTCTTCATGCCCAATCACGGCTTATGCAGCGCACAAGCGCAGAAGGCGCTCCTGTTTGAAGAGCGACGACCCAGAATGCGGGAGGGATGCGGTACAGGTGCCTAGAATGTTCGGCCTCCTTCCGAAAAGTACACCGCAATGACCCAGGGCCAGATCCGCATCCGTGGCGCACGCCAGCACAACCTGCAAAACGTTGACCTCGACATCCGCACCGGTGAATTGACGGTGGTGACCGGCCCCAGCGGCTCGGGCAAGTCCAGCCTGGTGTTCGATACGCTGTTTGCCGAAGGGCAGCGCCGCTACGTCGAGACGTTCAGCGCCTATGCGCGCCAGTTTCTGGACCGCATGGACAAGCCCGCCGTGGACCGGGTGGAAGGCGTTCCGCCGGCGATTGCCATCGACCAGACCAACCCGGTGCGCAATTCGCGCTCCACGGTGGGCACGATGACGGAGCTGAACGACCACCTGAAGCTGCTGTTCGCCCGCGCTGCGCATTTGTTCGACCGTGCCACCGGCCTGCCGGTGCAGCACGACACGGCAGAGACGATCTACGCCGCGTTGCAGCAGCGCTGCGAGGCCGCAGGCGACCCGCGCATTGCGCTGACCTTCCCGGTGGAACTGCCGGCCAATACCTCGGCCGAAGAAGTGGAGCAGTGGCTGTCCGCCAGCGGTTTCACCAAGGTGCAGGCCGAGCGCGAGGTGGAACGCGCACACGCCGCATCGGACGTGCCGGCCAAGGGCAAGAAGGCCAAGGCCGTGGCCCCCGAAAAAATCAAGGTGCTGGACGTGGTGGCCGACCGCTTTCGCGTCAGCCGTGTGGAACGTGCCCGGGCCATGGAGGCCATCGAGGTGGCGCTCAAGCGCGGCAGCGGGCGGCTGACGGTGTATGTGATGCCGGAAGAGGGCGAGCCGTACCTGTGGAAGTTCTCCGAAGGTCTGCATTGCCCGGAAAGCAATCTGAGCTACACGGCACCCATGCCTTCGCTGTTTTCGTTCAACTCGGCCGTGGGCGCGTGCGACAGCTGCCGCGGCTTTGGACGGGTGATCGGCGTGGACTGGGGGCTGGTGATTCCCAACGACAAGCTCACGTTGCGCACCGGCGCCATCAAGGCCATCCAGACGCCGGCCTGGAAAGAGATCCAGGACGACCTGATGCGCCATGCCGAGGCCGAAGGCATTCCGCGCGACATCGCCTGGAGCAAGCTCACGGACGAGCAGAAGCACTGGGTGATCGATGGCTCGCCCCAGTGGAACGGCAAGTGGAACCAGACCTGGTACGGCATACGCCGCTTCTTCGAGTACCTGGAAACCAAGGCCTACAAGATGCACATCCGCGTGCTGCTGTCCAAGTACCGCAGCTACACGGAATGCCCGGCCTGTCAGGGCGCACGGCTCAAGACCGAAAGCCTGCTGTGGCGCATCGGCGGCAAGCCGCAGGCCGATGCGGTGCTGCCGGCCGAACAGCGTTTCATGCCGGTGGGCGTGGACTGGTCGCCCGCACAGCTGCAGGCCCTGCCGGGACTGAACCTGCACGACCTGATGCGCCTGCCCATCACCCGGCTGAGCCAGTTCTTTGACAGCCTGAAGCTCACGGACCAGATGGGCCTGGCCGAAGGCGAGTTGCAGGCGCTGAAGCTGCTGAACGAGGAAATCGGCACCCGCCTGCGCTACCTGGTGGATGTGGGCATTGGCTACCTCACGCTGGACCGCCAGAGCCGCACGCTCAGCGGCGGCGAGGTGCAGCGCATCAACCTGACCACGGCCCTGGGCACATCGCTGGTGAACACGCTGTTTGTGCTGGACGAGCCCAGCATCGGCCTGCACCCGCGCGACATGGAGCGCATCACCCAGGCCATGCACCGCCTGCGCGATGCCGGCAACACGCTGGTGGTGGTGGAGCACGACCCGGCGGTGATGTTCGCTGCCGACCGCATGATCGACATGGGGCCGGGCCCTGGTGCCAAGGGCGGCCACATCGTGTTCGACGGCACGCCCGAAGAACTGAAGCGGGCCGACACCCTGACCGGTGCCTACCTGGGTGGCCGCAAGCAGGTGGGCTTCGGTATCAAGCGCATGGTGACCGAATCCACGCCACGCCTGATTCTGGAAGGCGCACGCGAACACAATCTGCAGAACCTGAACGTGGACTTCCCGCTGCAGCGGCTGGTGACGGTGACCGGTGTGTCCGGCTCAGGCAAGTCCACGCTGATCCAGGACATTCTGGCGCCTGCGCTGATGCGCCACTTCGGCAAGCCCACCGACAGCCCGGGTGCGCACGACCGCCTGCTGGGGGCCGATCACCTGGCCGATGTGGTGTTCGTGGACCAGTCGCCCATCGGCAAGACGGCCCGCTCCAATCCGGTGAGCTATGTGGGCGCCTGGGACAGCATCCGCGAGCTGTTTGCGCTGACGCCGCTGTCGCAGCAACGCAGCTACAACGCGGCCAAGTTCAGCTTCAACAGTGGCGACGGGCGTTGCCCCACCTGCGGCGGCTCGGGCTTCGAGCATGTGGAGATGCAGTTCCTGTCCGACGTGTACCTGCGCTGCCCGGACTGCAACGGCAGCCGCTACCGGCCCGAGATTCTGGAAATCACGCTGGAACGTGGTGGCCGCGCACTGAGCGTGGCCGATGTGCTGGAGCTGACCGTGGCCGAGGCGGCCTTGCTGTTCAGCCAGGACGCGGACGTGATCCGCGCACTGCAGCCCATCGTCGATGTGGGCCTGGAATATGTAAAGCTGGGCCAGCCCGTGCCCACGCTGTCCGGGGGGGAGGCGCAGCGCCTGAAGCTGGCGGGCTTCCTGGCCGAAGCCGCCAGGACGGCGTCCAAGTCCAAACAGAAGCTGGCGCGCAAGGGCACGCTGTTCCTGTTCGACGAGCCCACCACCGGGTTGCACTTCGAGGACATTGCCAAGCTGATGCGCGCGCTGCGCAAGCTGCTGGAAGCGGGCAACAGCCTGATCGTCATCGAACACAACCTGGACGTGATCCGGGCCAGCGACTGGCTGATCGACCTGGGGCCGGAAGGCGGCGATGGCGGCGGCCAGATCGTGGCCCAGGGCACGCCCGAAGAGGTGCGTCAGGTCAAGGCCTCGCACACCGCCCAGGCGCTGCGGGAGTACGACCAGGCCATGGGCGTGGGCGGCCAGCGCGTGGAAGAGGTGGCGCCCATGCTCACCAAGACCGAACGCTCCAAGCGCTCCGCAACCGCTTCGGCCTCCGTGGCCAAGAATGCCATCGAGATCGTCAATGCCAAGGAACACAATCTGAAAAACCTGAGCGTGGACATTCCGCGCGGCAAGTTCAATGTGGTGACCGGGGTGTCGGGTTCGGGCAAGTCCACGCTGGCGTTCGACATCCTGTTCAACGAAGGCCAGCGCCGCTACCTGGAGTCGCTGAACGCCTATGCACGTTCCATCGTGCAGCCGGCAGGCCGGCCCGAGGTGGATGCGGTCTGGGGCATTCCGCCCACCGTGGCCATCGAGCAGCGCCTGTCGCGCGGCGGGCGCAAGTCCACCGTGGGCACGACCACCGAAGTCTGGCATTTCCTGCGCCTGCTCTACGTGAAGCTGGGCACCCAGCACTGCGTGCACGATGGCGCCGCAGTGGAGCCGCAAACCCCCGAACGCATCGCCGCCCAGCTGCTGGGCCATTTCAAGGGCCAGCACATCGGTCTGCTGGCGCCGCTGGTGATTGCACGCAAGGGCGTGTACACTGAACTGGCCGACTGGGCGCGCCCCAAGGGCTATACGCACCTGCGGGTGGATGGCGCATTTCTGCCGACCACCGGCTTTCCGCGCCTGGACCGCTTCAAGGAGCACACCATTGAGCTGCCGGTGGCCAGCGTCAAGGTCACGGCCGCCAACGAAGCGGCGCTGCGCACGCAGCTGGCCAAGACGCTGGAGATCGGCAAGGGCGTGGTGCATGTGCTGTCGGGCATCGACAACCTGGAAACGGCGATTGCCGCCGCCGACCAGGGCAAGGGCGTGGGCACACTGCAGGTGTTCTCCACCCAGCGCGCCTGCCCCATCTGCGCCACCAGCTATGCCGAGCTGGATCCGCGCCTGTTCAGCTACAACAGCAAGCACGGCTGGTGCCCGGACTGCGTGGGCACGGGCGTCAAGCTGACCAAGGAACAGCGCAAGGTCTACGACGACAGCACCTTGGCCGAAGACAACCGTGGCCGTGAACTGACGTTCGATGGCCAGGAAGTGGAAGACCTGCAGGAAACCACCTGTCCCACCTGCAAGGGCACGCGCCTCAACCCCACGGCCCGGGCCGTGCTGTTCCACGGGCTGTCGGTGACGGCATTGGGCCAGATGTCGGTGACCAGTCTGCGCGAGTGGTTCCAGGCGCTGCAGCCCACGGGCCGCGAGGCCGATATCGCCCGCGATCTGCTGCCCGAAATCCTGGGCCGCCTCGAATTCCTGGAAGAGGTGGGTCTGGGCTATCTGACGCTGGACCGCGGCGCCCCCACCCTGAGCGGTGGGGAAGCGCAGCGCATCCGCCTTGCCGCCCAGCTGGGTAGCAATCTGCAAGGCGTGTGCTATGTGCTGGACGAGCCCACCATCGGCCTGCATGCCCGCGACAACCACATCCTGCTGAACGCCCTGCACAAGCTGGGCGACAAGGGCAACACCCTGGTGGTGGTGGAGCACGATGAAGACACCATCCGCCGCGCCGACCACGTGATCGATATCGGCCCCAGCGCCGGCAAGCGCGGTGGCGAACTGGTGGCCCAGGGCACGCCGGCCGACATCATGGCGGCCGCCAATTCGCAGACCGGCCGCTATCTGCTGCATGCCATGCGCCACCCCTACCAGGCACGCCGTCCGGTACTGGGCATGGTGGATGCCGCCACGCTCGACACCGGGACCGCTGCTGCGGCCGCTGACGGCGCGAAGCCCAAGAAACGGACCAAGAAGCAGATCGCGGCCGATGTGGCCGCGGCGCTGCAGGCCGCCAGTGCCGAGGCCAATGCCCAGCTGGGGCAGCCGGTGTCCACGACCGGCCCGCTGCACTGGCTGACGGTGGCGGGTGCCCAGTTGCACAATCTGCAGGAGGTGGAGGCCAGCGTGCCGCTCAAGCGCCTGGTGGCGGTGACAGGGGTGTCCGGATCCGGCAAGTCCACGCTGGCGCGCGATGTGCTGCTGGCCAATGTGGCCACGCTGGTGGCACAGAACGCCACCCGGGCCGGCCGCGAGGAGATGGAAGCGGGCAAACGCATCAGGCTGGTGGGTGCCAAGACTGTGACCGGCACCGAGGTCATCGACCGTGTGCTGGAAGTGGACCAGACGCCCATCGGCAAGACGCCACGCTCCTGCCCGGCCACCTACATCGGTTTCTGGGACACCATCCGCAAGCTGTTTGCCGACACGCTGGAAGCCAAGGCCCGCGGCTATGGGGCCGGGCGCTTCAGCTTCAACACCGGCGAAGGCCGTTGCCCGGCGTGCGAAGGCCAGGGCATGCGCACCATCGAAATGAGCTTTCTGCCGGATGTGAAAGTGCCGTGCGAAACCTGCCACGGCGCGCGTTTCAATGTCGAGACGCTGGCCGTGACCTGGCGCGGCAAGAGCATTGGCGACGTGCTGCAGATGGAGGTGGACGAGGCCGTGGCCTTCTTTGCCTCCATGCCCAATATCGCCCACCCGCTGCAGCTGCTCAAGGATGTGGGGCTGGGCTATCTGACGCTGGGCCAGCCTTCTCCCACGCTCTCCGGGGGCGAAGCGCAGCGCATCAAGCTGGTGACCGAGCTGACCAAGGTGCGCGACGACGTCACCAAGCGCGGCAACAAGGCGCCGCACACGCTGTACGTGCTGGACGAGCCCACGGTGGGCCTGCACATGGCCGACGTGGACAAGCTGATCCGGGTGCTGCACCGCCTGGTGGACGCCGGCCACAGCGTGGTGGTGATCGAGCACGACCTGGATGTGATTGCCGAAGCCGACTGGATCATCGACCTGGGCCCCGAAGGCGGCACCGGCGGCGGCCAGATCGTGGCAGCGGGTACGCCGGAAGACCTGGTCAGGGCCGGCACCCACACCGGCAAGGCCTTGGCGCCGGTGCTGGCGCGGACCTGAGAAAAGCCTCTTGGCCTGCCGACCCTACAGGACACGGCAGGCCAAGGGGGCTGCTTCCGCACCGGGTCACGCCATGGTGTGCCTGTGGGCGCCCGGGCGTGTGGCGGTGCGGGGTGCTGGACCAGGCCTTGTGCCAAGGGCTTCCGACTGGGGCCGGTCATGCCCAGGAATGGCGCACGACCGGCGATTCCCTGGGAGCGATGTCAGTGACCCACCACGGCCACGGGCATGGCGCCGGCCGTGGACGGCAGACGCTGGCTCCAGCCCACCAGCAGCAGACCCACCACGGTGAGTGCGGCCGCAGACCAGCCCAGGGACAGCAGGCCGATGCCCGACAGCACCAGGCCGCCCACCCAGGCACCCAGGGCATTGCCCAGGTTGAAGGCGGCAATGTTCAGGCTGGACGCCAGGTTGGCACCTTGCGCACCGGCTTGCTGCAGCACGCGCATCTGCATGGGGGCCACGGTGGCAAAGGCCACGGTACCCAGCAGCACCACATAGACCATGGCCACGGCGCTGTGGCCAAAGGCCCAGCGGCCGGCGGCCAGCACCACGGCCAGCGTGGCAATGCTCAGCACCAGGGCGCGCATCACGCCGCGGTCGGCCAGCTTGCCGCCCAGCAGGTTGCCGGCGGCCAGACCGGCTCCAAACAGCAGCAGCGTCAGTGCCACCAGGCTGCCGTCCATGTGGGTGATCTGCGTGAGCAGCGGCTCGATATAGGTGTAGAGCGCAAACACGCCGGCAAAACCGAACACGGTGATGCCCAGACCCAGCCAGACCTGGGGATTGCGCAGCACGGCCAGTTCCTGCTGCAGCGGTGGCACGACAGGGCGGCCCTGGTCACGCGGCACGAAGGCCACCAGAATGGCGAAAGCCACCACGCCAATCGCGGCCACGGCGGCAAAGGCCATGCGCCAGCCAAAGTGCTGGCCGATCCAGGCACCGGCAGGCACCCCCAGCAAGGTGGCCAATGTCAGGCCCGAGAACATCAGCGCAATGGCCGAGGCTTTTTTCTCCGCCGGCACCAGGCCGGTGGCCACCACGGCGCCCACGCCAAAGAAGGTGCCGTGGGTCAGCGAGGTCAGCACGCGCGCGGCCATCAGCGACAGGTAGTTGGGGGCGATGACGGCGGCCAGGTTGCCGGCGATGAAGATCAGCATCAGCCCCAGCAGCAGGCGCTTGCGCGGCCAGTGGCGGGTGAGCAGGGTGAGCACCGGGGCGCCCACCGCCACGCCCACGGCGTAGCCCGAGATCAGGGTGCCGGCCGTGGGGATGCTGATGCCCAGGTCGCTGCTGACCTGGGTGAGCAGACCCATGATGATGAATTCCGTGGTGCCAATGCCAAAGGCACCGGCGGCCAGGGCCAGAAGAGAGAGCGGCATGGAAATTGTCCTGTGAAACATGGAAAACGGTAGGGGGGTGACTGTGCGCGTTGTGGCTTCCTTTGTGTAGGTGGAATAATGGAAATGCATTTGTGCCTGTGTGGAATAAATAACCCCGCGATTGCCTGCCATGCCTGATACCGCCCGTTTGTCACCGCTGGTCGCTCCTGGCAGCGAGGTCAACCGTTCCGGGGAGCTGGAAGTGCTGGTGCTGGTGGCCGAACAGGGCAGCCTGTCGGCTGCGGCGCGTTTGCTGGGGGTCTCGCCTTCGGCGGTCAGCAAGACCATGTCGCGGCTGGAGACCCGGCTGGGGGTGCAGTTGCTGCAGCGCAGCACCCGGCGGGTCCAGCTGACGGCGGAGGGGGCGCAACTGGTGGAGCGCGGCAAGCGCCTGCTGGCCGATCTGAACGAACTGGAAGCCGCCGTGGCCGCCCGCAGTGCCCCCCAGGGGGTGGTGCGCATCAGCGCCAGTTCCGCAACCGGCCAGCGCCTGCTGGTGCCGCTGGTGGCGCCTTTGCTGGAGGCGCACCCTGGCATACGGCTGGAACTGCTCTTCACCGACCAGGTGGTGGACCTGGTGGAAGACAGCATCGACATTGCGATCCGCTGGGGCCAGCTGCCGCCCTCCGACATGGTGGCGCGGCGCCTGGGCGCCACGCTGCAGGTGATTGTGGGCGCACCGGACTATCTGGCACGCCATGGCGTGCCGCTGCACCCGGACGAACTGTCTGCCCACCGGCGGCTGGGCTGGACCTACCAGCGTGCCGTTCCGCACTGGCCGTTCCTGGTGGACGGACGGCGGGTGGCGGTGGAGATTGGCGATGTGCTGCGGGTGAACGACGGCGATGTGCTGCGCAGCCTGGCGGTGCAAGGCGCCGGGCTGGCACGGCTGTCCCTGTTCCATGCCTGGGAGGATCTGCAGGCAGGCCACCTGCAGGTGGTGCTGGAAGACTTCAACACCGGCGATCTGGAGCCCATCCATGCGGTCTACCCCGGCAAGCCGGACCGCCTGCCGCCGCGCACGCGGGCGGTGCTGGATTTCCTGCAGGCCAGGGTGGACCTGGGCCACGCGGCGCAGCTGCCGCCGCCCTGGCGGGCGTAAACCGTTTTGCAGCACCTGTGGAACATGCGGCGCATGCACAGGCGCCACCCAGGCGACAATCCCGCCCACCATGACCGCCCCTGAACAGCGCACCATCTACCTGCAGCCTGCCGCACCGCCCAAGCCGGCCATGGGCGCAGCGTGCAATGGCTGCGGACTGTGCTGTCTGGCCGAGCCCTGTCCGCTGGGCATCTTGGTGTCGCGCCGCCGCACCGGGGCCTGCAAGGCCCTGCAGTGGGACGAAGCGGGGCAGCACTACCGCTGCGGCATGGTGAGCGATCCGGGCGCGGTGCTGGGCTGGCAGCAGCCCTGGGCCGTGCGCCTGGTGGCCCGGCTGGCGCGGCGCTGGATTGCGGCGGGCGCGGGCTGCGATGCCGATTGGGAAGCGCAGAAGGCAGAGGAGGCGCAAGAGACACAAGAGGCGCCGCCGCGCCCGTAACGCGCTCAGCTGCGCTTGCGCGGCTTGCCCACCAGGGGCGTGCGTGCCAGTCGCCGGGCGTTGCTGCTGGCCTTGCGTTCAATGGGGGTCAGCGCGGCATTCACCACCTTGGCCACCGGTGCGCTGCTGCGCTCGGTCAGCTTCCACATCGCCCAGGGCGAGCCACCCAGCATGCCGCCGGACAGCGCGGTCTGCCAGGTCGACCAGGCCATGCTCCACGGGCCTTGCAGCATGGCATTCCAGGCGGCCCACCATGACTGGGCAAACGCCATCTGCTTTTCCAGCACCATGCCGGTGAACTCTTTCTGGTCCCGCGCACTGGGCACCGGCCCCGCCAGGGCCATGCGCGCCAGGCGGTGCGCCACCACCTGGGGGGCGGCAATGCCCAGATCGAGGACTTTTTGTTGCGCCTGGACGGTGGCGCGTCGAGAAGCGGATGCCATGGGAATCACCTCCTGAAACCAGTGTGGCACGCAGCGGCGGAGCTGCCGTGCATGGCCGTTGGGAATGTCGGGAATGGGGGGCTGCACGGGAATGCGCAGGCGCAGAGAGAGCAGGGAGCACCCTGTCCACCATAAAGCGGGTGGTGTCGCCGTGGGTTGACGCCTAGGCGACGCCTTCTAGGGGATTGCCCGCAATGGCGGTGCTTTGGCGCAGTTCTACATTTGAAATGTCATTTCTTAATAAGAAAAATGACATTGCCGCCGTCTATAGGGACAGCGGCCGGCCACCCGATAAGAGAGACAGAGACATGGCATTCACTTTCCGCACGCTCACCCTGGGCGCAATCGCCGCCGCAGCCGCCTGCAGCACCGGCCTGGCGCTGGCGCAGGACCCGGCCCAGTGGCCCACCAAGCCCATCAAGCTGACCGTGCCCTACACCCCGGGTGGATCGACCGACATCGTCAGCCGCACGGTGTTCGATGCCGTCAGCAAGAAGCTGGGCCAGCCCGTGATCGTGGAAAACCGCCCAGGTGCCAACAGCACCATCGGGGTGACGCAACTGGCCCGCGCCCCCGCAGACGGCTACAGTTTTGTGAGCGTGCTGGCCGCTTACACGGTGAACATGTCGTTGTACAAGAAGCTGCCTTACAAGCCCACGGACTTCGTGGCCGTGAGCCACATGGCCGATCTGCCGATGTTCCTGTTTGCCGCCAACAAGCTGCCGGTGAAGAGCGCCAAGGAGCTGGCCGAGTATGGCAAGACCCACCCGCTGAACTACGCCTCCAGCGGCACCGGCGCCAGTGCCCACATGATCGGCGCGCGCTTCACCCAGGAAAATGGCCTGAACGCCCAGCATGTGCCCTACAACGGCAGCGCCCCGATTCTGTCCGACCTGATGAGCGGCCAGGTGGATGTGCTGTTTGACCCTGCGCTGGTGCCCATGCCGCATGCCAAGAGTGGCAAGATCAAGGTGCTGGCCGTGGCGTCCAAGCAGCGCTGGCCCGGTGAGCCGAATGTGCCCACCATGGAGGAGTCGGGCTTTCCCGGCTTTGTGATGAATTCCTGGGTCGGTCTGCTGGCCCCCAAGGGCACGCCCCAGCCCATCGTCGACAAGCTGTCCAGGACCATCGCCGAGGCCGTGCAGTCGCCCGAGGTGAAGAACAAGCTGGAGCAGCTGGGCTTTGGCGCCGTCGGCAGCACGCCCGCGCAGTTCCAGGCCCTGATCGACAAGGACACGGCCATGTACAAGAAGGTGATCGAGACCGCCAAGGTCAGCATCGACTGACGCTGGAAGCACGGCATTGCACCGGGGCCCGCTCCGGACGGTGCAAGGCCGGAGCGCTGCAATGAAAAAGCCCGCAGACCTGGTGCTGCGGGCTTTTTTGTTGGCACCCACGGTGCTGGCGTGGGAGGGCTGTGTCGGCCGGTCCCCCGCGCCAGCGCTGTCTATGCCGCCAGGATGTGGTCGGCCAGCTGCACAAAACCGTCGCCGCGCTCGGCAGTGGTCACATAGCGCGGCAGGTGGTGCAGCTGCGGCACGAAGCGCGCAATATTGGCCACGCCCACGGACAGCGGAACGTTCTGGAACATCAGCTGGTCGTTGGTGGAGTCGCCGATGTAGATCCACTGGCCCAGCGTGGCGTCCAGATCGATGTCGAACAGCTCGCGCACGATCCAGCGCGCACCTTCCAGCTTGTTGTGTGCGCCGAACCAGCCATTGATGTGGATGGAGCTGACGGTGGCGTTCATGCCGGCCGCCTTCATGATCTGCACGCACTGGTCGATCTGCGCCTGCGGCATGTGGGTGAACTCGCTGTGGTCCACGGCGATATCGCATTCACGGCCCATGGAATCGGTGGCACGGCTGGCACCGGGCACCGTGGACTCGATCTGGCTCAGCACTTCCTGCATGCGCGCAAAGTTGTGGGCCCGGCTGTCTTCGTCCTGCTGGTAGAGCTTGTCCAGCCCGCCCTGGCCGTTGCGGCGCAGCGCCACGGCACCGTTCTCGGCCACGATGGCATCCACCGGCCAGGCCGATGCAAATGGCACGCTCCAGCCCACAGGGCGGCCGGTGATGGGCACGACCTTCAGGCCGGCCGCCTTGAGGCGGGCGATGGCTGCCACCACATGGGCAGGCACCACGCCCTCGGTGGTCAGGGTGTCGTCGATATCGGTCAGCACGCCCAGCACGTTCGCGGGAACCGGCAGTGCCGACAAGGGTTGCAGAAATTCTTGGCTCACAGTTCTATCCAAATAAACCAGCCCGCATGTGCCTGGCAGATGCGGGCTGTGTCGCGCATGTCAGCGGCGGTCAGTGCGCGGAACCCAGGGCCAGGCCCGCATGCTCGCGCAGGGGGTGGAAGTGGATCTTGGGGAAGCGCTCCTGCGCCAGGCGCACGTCATACGGGCTGGTGCACAGATAGGCCAGCGTGTCGGCGGCATCGTGCGCCAGGCGCAGGGGGTAGGCGTTTTCGAACTCGCGCAGCTCGGCCGGGGAGTCGGCCGTGATCCAGCGGGCGCCGGTGTACTGGCAGCCTTCCAGGCGCACGTCGCAGTCGTATTCGGTCTTCAGACGGTGCTGCACCACTTCAAACTGCAGCTGACCGACCGCGCCCAGCAGCATGTTGCCGCCCACATCGGGCTTGAACACCTGGATCGCGCCTTCTTCACCCAGCTGCATCAGGCCTTGCTGCAGCTGCTTGGTGCGCAGCGGGTTCTTCAGCACCACGGTCATGAACATTTCCGGTGCGAAGAACGGCAGACCGGTGAACTGCAGGCTGGGGCCGTCGGTGATCGAGTCGCCCAGCTGCACGCCACCGTGGATGGTGAAGCCGATGATGTCGCCGGCATAGGCCTCATCCACCGCCTCGCGGCGTTGTGACATGAAGGTGACCACGGAGGTGGGGCGCAGTTCCTTGCCCGTGCGCTGCACCTTCATCTTCATGCCGGGGGTGTACTTGCCGGACGCCACGCGCACGAACGCAATGCGGTCGCGGTGGTTGCTGTCCATATTGGCCTGCACCTTGAAGACCACGCCCGAGAAGCCGCTGTCTTCGGGCTTGACCACGCGCTCTTCGCGGGTGCGGTTCACTTCGGTGAAGGCAATGCGCTGGCCGGGCGGGGGCGACATGTCGACCACGGCGTCCAGCACTTCCATCACACCGAAGTTGTTCACACCGGAGCCGAAGAACACCGGGGTCAGCTTGCCTGCCAGGAAAGCCTCATGGTCCCACTCGGCCGAGGCGCCCACGGCCAGTTCCATGGATTCCAGGGCATCGTCGAACGCCTTGCCAAAGCGTGCGCGCAGCTTGTCGCCTTCGCTCAGCGGAATGACTTCAAAGTCCTTGGGGCCGCGGTCGCTGCCGGGCGTGAACACCGTCATGCTCTGCGTGCGCAGATTGATGATGCCGCCAAAGGACTTGCCCTGGCCCACGGGCCAGGTGATGGGGCAGCAGGGCATGCCCAGTTCGCGCTCGACTTCGTCCATGATGTCCAGCGGATCGCGCACTTCCCGGTCAAACTTGTTGACGAAGGTGATGATGGGCGTGTGGCGCTGGCGGCAGACTTCGATCAGGCGGCGGGTCTGCGATTCCACACCGTTGGCCGCATCGATCACCATCAGCGCCGAGTCCACGGCGGTCAGCACGCGGTAGGTGTCTTCCGAGAAGTCCTTGTGGCCGGGGGTGTCGAGCAGGTTGATCACATGGTCGCGGTAGCTCATCTGCATCACCGACGATGCCACCGAGATGCCGCGCTGCTTTTCGATCTCCATCCAGTCGGAGGTGGCGTGGCGCGAGGCCTTGCGTCCCTTGACGGCGCCGGCAATCTGGATCGCGCCCGAGAACAGCAGCAGCTTTTCGGTCAGCGTGGTCTTGCCCGCGTCCGGGTGGGAGATGATGGCGAACGTACGACGGCGCCGGGTTTCTGAGGCGTATGACACGGTATTGAGTGCGCGTGAAGGCAGGGCGGGCCGGCCAGGATAGAAGGGCGGCCATGGGTCTGCCAGCATGGCAGAGGGCCTGAAGCCCTCCATTTTAACTTTGGCGGCAAAGCGCTGCAGGCATGGGGGCAGGCCTGCAGCGCAGAGAAGAGGTGCCTGGGCGGCGCTTATCCGCCATACTGCAGGCCCGATTGCCCTTGCTGGAGATTTCCATGGCCCTGGCCGCGACTGTGGTGACTGCCTTGATCGCACTGCTGCACCTGTACATCCTGGTGCTGGAGATGTTTCTGTGGGACAAGCCCGCAGGCCGGCGCGCATTCGGCATGTCGCTCGAGCAGGCCCAGGCGACCAAGACCCTCGCCGCCAACCAGGGGCTGTACAACGGATTTCTAGCCGCAGGACTGCTGTGGGGGCTGTGGTGGGGGGGCGCCGAAGGCCTGGCGGTGCAGCGCTTCTTTCTGGGCTGCGTGCTGGTGGCGGGGCTGTATGGCGCAGCCACCGCCAGCCGCAAGATCCTGTGGATACAGGCGGTCCCCGCCGCACTGGCCTTGCTGCTGGGCGGGTGGCACTGACCCGGCTGCGAAGACGACCGCTGTGGCGCGGTCTTGATGCCATCTTGATACCGCAGACGGCAATCTCTACCCGTTCTTGACGGGGGCATTTCTACATTTTCTCCATCGCAATCAGGCTGATTGAACAGCTTGCGGGAGGAAATGAAATGACCATGCACTGGATCGAAGCCCTGGCCGCCGCGGTGGCGCTGGGGCTGTTTGCCTATTTGGGCTATGCGCTGCTGCGCCCCGAGAAATTCTGAGGGGCTGCCATGCACGTGCTGCAAGACCTGATTTTTGTGAGCCTGACGGTGGTCTGCTTTGTCGGACTGCTGGGCCTGGTGCGCGCTCTGGCGCGCCTCTGAAAGGGGGACACCATGTGGTTACCCTGGATGGAATTTGCCGCCGTGCTGACGGCGGCAACCTTGCTGACCATTCCCATGGGCAAGTGGCTGGCCCGCTGCTTTACCAGCGAACACCATGGGTGGCTGGAGCGGCTGAGCTATCGCGCCATGGGCGTGAATCCGCAGGAGCGCATGGGCTGGCAGCGCTATGGCGCAGCCCTGGTGCTGAGCAATGCCGTGATGATGCTGCTGGGCTATCTGCTGCTGCGGCTGCAGGGCAGCCTGCCGCTGAACCCGCTGGCGATTGCGGCGCAGGCCCCCGATCTGGCCTTCAACACCGCCGCCTCCTTCATCACCAATACCAACTGGCAGGCGTACGCGGGCGAGAACAGCCTGAGCAATGCCACGCAGATGGTGGTCATCACCTTTCTGATGTTTGCCGGGGCGACCACGGGGGTGGCGGCCGGTGCGGGCTTTGTGCGCGGTCTGGCCCGTTCGAGTGCCCAGGACATCGGCAATTTCTGGGTGGACTTCGTGCGCGTGTTCTGGCGCGTGCTGCTGCCACTGTCCTTCCTGCTGGCGCTGGTCTATGTGTGGCAGGGCATTCCGCAGACCCTGCACACCGAAGCCGTGGCGACCACGCTGGAAGGTGCCAGACAGCAGCTGCTGGTGGGTCCGGTGGCCAGCCTGGAAAGCATCAAGCACCTGGGCACGAATGGTGGCGGCTTCTTCAGCATGAATGCGGCCCACCCGTTCGAGAACCCGACGCCGCTGACCAATCTGCTGCACATGCTGGCGATGCTGCTGATCCCGGCGGGCATGACCTATGCCTTCGGCGCCATGCTGCTGCGCCGCAAGCAGGGCTGGGTGCTGTTTGCGGCCTGCATGGTGATGTTCATCGGCTTTCTGAGCCTGGTGTTCGTGGCCGAGCAGCAGGGCAGCCAGCTGCTGGCCCGGGCAGGTGCCGACCAGCAGTGGAGTCCGACCCAGTCCGGCGGCAACATGGAGGGCAAGGAGCTGCGTTTCGGAATTGCCGACACGGCCCTGTTTGTCACCGTCACCACGGCCGCCACCACGGGTTCGGTCAACGCCATGCATGACTCGCTGACCCCGCTGGGCAGCCTCACGCCGCTGGCGCAGATGATGCTCAACTGTGTGTTTGGCGGAGACGGCGTGGGCCTGATCAACCTGATCCAGTACGCCATTCTCACGGTGTTTCTGGCCGGCATGATGATCGGGCGGACCCCCGAATTCCTGGGCAAGAAGATCGAGGTGCGCGAGATCAAGCTGGTCATGCTGGCGGTGCTGGTGCCGCCGGCCTGCATCCTGGGCTTCACGGCACTGGCCGTGCTCTGGCCCGATGCGGCCGCCAGCCTCAACAACCGCGGCCCGCACGGTTTCTCGGAAATCCTCTACGCCTATGCCTCGGCCACGGCCAACAACGGATCGGCCTTTGCCGGGCTGAACGCCAACACGCCGTTCTTCAACACCACCATCGGCCTGGCCATGCTGGCAGGGCGCTTTCTGACGCTGCTGCCCATGCTGGCCGTCGCCGGCAGCCTGGCCGCCAAGGCCACGGTCCCCGCCGGCCCCGGCACGTTCCCGACGGCCACGCCGCTGTTCATGGGGCTGCTGGTGTTTGTCGTGCTGGTGGTGGGCGGCCTCACCTTTCTGCCGGCGCTGGCGCTGGGCCCGGTGATCGAGCATCTGCAAATGCTGGTCGGCCAGCTGTACGCATAACGCCCATCCTGCCAACGGTCTGCTGCCATGCGTGGCGGCAGACCCCGGAGCAAACCATGAAAACATTGAATCAAACGCTTTCCGCTGCCGTGGTGCCACACCATGCCGCAGCGCAGACGGAGGCGCCAGCTGCCTCCTGGTCCCGGTTGCTGGGCAGCAGCGTGCGCGCTGCCGTGCTGGTGATGGTGGTCTCGGGCATTGCCTATCCCCTGCTGACCACCGGGGTGGCACAGGCGCTGTTTCCCCTGGCGGCCCATGGCAGCCTGGTGAAGCGCCAGGGGCAGATCGTGGGTTCGGCCCTGATCGGCCAGCAGTTCACCGGGGCGCAGTACTTCCATGGCCGCCCCAGCGCCACCATGGCCCCGGATCCGCAGCAGGAAGGGGCCAGCATTCCCGCCCCCTACAACGCCGGCCTCTCGGGTGCCAGCAACCAGGGGGTGACGCACCAGGATCTGTCAGCGGCCGTGGCACAGCGCGTGGCGCAGTACCGGGCCGACAACGGCCTGGCGGCGGACGCCGCCGTGCCGGTGGATGCGGTCACGGCCTCGGCCTCGGGGCTGGATCCGCACATCTCGCTGGCCAATGCCCTGCTGCAGCTTCCCCGCGTGGCGCAGGCACGCCAGATGCCGCCGGAACGCGTGCAGGCCCTGGTGGAACAGGCCACTGCACCGCGCAGCCTGGGGGTGCTGGGCGAGCCGCGGGTGCAGGTGCTGCAGCTCAATCTGGCGCTGGATGCCCTGCAGCCCAGCCACCAACCGGGGAAGGAGTAAGCCATGCGTGCTCAGAAAATGGGGGCAGGCCACAGCCTGCTGGATGCCCGGCTGGTGAAGTCGGCGCTGTGGGATGCGGTGCGCAAACTCTCACCGCGCACGCAGTGGGCCAACCCGGTGATGTTTGTGGTCTACCTGGGGGCTGTACTGACCAGTCTGCTGTGGGGACAGGGCCTGCTGGCGCCGGATGGCCAGAGCGATGGATTGGTGCTGGCGATCGCACTGTGGCTGTGGTTCACCGTGCTGTTTGCCAACTTTGCCGAGGCCTTGGCCGAGGGGCGCAGCCGCGCCCAGGCGGCCAGCCTGCGCGGCATGAAGCGGGACACCGTGGCCAAGGTGCTGCAGCAGCCGCAGGTGGGCAGTGCGTGGATTCCGATACGCGCCAGCGAGCTGCGCAAGGGGGTAGTGATCTATGTGGAGGCGGGTGACACCATCGCCCTCGATGGCACGGTGATCGACGGTGTGGCCTCGGTGGACGAAAGTGCGATCACCGGCGAATCGGCCCCCGTGATCCGCGAGGCCGGCGGCGACTTCTCGTCCGTGACCGGCGGCACGCGGGTGCTGTCGGACTGGCTGGTGGTGGAGGTCACGGTCAATCCCGGCGAGTCGTTTCTGGACCGCATGATTTCCATGGTCGAGTCGGCCAAGCGCCAGAAGACGCCGAATGAAATGGCGCTGACGATCCTGCTCGTGGGGCTGACGCTGGTGTTTCTGCTGGTCATTGTCACCTTGTGGCCGTTCTCGGCTTTCGCGGTGGCACAGGCCGGCACCGGGTCGGTGGTCGGCATGGCGGTGCTGATTGCGCTGCTGGTCTGCCTGATTCCGACCACGATCGGCGGCCTGCTGTCGGCCATTGGCGTGGCGGGCATGAGCCGCATGATGCAGGCCAATGTCATCGCCACCTCGGGTCGGGCCGTGGAGGCGGCCGGTGACGTGGATGTGCTGCTGCTGGACAAGACCGGCACCATCACCTTGGGCAACCGCCAGGCCAGCGAGTTCCTGCCCGCCCCGGGCGTGACCGGCGCGCAGCTGGCCGAAGCGGCCCAGCTGGCCTCGCTGGCCGATGAAACCCCGGAAGGCCGCAGCGTGGTGTCCCTGGCCAGGGAGCGCCATGGCCTGCCGGAGCGCCGCAGCGCAGACTTTCCGGGCGTGTTCGTGCCCTTCACGGCACAGACGCGCATGAGCGGCGTGGATCTGCAGGGCTCGCAAGGGGAGCGCAGCCTGCGCAAGGGGGCCGCGGATGCCGTGCGCCGGCATGTCGAGGCGCTGGGCGGCAGCTTTCCCGCTTCGGTGCAGCTGTCGGTGGACAACGTCTCGCGCAAGGGCAGCACGCCGCTGGTGGTGGCCGATGGCGCACGGGTGCTGGGCGTGATCGAGCTCAAGGATGTGGTCAAGCCCGGCATGCGCGAGCGCTTTGCCGAGCTGCGCCGCATGGGCATACAGACGGTGATGGTGACTGGCGACAACCCGCTGACGGCCGCTGCAATTGCCGCCGAAGCCGGGGTGGACGATTACCTGGCCGAAGCCCGGCCCGAGGACAAGCTGCAGCTGATCCGCTCGCACCAGGCGGCAGGCCGGCTGGTGGCCATGACCGGGGATGGCACCAACGATGCGCCGGCCCTGGCACAGGCCGATGTGGCCGTGGCCATGAACAGCGGCACCCAGGCGGCGAAAGAAGCCGGCAATATGGTGGACCTGGACAGCAACCCGACCAAGCTGATCGAGGTGGTGGAAACCGGTAAGCAGATGCTGATGACGCGGGGGGCGCTGACCACCTTCAGCATTGCCAACGATGTGGCCAAGTATTTCGCCATCATTCCGGCGGCCTTTGTGGGCACCTACCCGCAGCTGGCCTCGCTCAATGTGATGCAGCTGCACAGCGCGGACTCCGCCATCCTGAGCGCGGTGATCTTCAATGCGCTGATCATCATCGCCCTGGTGCCGCTGGCCTTGCGGGGCGTGCAGTACCGCGCCGTGGGCGCCGCCATCCTGCTGCGCCGCAACCTGCTGATCTACGGACTGGGCGGGCTGATCGTGCCGTTTGTCGGCATCAAGCTGATCGATCTGTTGCTGACCGCGCTGGGGCTGGTATGACATCGAAATCTTCGACAATGACTGCACGATGCCATTGACACCCAGCACCAGCTCCGCGCCTGTGCGTCCGGATCCCGATGTCCTGGTGGCCCAGCTGCAGGCCCAGCAGGCCCAGGCCGGGCGCGGCAAGCTGCGCATCTACTTCGGCTCCAACGCCGGAGTGGGCAAGACCTACGCCATGCTGGCGGCCGCGCAGCGCGAGCGGCAGGCCGGGCGTGGCGTGCTGGTGGGGCTGGTGGAAACACATGGCCGCGCCGAGACCGAGCAGCAGCTGCATGACCTGGAACTGCTGCCGCGGCGCCCGCTGAACTACCAGGGTAAGCAACTGACCGAGTTCGATCTGGACGCCGCCCTGGCACGCCACCCGGACGTGCTGCTGCTGGACGAGCTGGCGCACAGCAATGTCGCCGGTTCGCGCCACCCCAAGCGCTGGCAGGATGTGCAGGAGCTGCTGGAGGCGGGCATCGAGGTCTGGACCACGCTCAACGTCCAGCACCTGGAGAGCCTGAACGATGTGGTGAGCGGCATCGTGGGCATCCAGGTCCATGAGACCGTGCCCGACCACCTGTTCGACGATGCCGATGAGGTCATCGTCGTCGACATTCCCCCGGAAGAGCTGCTCAAGCGCCTGAAGGCGGGCAAGGTCTATCCGCTGGAGCAGGCCGAACGGGCTTCGCGCAATTTCTTCCGGCAGGGCAATCTGCTGGCGCTGCGCGAGCTGGCGCTGCGCCGCACGGCCGACCGGGTCGATGAAGACATGCGCGACTACCGGCGCGAACGCGCCATCGGCGATGTCTGGCCCACGCGCGAGCGCCTGCTGGTGGGCGTGGGCGGCCGCGCCGGTGACGATGCCCTGGTGCGCCAGGTGGCTCGCCTGGCACGGCGGCTGGAAGCCGACTGGGTGGTGGTCTATGTGGATGCCCCGCAGCGCCAGCACCGTCCCCGGGCGGCGCAGGAGGCCGTGCTCAAGACCCTGGCGCTGGCTGCCCGCCTGGGGGCGGAAACCGCCACCATTCCGGGTGCGCAGGTGGCGCAGGCCCTGGTGGACTTTGCGCGCGAGCGCAATGCCAGCCACCTGGTGCTGGCGCGGGTGCACCAACCCTGGATCCGCTGGCTGCCCTGGCGTCCGCCCAGCCTGTCGGAGCAGATCGCCATGCTGGACCCCGGTCTCGATGTGCTGCTGCTGTCCGTCAAAAAGGTCAAGCCTGACAGCAGCCTGCGCTTTCCCGTGGCGCGGGAGCAGGCGATTCCCTGGAAGGGCTATGGGGGCGTGACCTTGGCCTGCCTGGCCGCGACGGCGCTGGCCGAGCTGCTGCTGCAGGTGTTTGACCCGGCCAATGTGGTCATGCTGTTTCTGCTGGTGGTGGTGCTGTCGGCCGTGCGCTGGGGGCGCGGCCCCGGGGCCTGGGCGGCCCTGCTGTCGGTGCTGCTGTTCGACTTCTACTTTGTGCCACCGCGCAATTCGTTCAGCGTCAACGACACGCAATACCTGTTCACCTTCTGTCTGATGCTGGGCGTGGCCCTGGTCTGCGGCCAGCTGACGGCGCGCCTGCGCCATGAGGCGCGGGTGGCCGCCGAGCGCGAACGGCGTGCCGGCGCACTGGCCAGGCTGGCGCGGGATCTGTCGGGCGCATTGACGCAGCAGCAGGTCACGCAGATTGCGCTGACCACGATTTCCGGCGTCTTTGGTGCACAGACCGGCTTGCTGCTGCCCGATGCCGATGAGCAGTTGCAGCTGGCGCAGGGCAGCGAATGCGCCATCGATGCCAGCGTGGGCCGCTGGAGCATGGAGCATGGCCAGATGGCGGGCCAGGGAACGGACACCCTGGCCGCCGCGCCCGCGCTGTATGTGCCGCTGATGGCGCCCGTGCGCTCCCGCGGCGTGCTGGTGCTGCAGCTGAGCGCACCGCAGAAGCTGCGGGTGCCCGAAGAGCGCCGCCTGCTCGATGCCTGTGCCAGCCAGATTGCGCTGGCGCTGGAGCGGGTGCATTTTGTGGACGTGGCGCAGCAGACCCAGATCGCCATGGAAGGCGAGCGCATGCGCAATACCTTGCTCTCCGCCGTGTCGCACGACCTGCGCACCCCGCTGACCGGCATTCTGGGGGCGGCCCAGGCTGCACTGCCCCATGCGCCGCAGGGGCCGGTGCAGCACATGCTGGTGCAGATCCGCAACCAGGCGCAGGCCCTGCAGCAGCTGGTGGACAACCTGCTGGCCATGGCGCGGCTGCAGCAAGGCGGCGTCCACCTGCAGCGCGAGTGGCTGCCGGTGGACGAACTGGTGGGCAGCGCCCTGGCGCAGATGCGCGAGCGCCTGGCCGGGCATGTGCTGCACACGGCGTTGCCAGCCGGTCTGCCCTTGCTGGAGCTGGACGCCGTGCTGATGGAGCGCGTGCTGGTCAATTTGCTGGACAACGCCATCAAATACACCCCTGCAGGCACGGCGATCACCGTGGCCGCGGGAGTGGAGGGCGGAGACTGTGTGCTGAGCGTGCAGGATGCCGGCCCGGGCCTGCCCGCCCACCTGTCGGCGCAGCAGCTGTTCGAGCCCTTTACCCGCGGACAGTCGGAGAGCGCCGTGTTTGGCATGGGGCTGGGGCTGGCCCTGGCGTTGCGCATCGTGCAGGCCCATGGCGGCCGTCTGGAAGTGGCAGCGGCAGAGCCCGGGCCGGGAGCGGTCTTTCGCGTGCGCCTGCCGGTGCCCGAGCAGCCATCCATGGACGATTGAGCCGACAATCCCGTGCACCACCCGCAAACCCGAACATGACGACCGTCGCCCCCCGCATTCTGCTGATCGAAGACGATGCCAGCATCCGCCGCTTTGTGCGCCTGGCGCTGGAGGACGAAGGCTGGCAGGTCTTCGAAGCCGAGACCGCCAAGCGCGGCCTGATCGAGGCCGCCAGCCGCCAGCCCGACGCTGTGGTGCTGGACCTGGGGCTGCCCGATGCCGATGGCAAGACCGTGATTGCCGAGCTGCGCGGCTGGAGTCTGCTGCCGATTCTGGTGCTGTCCGCCCGCGAGCGGGAAGAGGAGAAGGTGGCGGCACTGGATGCCGGTGCGGACGACTACCTGACCAAGCCGTTTGGCGTGCCCGAGCTGCTGGCGCGCCTGCGTGCGATGCTGCGGCGCCGCCAGCAGGCGTCGGCCACCGACAAGCCTGGCACCAGTGCACGCTTTGGCAGCGTGACCGTGGACCTGGCGGCGCACGATGTGGTGCGCGACGGGGTGCCGGTGCACCTGACCCCGATCGAGTTCCGCCTGCTGGCGGCCCTGGTTGCCGGCCACGGCAAGGTGCTGACGCACCGCCAGCTGCTGCTGCAGGTCTGGGGGGCGGAATACCTGGACCGGCCCCACTATCTGCGCGTGCACATGGCCAATCTGCGGCAGAAGCTGGAGCAGGACCCTGCGCAGCCGGCGCACCTGGTGACCGAGCTGCAGGTCGGGTATCGGCTGGTCGGTCTGGCGGCCTGACCGGTCAGTGCCGGTATAATCGCCGCTCATCCGAGGAGCGTTGCAGCGTTCCCCAGCCCCGCCACCCGCGGGGCGTCAGCGGGGCGTGAGGCTCGGATTTCATCCCGCAACGACGCTCACCCACGCTTTCTGTGCGGTGAGACGGTATTTTTCCCCTCTGCCTCAGAACGTGGTTTTTCATTCAATTTTTGGAGAAAACCATGAACGCTGCTGTGCGCTTCAACCCTGCCGATTCGGCCATCACCGACATTTCCCTGGCCGCCTGGGGTCGCAAGGAAATCAAGATCGCCGAAACCGAGATGCCCGGCCTGATGGCTGTGCGCGAGGAATTCGCAGCCGCCCTGCCGCTGAAGGGTGCCCGCATCACCGGTTCGCTGCACATGACGATCCAGACGGCCGTGCTGATCGAGACCTTGACCGCACTGGGCGCACAGGTGCGCTGGGCGTCGTGCAACATCTTCTCGACCCAGGACCACGCAGCGGCCGCCATCGCTGAAACCGGCGTGCCGGTGTTCGCGATCAAGGGCGAATCGCTGAAGGACTACTGGGATTACACCCACAGCATCTTCGAATTCGGCGCTGCCGGCACCGACAACGAAGGCCCCAACATGATTCTGGACGATGGCGGCGATGCCACCATGCTGATGCACCTGGGCAAGAAGGCCGAGAAGGACCTGTCCGTGCTGGCCAACCCCGGTTCGGAAGAAGAGAAGATCGTCTTCGCCGCCATCAAGGCCAAGCTGGCCGTGGACCCCACCTGGTACAGCCGCAAGTCGGCCCAGATCCTGGGTGTGACCGAAGAAACCACCACCGGCGTGCACCGCCTGAACGAAATGTCGGCCAACGGCAGCCTGCTGTTCCGTGCCATCAACGTGAACGACTCGGTCACCAAGTCCAAGTTCGACAACCTGTACGGCTGCCGCGAATCGCTGGTGGACGGTATCAAGCGCGCCACCGACGTGATGATCGCCGGCAAGGTGGCCGTGGTGGCCGGCTACGGTGACGTGGGCAAGGGCTGCGCCCAGGCCCTGTCCGCGCTGCGCGCCCAGGTGTGGGTGACCGAGATCGACCCGATCAACGCCCTGCAGGCCTCGATGGAAGGCTACAAGGTCGTGACCATGGAATATGCCGCCGACAAGTGCGACATCTTCGTGACCACCACCGGCAATAAGGACATCATCCGCCACGAGCACATGCTGGCGATGAAGGATGAAGCCATCGTCTGCAACATCGGTCACTTCGACAACGAAATCGACGTCGCTTCGATCGAGAAGTACGAGTGGGAAGAAATCAAGCCCCAGGTCGACCACATCACCTTCCCGGACGGCAAGAAGATCATCCTGCTGGCCAAGGGCCGTCTGGTGAACCTGGGCTGCGCCACCGGCCACCCCAGCTTCGTGATGTCCAACTCCTTCGCCAACCAGACCCTGGCCCAGATCGAGCTGTTCACCCGCCCCGACGCCTACGAAGTCGGCAAGGTCTATGTGCTGCCCAAGGTGCTGGACGAGAAGGTGGCACGCCTGCACCTGAAGAAGGTCGGTGCCCAGCTGACCGAGCTGACCGAAGCCCAGGCCGCCTATATCGGCGTCAAGAAGGAAGGCCCTTACAAGCCTGAAACCTACCGTTATTGATGGGCGGAGGCCGTGGCAGCCGTTGGCTGCCACGGTGCATGACCTGCGGGCTTGACTTCAGCTTGCCATGCGAATGCCGAAATCATGGGTGCAAGGCCCCGTACACAGGAGGCCGATTCATTTTCGGATCGCATACAACAAGGAGAAGCCAGGTCATGAGAGGTTTGTTTCAGCCCGCTGTGGCATTGATGTCGCGTTTGCGACTGGGTCCCAAATTCCTGTTGGCGGGCATTCCGCTGCTGCTGATGCTGGGGCTGGTGGGTGCCATGGCGGCACAGCGCTACCAGGCGCGGGTGCAGGCACTGGAGGCCAAGCGTGCCGCGGTGGCGCTGATGGCCGATCTGGTGGAGTGGAACCAGGTGCTGATCGAAAGCCGCCGGGTGGCCATCACCGGCCAGGCCGGCGATGCGGCGCTGATGCAGTCCTTCCAGCGCCAGGCGGCGGTGGTGGACAAGACGCTGGCCAAGATCGAAGCCCGCGTCGCGGCGCAACAGCGCTACTACGACATGCGCAAGGAAACCGAAGGCCTGCAGCAGGGCTGGAAGGAACTGCAGGGCAAGATTGCCGCGCTGCCGGCCGATGCCGACTTCGCGCAGAAGGCCTTTGCCGCCCATGCGCCCGAATACGCACGCCTTTACGCCTTCATGCGCGATCTGGGCAACCGGTCCGGTCTGGCACAGGATCCGGATGCCGATATCTTCTACCTGGGCTACCCGCTGGCCAACCACACGCCGTCGACGGCCGGCATTGCCGTGCGCATTGCCGCCTACGCGCTGCTCAACGTGAGCCGTGGCGTGGTGGATACCAAGGACAAGGTGTTCTACGAAGTGACCGAGGCGCGCCTGAACGACACGTTCTCGGGCGTGGAAACCCAGTTGTCGCAGTCCATGCAGGCAAATGCTGCAGTGCAGCAGGCGCTGGGTGCGCGCTTTGACGCGCTCAAGGCCACCTCCAAGGAGCTGCTGGGCTATGTGCGCAAGCACTTCACGCTGGTGGACCAGGTGGCGGTGTCGCAGCAGGAGGTGCAGACCGCGGCCCAGCCGACCATCGATGCGGCCTGGGCACTGGTGTCGCAAAACGGCGCAGTGCTGGACCAGCTGCTGGCCGAGCGCGGCGCCGAGGCCGCCACCCAGCGCAACCTGCTGGTGCTGCTGCTGGCGCTGGGCATTGGCGCTTCGGTCTATCTGTATGTGGGCGTGTACCTGAGCATGGCGGCCAGCCTGGCCCAGGCTTCGCAGGCGGCCAAGGCGATTGCGGCCGGCGATCTGGGCACGGTGCAGGCACCGGTGTCCAAGGATGAATTTGCCCGCCTGCTGGAAGACCTGCGCAGCGCCGACCGGGCACTGGCCCAGGTGATTTCCGGGGTCAAGGAATCGTCGGAATCGATTGCCACGGCGACCAGCGAGATTGCCTCCGGCACGCAGTCGCTGAGCAGCCGCACCGAGCTGACAGCCAGCAGCCTGCAGCAGACGGCCGGCTCCATGGCCCAGCTGACGGATGCGCTGTCGCACAGCCGGGGTTCGGCCGATTCGGCGCGCCAGCTGTCGGTGTCGGCCGGGGATGTGGCGCGGCGCGGTGGCACGGTGGTGCAGCAGGTGGTGCAGACCATGGATGCCATCAACCAGAGCAGCCGCAAGATTGCCGACATCATCGGCGTGATCGACGGCATCGCCTTCCAGACCAACATCCTGGCGCTGAATGCGGCGGTGGAAGCCGCCCGTGCCGGTGAGCAGGGCCGCGGCTTTGCCGTGGTGGCCAGCGAGGTGCGTGCCCTGGCTGGGCGCAGTGCCGAGGCGGCCAAGCAGATCAAGGACCTGATCGGCAGCAGCGTGGGCAAGGTGGACGAAGGTGCCCGCCTGGTCAGCGAGGCCGGGGCCACGATGCACGAGATCGTGGATTCGGTGGTCCGGGTGGATGCGGTGATCGGGGAGATCTCGGTTGCTGCGGGCGAGCAGAGCCAGGGCATTGCGGAAATCAATACCGCCGTGGGCCAGCTGGATGACATGACACAGCAAAATGCGGCTCTGGTCGAACAAAGTGCGGCCGCCGCCGAAAGCCTGCGTGAGCAGGCCCGGCTGCTGGCCGAGGTGGTGGGCAACTTCCGCATCCATGGCGGTGGGGAGCGCCGCCTGACATAAGGAGAAGGTGTGGTGCATGCGCCCGCCTTCACAGCACAAGTTGATAGCGGCTTGTGTCCATTCATAGAGAGTTGGATGTGCTTTGGGGCCAGGATCGGTGGCTGCAGGCACAACCGGCTTGGAAAACAGGGACAGGCTGCACACAGCGGCCTGTCCGGTGAAGCTGAAGGAGAGCGCGATGCGCGCAGACGTTTTTTTGGTGGAGGCAGGCCATGCCACCACCCGATCGCAGGCCCAGCGCCTGATTGCAGCCGGTGTGCAGTGGCGCACCATGCCGCTGGCGCCGTGGACCCAGGTGGCCAAGAACGGCGACGACATTCCCGCGGGTGCGCAAGTGCAGCTGCTGGACGCGTCCGAGGCCAAGTACATCTCGCGTGGCGGCCTCAAGCTCGAAGGCGCGCTGGCGGCAGCGGGCCTGCAGGTGAGCGGCCTGCGCTGCCTGGATGTGGGGCAGAGCACCGGCGGCTTCACCGACTGCCTGCTGCAGGCCGGGGCCGCCCAGGTGATCGGTGTGGATGTGGGCCACGACCAGTTGCATGAACGCCTGAAGAGCGATCCGCGCGTGGTGGGCGTGGAAGGGCTGAACGCCCGCGCCATGACCGCCGAATCGCTGGTGCAGGGCTGTGAGGATGCGCTGTCCGAAGTCATCGAAGAGCAAGAGGACAACGACACCCAGCCCCAGGCCCCCTATGCCTGGATGCGCAACGGCGGCATGGTCGATGAAGACTATGACGACAGCGAAGACGCCAAGGAGCAGGACATCGAGTCCTTCAAGGCCGAGCGCGCCGCCAAGGACAAGGCCCGCGCAGACGGTACGGCGCCGGTGGAGCGCCGCCGCAAGCCGGGGACCGAGGACATCGACATCACCCCGGTGTTCGACTTTGTCACCGGCGATGTGTCCTTCATCTCGCTGACCCTGATACTGCCGCAGCTGGTGCCGCTGATGGGCCCGGGCGCGCCGCTGCTGATGCTGGTCAAGCCCCAGTTCGAATTGCAGCCCGGCCAGATCGGCAAGGGCGGCATCGTGCGCGACCCGGCGCTGTATGCCGAGGTGGAGCAGCGTATCCGTGCCTGCTGCAAGGAAGTGGGCCTGAAGGTGGTGGGCTGGTACGACAGCGCCATCGAAGGCGGCGACGGCAACCGTGAATTTTTTGTGCACGCCACCAACGCGTGAGGAAGACCCCGATGGCGCAGAACGATTCGACCGCATTCCCGGTCAGCTTTGAATTCTTTCCCACCAAGACCGCCGAAGGCGCAGCCAAGCACGTGAACGTGCGCCAGGAGCTGTACGCCCGCAAGCCGGAATTCTGCTCGGTGACCTATGGCGCCGGCGGCTCCACCCAGGAAGGCACGTTCCGCATGGTGCAGGCCATCCAGGACGAAGGCGTGGCCGCAGCGTCGCACTTTTCCTGCGTGGGGGCCACCCATGCCAAGGTGCGCGAGGAACTGGCACAACTCCAGACCATGGGCGTCAAACGCATCGTGGCGCTGCGCGGCGACCTGCCCAGCGGCTACGGTCTGGGCGGTGAATTCCAGTACGCCAGCGACCTGGTGGCGTTCATCCGCAAGGAGTTCGGGGACTGGTTCCACATCGAGGTGGCGGCCTACCCCGAGACCCATCCGCAGGCCAAAAGTCCGGATGCCGACCTGCAGGCGTTTGCGACAAAAGTGAAGGCGGGAGCCGATTCGGCTATCACACAATACTTCTTCAACGCCGACGCCTACTACCGCTTTGTGGAGGGAATTCAAGCACTTGGCATCCAGATTCCGGTCGTCCCGGGTATCATGCCGATCACTAACTCTTCCCAACTCATGCGCTTTTCCGATGCGACTGGCGCTGAGATTCCCCGCTGGATCCGCCTGCGACTGCAGGCTTTCGGGGACGACGTGGCTTCCATCCGTGCCTTCGGGCTGGACGTGGTCACGCACCTGTGCGAGCAGCTGCGCAGCCAAGGCGCGCCGGGCCTGCACTTCTACACCATGAACCAGAGCACAGCGACCTTGGAGCTGTGCCGTCGCCTCGGGCTCTAAGGGCTGCGGTTTGTTCCGCTGATCCCGCCTGCGGTGGTGGCACCACCGTCTGTGCGTGACAGAGGACATTGCATGCCATCCATCTGCCAAACTGCGGGAATCGTCTCCCGGGCGGCACGCCATCGCTGGGCCGCGGCCTGGACGGTGACGTTATTCATCAGCGGCTGCGCGCCGCTGCCCACCACGCCGGAAGGCGCTGCCACGGCCACGCCCACCCAGGCGGGAGCGCCCATTCCCGAAGGCCCCAACGCCCGCCCCAGCCGCTGGGGCTGGTGGAGCCACGACCGCAAGGGGGCCGAGGCCCTGGCCAAGGCCGCTCCCAAGCCGCCCAAGCTCAGCGACAAGCCCGATCCGGCGGCGCAAACCGCGCCGGATGCCCGGGACAGCGACCAAAAGGGGCTGGCCTCCTGGTACGGCCCCGGTTTTCACGGCAAGCTGACCGCCAATGGCGAGCGTTTCAACAGCGGCGAGCTGACCGCAGCCCACCGCTCGCTGGCCTTTGGCACGCGGGTGTGCGTGCGCAGCTCGGTCACCGGCAAGACGGTGGTGGTGCGCATCAACGACCGGGGGCCGTTCGCCAAGAACCGGGTGATCGACCTGAGCCAGGGTGCGGCTGAGCAACTGGGCATGGTGGGCCTGGGGATCAAGCCGGTGGAGTTGTGGGCCCTGGCCGACGACGAATCCCAATGCCCGGGTGAGGACGATGACCTGGACGGCCAGCTCGAAGCAAGCCTGTCCGACCTGAGCCCCGACGCCCGCCGCGCGGTGGAGGCGCACCGCCAGGCCCATGGCGAATCCACCAGCACGGTGGCCAAGCAGGTCAGCAAAAAGAAAAAGTGAGCGCCTGGGGTGCATGTGAAAAAGGGTTCAAGGCGACATGTCCTTGAACCCTTTGTGCATTTTGGGGTAAGGCCCCTCCGCTCCGCTTGGCGCAGCGGCGGGTCGCAGCCCTTCCTGGCTTCTTGGCTTTATTGGCCGGATTCCAGTGTGAACGCAGCGTGCTTGTCCTGGCCGAGCAGCTTGACCATCTGCGGCAGGGCGGTCTTGAGCTTGTCCTTGACGGTGTAGGGCGGGTTGATCAGGAACATGCCGCTGGCCGGCAGGCCGGGGCGCTTGCTGGGTTCGTCCTCGGTGGCCGACAGGGCGGCCGACTGCATCTTGCTGGATTTGACGGTCAGCGTGGCGTGCAGCCAGCCCTTGCCGGCCTTGGTGGCCAGGGTCTTGAGGCGGCGCGGCAGATCGTGCGCATCCTGGCGGGCGATGATGGGGTACCACACGGCATAGGTGCCGGTGGCAAAGCGCGCCAGCGCGTCCTGCACCATGTCGGCCACGCGCAGGTAGTCGGTCTTGATCTCATAGCTGGGGTCGCACAGCACCAGGCCGCGGCGCGACGGTGGGGGCAGCAGTTTCTTGACGCCGGTGAAGCCGTCTTCCTGCGCGATCAGGATGCGCTTGCCCGGATCGAGCTGGGCGATGTTGCCGGCCAGCGTGCGCGAATCGGTGGGGTGCAGCTCGAACAGGTGCATCTTGTCCTGCGGGCGCAACAGGCTGTGGCTGATGAACGGCGAGCCGGGGTAGACGCGCAGCTTGTTGCCCTGGTTGAAGCTGGCCAGCACCTGCAGATAGTCCTGCAGCGCGGGCGCCAGCTGGTCAAACGGGGTGTCCAGCAGGCGCTGCACGCCTTCGGTCGCCTCGCCGCTGGTGTTGGCGTAGTCGCCGTCCAGGCGGTACAGGCCGGCGCCGGCATGGGTGTCGATCACGCTCAGCGCCGTGTCCTTCTGCGTCAGGTGTTGCAAGGTGGCGATCAGCACGGTGTGCTTGAGCACATCGGCGTGGTTGCCGGCATGGAAGGCGTGGCGGTAGCTGAACATGGCAGTCGAAGGCGGTGGCCGCGGGGCGGCAGATGGTGTGAGGGTAGGGCGAGCAGGCCTTTCCCGGTGTGGTGTGGCCGCCACCGTGGCACAAAAACGGGTGCACTGGTAGGGGCGTTCCCCCCTATTGGACGCTATTTCGTATAATGGCGGGCTTCGCAGCGATTTTATGGGTCCCGCGGCGAAGGTTGAAACTCCGGTTTGAACATCCCCGCCTAAGAGGCTTCCTTTAAAAGACTTGTCTTTTTCAAGAAGAAGCACCGACCGCGGAAAAGGGCCCGCCAAACCCTCTTGAAAGAGAAAACTCATGTCTACATTCAGCGCAAAGCCCGCTGAGGTGCAACACGAGTGGTTTGTGATTGACGCCACCGATAAGGTGCTCGGACGTGTCGCCAGCGAAGTGGCACTCCGTCTGCGCGGCAAGCACAAGGCCATTTACACACCTCACGTTGACACCGGCGACTTCATCGTCATCATCAACGCCTCCAAGCTCAAGGTCACTGGCACCAAGAACCTGGACAAGGTGTACTACCGTCACTCCGGTTTCCCCGGCGGCATCACTGCCACCAACTTCCGCGATCTGCAAGCCAAGTTCCCTGGCCGCGCTCTGGAAAAGGCCGTCAAGGGCATGCTGCCCAAGGGTCCTCTGGGCTACGCCATGATCAAGAAGCTGAAGGTCTACGGCGGTGCTGAGCATCCTCATACCGCACAGCAGCCTAAGGCTCTGGAAATCTAAGGAGACTTGAATGATTGGTGATTGGAACAATGGTACCGGCCGTCGCAAGTCCAGCGTCGCCCGTGTATTCCTGAAGAAGGGCTCCGGCAAGATCACTGTGAATGGCAAAGACATTCAGCAGTACTTCGGCCGTGAAACCTCCATCATGATCGCAAAGCAGCCCCTGGTGCTGACTGGCAATGTCGAAGCTTTCGACATCCAGATCAACGTCCACGGCGGCGGTGAATCCGGCCAGGCTGGCGCTGCCCGCCACGGTATCACCCGCGCTCTGATCGATTACGACGCTTCCCTGAAGTCCGCACTGAGCCAAGCCGGCTACGTGACCCGTGACGCTCGTGAAGTCGAACGTAAGAAGGTCGGTCTGCGTTCTGCACGCCGCGCCAAGCAGTTCTCGAAGCGTTAATCCGCTTCTGCTGCAGGATGGTCCTCCTCCGGGAAGGCCATTCGCCAAAAAAGCCGCCAGGCCTTCGGGTTCGGCGGCTTTTTTGTGGGCGCTCCCGTGCCGGCATGGTCCGGTACGGCGGCCCCTCCCCGGTCCGGGCGAAGTCCCTGGCGTCCTCCGGGGCAAAGCCCCCACTTGCACTGTCGTCAAAGCTGGAAGCGGCAGCAATTCCCGAGCCCCTTGCTGTACCATTCGGGCCAATTCAGAACCATCGGAGTATCCCCATGAGCGCCGTTGCCGAAAACACCATCACCGAAATGCCGGCCCCCATCCTCTTCACCGACAGCGCGGCTGCCAAGGTGGCGGATCTGATCGCCGAAGAAGGCAATCCCGACCTGAAGCTGCGCGTCTTTGTGCAAGGCGGCGGCTGCTCGGGTTTCCAGTACGGTTTCACCTTCGATGAGATCACCAACGACGACGACACCACCATGACCAAGAATGGCGTGTCGCTGCTGATCGACGCCATGAGCTACCAGTACCTGGTCGGTGCCGAGATCGATTACAAGGAAGACCTGCAAGGCGCCCAGTTCGTGATCAAGAACCCCAATGCCAGCACCACCTGCGGCTGCGGTTCCAGCTTCTCGGTGTAAGCGCCTTCTGCCTATGCCACGGGATGCCGCTGACACTGCGCCATCCCCCTCGATCAAGCCGCTGCACGCCAGCGGCTTTTTTGTGTCTGCAGCACGCGCCGCCGTGCCTGCCCTGCCGTCCCATTGCCCATGAGTGAACCCCTTGCCCCCCACCGTGAACGCCTGCTGTGGCTGGTGGCCATTGCCTTTTTCCTGCAGTCGCTGGACGCCACCATCCTGAACACGGCGCTGCCGGCGATGGCGCAGTCGCTGGGCCAGAGCCCGCTGAAGATGCAGTCGGTGATCGTGGCCTATTCGCTGACCACGGCCATGCTGATCCCGGCTTCGGGCTGGGTGGCGGACCGCTTCGGCACCCAGCGGGTCTATGCGGCGGCGATTGCGCTGTTCGTGCTGGGCTCGGTGCTGTGTGCGCTCTCGCCCAATCTGGGCTTTCTGGTGGCCGCGCGCGTGGTCCAGGGCGTGGGTGGCGCCATGATGATGCCGGTGGGCCGGCTGGCGGTGCTGCGCAGCCACCCCAAGGGGGAATTCATCCGTGCCATGAGCTTCATCGCCATCCCGGGTCAGGTGGGGGCGCTGCTGGGCCCCACCTTGGGCGGTGCACTGGTGGAAGTGGCCAGCTGGCACTGGATCTTCTGGATCAATGTGCCGGTGGGGCTGTTCGGCATGTGGGCCACGCGCCGCTGGATGCCGGTGGGCGCGGAGCAGCCGCGCCGCAGCTTCGATGGCTGGGGCTATGCGCTGCTGTCGTTCGGCATGGTGGCTGTGTCGGTGGCGCTGGACGGCCTGTCCGGCATGGGCCTGGGCACGGCCCTGGTGGCCGTGCTGATGGTGTTTGGCCTGGCCAGTCTGGCGGCATACTGGATGCACGCGCTGCGGGTGTCCGAGCCGCTGTTCCCGCCCGCGCTGTTCAGCGTGCGTTCGCTGCGGGTGGGCCTGCTGGGCAATCTGTTTGCCCGCTTCGGCAGCGGCGCCGCGCCGTTCCTGATTCCGCTGCTGCTGCAGGTGGGGTTGGGCATGTCGCCCTTCCACGCCGGGCTGATGATGCTGGCCACGGTGGTGGGCAGCATGCTGGTCAAGCGCATTGCGGTGCGCACGGTGCAGCGCTACGGTTACCGTCGGGTGCTGCAGGTCAATTCGGTGCTGCTGGGCCTGGTGCTGGCTAGCTTCGGCCTGGTGTCGCCCCAGCAGCCGCTGGGCTTGCTGCTGGCCCAGCTGTTTGTGTTTGGCGGCATCAACTCGATGCAGTTCTCGGCCATGAATTCGGTCACGCTCAAAGACGTGGAAGGCGAGTTCGCCAGCAGCGGCAACAGCCTGCTGTCCATGGTGCAGATGCTGTCCATGGGCATGGGGGTGGCATTGGCCGGCGCACTGCTGGGCGGGTTCTCCGATGTCTGGAGCGCACTGGGCGACCAGTCGCTGCGTGCCATCCATGCCACCTTCGTCACCGTGGGGCTGATGACCCTGGCCTCCACCCTGGTGTTCAGCCAGCTCGATGGCGACGAGCGCGTGCGCCCGGCCCCGGACAGCGGCGACTGAAAAATATCTGCCAGCCTGCGGGTGGGAGTCTGCCGGTGTCCGCCGGAGGCAGGCCGCCAGACGGGTTCGTGCCGCATCGGCGGCGGCGCCGTTGAAAAGCTTTTTTCAGGCGGGGTAGATGGCACCCAGCACGCGCGGGCCGCGGGCGCCGGTCACGGCCGGCAGATTGCCCGGCAGGCCGTGCAGGCACTGCCGCGCCAGCCAGGCGAAGGCGGCGGCTTCCACTTCCAGCGGTGGCAGGCCGCGCTCGGCGGTGCTGCCCACCTGCACACCGGGCAGCAGGGCGGCGATGCGCTGCATCAAGTGCGTATTCAAGGCGCCGCCACCGCAGACCAGCAGGGTGCTGCCGTCCCGGCCCCAGCGGCGCACGGCATCGGCGCAGCTGGCGGCGGTCAGCTCGGTCAGTGTGGCCTGGATGTCTGCCGCAGCGGCTGCCTCTGGCGTGGCGGCCAGCTGGGCGGCCAGCCAGTCGGCGTGGAACAGGTCGCGGCCCGTGCTTTTGGGCGGCTGCTGCGCAAAAAATGGCTCGGCCAGCAGGCGCTGCAGCAGGGGCTGCTGCACCCGGCCGCTGGCGGCCCAGCGCCCGCCGTCGTCATAGGGCTGGCCGGTGTGGCGCTGGCACCAGCCGTCCATCAGCGCATTGCCGGGGCCGCAGTCGAAGCCTTGGACGGCACCGTCCGCACCCAGCACGCTCAGGTTGGCAATGCCGCCAATGTTCAGCACCAGCGTGGTCTGGCCAGCCTGGCCGAAGACGCCCTGGTGGAAGGCCGGCACCAGGGGGGCACCCTGGCCGCCGGCGGCCACATCGCGGCTGCGCAGGTCGGCGACCACGGTGATGCCGCAGCGTTCGGCCAGCAAGGCCGGGGCATTGAGCTGCAGCGTGTAGCCTGTGCCGTCAAACAGCTGGGGGCGGTGGCGCACGGTCTGGCCGTGGGCGCCGATGGCGGCCACCTGGTCGGCTGCCACGCCGCTGCGCTGCAGCAACTGCTGCACCACCTGGGCGTAGTGGTCCACCAGGGCATTGGCGGCCAGCGCGGCGCGGTGCAGCTCGTCCTGGCCGCCGAGGGTGTTCAATGCCAGCAGCTCGGCACGCAGGGTGGGTGCGAAACCGCAGCTGGCATGCTGCAGCACGCGGGTGCCGTGGCGGAAGTCCACCAGCACGCCGTCCACCCCGTCCAGCGAGGTACCGGACATCAGGCCGATGAAGAGGTTGGAAGCGGGAGCGGCAACGGTCATGGCGGGCAAAAACGGTCGGGACAAGGTCGGGACAACAGCAAAGGTGCAGTATGCCCCGGAAACGACAAAGGCCCCGAAGGGCCTTTGCAAGAGAGGGCGGCGGGCGCTTACTGGGCGCTGGCCTGCTGCACGGTCTGGGCCGAGTCCAGCTGCATGCGCATCTGGGCAGAGTACTGCTTGAAGGCGGCTTCGTTCCGGCGGTCGATCGGTGCGTCGGCCGCGTTCTTGGCCATCACCACCAGCGGATCTTCGTGCTTGCCGTTGACACGGAACTCGAAGTGCAGGTGGGGGCCGGTGGCCCAGCCGGTGGAGCCCACGGCGCCAATGGTCTGGCCCTGTTCCACGCTCTGGCCCTTGCGCACATCGATGCGGCTGAGGTGGGCGTAGACGGTGACATGGTCGGCGTTGGCGTGCTTGACGAACACCACATTGCCGAAGCCGTTCTGCACGCCGGCGAATTCCACCACGCCGTCACCGATGGTGCGGACCTTGGTGCCGGTGGCGGCGGCAAAGTCGGTGCCCAGGTGGGCCTTCCAGGTCTTCTGGATGGGGTGCAGGCGCATGGCGAAGCCGCTGGACACGCGCGAGAATTCCACCGGGGAGCTCAGATAGGCCTGGCGCAGGCTGCGGCCGTCCAGGTCGTAGTAGCTGCCGCGGCTGGCGCCTTCGGGCTGGTACCACATGGCCTGGTGGGTCTTGCCGTTGTTGTGGAATTCGACGCTCAGCAGGCGGCCGGCGCGCAGGGGCTCGCCGTCGGCTTCCAGGCTTTCGTAGACTACGGAGAAGCGGTCACCCTTGCGCAGCGAACGGCGGAAGTCGATGCTGCCGGACAGCACGTCGGCCATCTGCACGGCCACGCTGTCGGGGATGAATGCGGCGTCGGTGGCGGCAAACAGCGAGCTGCGGATGGTGCCACCCGCCAGGCGCGAGCCCACGGTCAGCTCGGCCGTCTCGATGGAGGCGGTGAACTTGCCGTTGGCGCCGCGTTCCACGACCAGGCGCTGGAATTCGTCGCTGTCGTCGTTGGTGGTCCAGCGGGCGGTGAGCTTCTGCAGCTGGTGGTCGTTGGTGGCTTCGGCAGACACCAGACGGCCGGCGCGGCCCAGCAGGTTCTGGCGCACATTGTTGTCTGCACGCAGGAAGGCGGAAGCCGAGGGGTCGGCAATGCCCAGGCGTTGCAGCAGCGCTTCTGCCGTGTCCGTACCGCGCGTGTAGTCGCTGCGGTACAGGGTGAAGCTGTTCAGATCGGCCAGATCGGCCAGCGACGTATCTTCCACGAGGGAAGGCACAGTCTGTGTGATGGTGCGCACCGGCATGTCGGCCACGTCGGGGCCCAGCGATGCCACTGCAAACGCAGCTCCGCCGCCGGAGAGCAGCAGGGCGGCCACTCCGCTGGTGACGCGCTTGGGGTGCTTTTGCACCAGAAGGGCCAGCCGTGCCAGGAAAGCACTGCCGGCAGAGATCAAGCTGTCTTTCAAAACGATGTCCTAGGGTCTGGCACACCACTGTCCCCCTGCGCGAGATAGCGTAGGAATGGTGTGTGCAAGGTGTCGGATAGCAGCCATACGGCGGAGTAGATACGGGATGCCTACTAGAATCCGCCACTGCGACCGAGCCCGGAGTATAACGGGCGACCTCTCCATCGCATCCAAGAAAACCCTTATGAATCAAGATAGTGTTAAGACGTTCCCGTTGACGGAAGGTGTAGGACAAGCGCTGGAAGTGACGTTGCGCGGAGTGGACGAACTGCTGCCCAAGGACGAGTGGATCCAGAAACTGGCGAAGTCCGAAGCCACGGGCGTGCCCCTGCGCATCAAGCTGGGCCTGGACCCCACAGCGCCCGACATCCACCTGGGCCACACCGTGGTCCTGAACAAGATGCGCCAGCTGCAGGATCTGGGCCACCAGGTGATTTTCCTGATCGGCGACTTCACCACGCTGATCGGTGACCCGTCGGGCCGCAACAGTACGCGCCCGCCGCTGACGGCCGAGCAGATCAAGGCCAACGCCGAAACCTATTACACCCAGGCCGCCAAGGTGCTGGACCCGGCCAGGACCGAGGTGCGCTACAACAGCGAATGGTGCGACCAGCTGGGCGCGCGCGGCATGATCCAGCTGTCGGCCAAGTACACCGTGGCCCGCATGATGGAACGCAACGACTTCCACACGCGTTTCACCGAAGGCAGCTCCATCAGCCTGCACGAGTTTCTCTATCCTTTGTTGCAGGGCTATGACTCGGTGGCGCTCAAGGCAGACCTGGAGCTGGGCGGCACGGACCAGAAATTCAATCTGATGATGGGGCGCCATCTGCAAGCTGAATATGGCCAAGAGCAGCAGTGTGTGCTTACCATGCCGCTGCTGGTGGGCCTGGACGGTGTGCACAAGATGTCCAAGTCCAAGAACAACTACATCGGCATCACCGAAGACGCCAACACCATGTTTGCCAAGGTGCTGTCGATTTCGGACGATCTGATGTGGGACTGGTACACGCTGCTGTCCTTCCAGAGCCTGGAACACATCGCCCAGCTGAAGGCGGACATTGCTGCCGGCGGCAATCCCAAGCATGCCAAGGTGGCGCTGGCCAAGGAAATCACCACGCGCTTCCACAGCGCGGCAGCGGCCGATGCGGCCGAGCAGGATTTCACCAACCGCTCCAAGGGCGGCATTCCCGATGACATCCCGGAAGTCAGCCTGTCTGGCGCCCCGCTGGGCATCGGTGCCTTGCTCAAGCAGGCCAATCTGGCGCCCTCGACCAGCGAGGCCAACCGCCTGATCGACGGCGGCGGCGTGCGCATCGATGGCACGGTCATCAGCGACCGCGGTCTGAAGCTGGACGCCGGCAGCTTTGTGCTGCAGGTGGGCAAGCGCAAGTTCGCCCGCGTGACGCTGGCCTGAACGGGCGTGCCCGGCCGCCCCGTTCGGGGCTGCCGGGCCGCGTGAGTCTGAAACCCAAGCAGCCTGTGCGCAGGCGCCCAGTATGTCGGATGGTGTCCCATCCGATAGGCCGGGTGCTGGCGCACAGGCTGTTCGGTTTCTGGTGGGGCTGACCGGATCAGGGCCCATGCCCCGCCGGGAGGGGCTGAACGCGGCTACACCTGCAGTTCCGCCACAGGAACGGGGCGTTCCACGGTGCTGTCCTGCACCTGGTTGCGGCCGGCGGCCTTGCCGCGGTACAGCGCCTGGTCGGCCCGGTGCACGGCGGCCTGCAGCGGCTCTCCCGGCCCCAGGTGGGTCAGGCCGACGGTGACGGTGATGAACAGCAGCTCGCCGGACAGCAGGCGCACCGGTGTCCGCTCCACGCTGGCGCGCAGGCGGTAGGCGACCATGCGGGCCACGGCCATGTCAGTCTGGGGCAGCAGCACCAGAAATTCCTCGCCGCCCCAGCGGCACACATGGTCGCCGCCGCGTGTGCATTCCAGCAACTGGCGGTAGAAGGCCTGCAGCACCTGGTCACCCACGGCATGGCCGTACTGGTCGTTGACCAGCTTGAAATGGTCCAGATCGCACAGCAGCAGCGCGCTGTGGGTGTCGGCGGCTGGGGGCTGCATGGCCACCTGGGCCAGACGGCGGCGGTTCAGTGCGCCGGTCAGCGGGTCGGTGAAGGCTTCATGCCGCAGCGTCTCGTGCGCCTCCACGATGATGTCGTGGTAGCGCAGGGCGATGGTGATGAAGGCCAGGAACAGCGTGACCAGGCAGCCGTATTCCAGCGCCTGCAGCAGGGTGTCGGACAGCCGGTAGAAGGGCGGGTGCCGGCTGCTCCAGAACCGCAGCCCGATATAGACCAGCGAAATGCACAGCACGATGCCCATGCGCGCCGCCCGCGGCCGGGAGGCCGACAGCATGCACACCGGCACCATGGGGATCATCAGGTAGTGAAAGCCGCTGCTCCAGCCGATGGCCAGCGTGGCGGCAACGGCGTGCAGGCCGATTTCCAGGGCAATCACATCGGCTGCCAGGCGCACATTGCCCTGGGGCCGGCTTTGCCAGTAGGCGTAGACATAGGCCAGCACGCTCAGCACATTGCCGGCGGCCAGCGCATAGACCCCCGCGCCGGCAAAGATGGGAATGAAGGCCAGGTGCACCAGACAGACCACCACTGCGCAAAAGCGGATCAGCAGGCGGTAGCTTTCGTGCAGCGGCTGGGCGGTGGTGGACATAGGCAGATGGGGCTGCTGCCATTATGGAAAGCGCCCCCCGCACGCAGGGCCCCGCTGCAACCGGCTGCGCCCGCTGTGGCGCCGAATGGTGGGCGCCGCCGGGCGACGTGGCTATGCCGGGTCGTCCACCGGCGCCATGGCCTGGCGGGTGTCGTGGGCCTGCTGCTGCAGCCACTGTGCAAATGCCTGCACTTCCGGCCGCTGGCCGCTGCGCGGGCCGGTCAGCAGCCAGTAGGCCAGCGGGGAGTCCAGCCGCTGGCGTGGGAAGACTTCCACCAGCCGGCCGTCGGCCAGGGCTTCGGCCACCAACGGCAGGCGGGTCAGGGCCAGGCCCTGGCCGGCCAGGGCAGCCTGCACGATCTGGTGGGCGTAGCGCAGATAGACCCAGCGGCGTGGCTGCAGGTCGGCGCAGTCCTGGTCGCGCAGCCAGCGGTGCCAGCTGAGCCACTGCAGATGCGGGTGCTGGTCGGCGTCGGTGGCTTCGATCAGGCTCCAGCCCACCAGATCCTGCGGCCGGCGCGGGGCGGTGGCCGATTGCAGCAACCAGGGGCTGGCGACCACGGCCAGCTGCTCGCCGAACAGTTCGGTCATGCCGCGCAGCGCGGCCGTGGGCCGGCTGTAGCGGATGGCCAGGTCCACATCGGTGGTCTCCAGATCGACCAGGCTGTCGGTGGTGTCGATGCGGATGTCGATGTCCGGGTGCTGGCGCTGGAAGTCCTCCAGCCGCGGGATCAGCCACATGGCGGCAAAGCTGGCCCAGGTGGTGATGGACACGCTTTTGCGCCCGGCGCTCTGGCGCACGCTGCGCACGGCGGTGTCGATGCGTTCCACCGCCGGCGTCCAGGCGCGCAGCAGCTGGGCGCCGGCGCTGGTCAGCTCCACGGCGCGGGTGTGGCGCAGGAACAGCGGCAGGCCCACCTCGTCTTCCAGCCCCTGGATCTGGCGGCTGACGGCGGACTGCGTCAGCGCCAATTCTTCGGCAGCGGCGCGGAAGTTCAGGTGCCGCGCCACGGCCAGAAAGGCGCGCACATGGCCGATGGCGATGGGGCGGGTGCGCAGGGTCAGACCGGATGCGCTGGAACTGGAGGCGGTGGACATGGTGGCGGCTGCAGGGCCGGAAAAAAGGGAGGGATGGCGCTGCACGGTGCGTTCTGCCAAAGCGCCATATTACGCAGGCCCGCGCCGTCCACCAAGCGGCCGGCGGTGCGCCGGACATGCTGCCGGGGACAGCCAGTGCTCACAGCCTGCGTGCGGGGGCGGATAATCGCCCGGTCTTGCAGTCCCGGTGTGCCTGCCATGCAGTGCCCGGTTCTGCCTTCTGTCCACCACACACCATCCTCTATGACCGCAGCATTGGACCTCATCATCATGGCCGCCGGCAAAGGCACGCGCATGAAAAGCCGCCACCCCAAAGTCTTGCAGAAGCTGGCGGGACGGGCACTGCTGCAGCATGTGCTGCACACGGCGGGCCAGTTGCAGGCACGTTCGGCGGTGGTGGTGACCGGCCATGGTGCCGCGGATGTCGAAGCGGCCCTGGCCAGCGGCCCGGGCGCCGATGCCGGTTTTGCACTGAAGTTTGTGCGCCAGGAGCCGCAGCTGGGAACCGGCCATGCCGTGCAACAGGCCGTGCCCGCGCTGGCGGGCGACGGCATGGCCATCGTGCTGTCGGGCGATGTGCCGCTGACGCAGGCCGATACCCTGCAAGGGCTGCTGGATGCGGCAGGCAGCGACAAGATGGCGCTGCTGACGGTGAGCATGCCCGACCCGACGGGCTACGGCCGCATCGTGCGCAACAGTGCGGGCACGGTGCAGCGCATCGTGGAGCAGAAGGACGCCAGCGAGGCCGAGCGCGCCATCACCGAGATCTACAGCGGCATCATGGCCGTGCCGGTCCGGCACCTGACGCAGTGGCTGGCCAAGCTGAACAACCACAACGCCCAGGGCGAGTACTACCTGACCGACATCGTGGCCATGGCCGTGGACGACGGCGTGCCCGTGGTGGGTCACCGCATCAGCGATGTGCTGCAGGTGGCCGGTGTGAACAGCCCGCTGCAGCTGGCCGAACTGGAGCGCGCCCACCAGTTGCGCGCTGCCAAGGCACTGATGGAGCAAGGCGTGCGCCTGGCCGATCCGGCACGCTTCGACCTGCGTGACGACGCCCGCGGCACATTGGCTCAGCTGGAATGCGGCCAGGACGTGGACATCGATGTGGGCTGCATCTTCACCGGCCAAGTGCGCATTGGCGACGGTGCGCAGATCGGTGCCTACTGCCACATCAGCAATGCCACGATTGCGGCGGGCGCGGTGATCCATCCCTTCACCCACATCGACGGCGAAAAAGCCGGTGCCAGCGTGGGTGAGGGTGCGCTGATCGGCCCGTTTGCCCGTCTGCGCCCCGGTGCGCAGCTGGGCCGCGAAGTGCACATCGGCAACTTTGTGGAAGTGAAGAATTCCACGCTGGCCGACGGGGCCAAGGCCAACCACCTGGCCTATCTGGGGGACGCCACCGTGGGCGAGCGCGTGAACTACGGCGCCGGCTCCATTACCGCCAACTACGACGGCGCCAACAAGCACCGCACCGTGATCGAGGCGGATGTCCACATCGGCAGCAATTGCGTGCTGGTGGCGCCCGTGACCATTGGCGCGGGCGGCACCGTGGGAGGCGGCTCCACCATCACCAAGAGCACGGAGCCGGGTGCCCTGAGCGTGGCCCGTGGCAAGCAGATCAGCAAGGCCAACTGGGCGCGCCCGGTCAAGCCCCCCAAGGCCTGAGCCATGGAGCGCGACCGCCTGCCGCATGGCGCTGCCGTCCCGTCCGCCCAGGACACCGTGCGGGCCGAGCTGGCGGTCTGCCAGCAGCAACTGGCCCAGTTGCAGGACGCGCACGAAGGGCTGCTGCGTGCCGTCTCGCACGATCTGCGTGCGCCGCTGCGGCATCTGACCTCGTTTGCGCCGCTGCTGCGTGAGTCCGTGGAGCAACTGGCCGCGGCTGCGCCCGGGGAGGCCGCAGACGAGGCCCAGGAATTTCTGGGCACCATGGAGCAATCGGCCCACAAGATGGGCCGCATGCTGGATGCGCTGATGCAGTTGTCCCGCGCGGTGCGTCAGCCCTTGGATCCGCAGGCCGTGGATGTGTGTGGTGTGCTGCAGTCCTGCGCCGCCCGCAGCTTGCCGCAGGCGGACACCGTGGCCTGGGAGCTGCCGGCCCAGCCGGCGCTGCTGCATGCCGATCCCACCGCGCTGCACACGGTGCTGGGTGAGCTGCTGGGCAATGCCGCCAAGTTCACCGCCCGGCAGATGCTGCCCCAGGTGCAGGTCAGCCTGTCCATGCCCGTTCCCCGGTGGTGGCGCATCGCCATCCGTGACCAGGGTGTGGGCTTTGAATCGTCCCGCATGGCGGTCAGCTGGCCGCCGTTCCAGCGCATGCACCGCGAGAACGACTTTGCCGGAATGGGCTGTGGCCTGGCCCTGGTGCACGCCCTGGCCCAGCGCCATGGCGCCAGCTTGCAGCTGCACTCCCGCCCTGGCGAAGGCTGCACGGCAGTGCTGGAGTGGCCGGCCGCGGAGTGAGCTGACTGCGGTGGTGCCGCGCTCCTGCCGGGCGGTCGCAGTGTGGTGGATGGCCCGGGCAGTGCCGCATGGCATGCCAGGACCTTGCCTACGCACCCGCGGTGCGGGTGTTCAGCGGGGCAGTGTGTGCTGGTCGCCGCGCTCCGGCCCCGCAGCCAGCAGCGGCAGGTGCGGGCTGAACTTGGCGCGCTTGGTGGCGAAGAACGCCTTCACATTGCGCACATTGGCATGCTGGGCAAACAGGCGCTGTGACAGCGCCAGATAGGCCGGCATGTCCTGGCAATGCAGTACCAGCATGAAGTCGGGCCCAGGCGAGACCCGCCAGCACTGCTGCACGGCATCTTCGGCCACGGCCAGTGCCTCGAAGGCGTCCAGCGCCTCGGCACTCTGGCGATCCAGCGTGATTTCCACCAGCGCCTGCAGGCCGTGGCCCAGCAGGCTGGCCGCACGCTCGGGTTGCAGCACCGTCACCGAGCGCTCGATCAGACCCAGTGCATGCAGCCGGCGCACGCGGCGCAGGCAGGTGGGGGCCGACAGACCCAGCCGTTCAGCCAGTGTCTGGTTGCTCAGACTGGCATCGCGTTGCAAGGTATCGAGCAACTGCAGGTCGGTGTAATCGAGTGTTTCGTTTTCGTTTTTTTCTTTCATTTGAATTTAATTATAGAAATTTAATTTCCATATCGGCATAAGGTGAAAGAAATTTTCAAAAATTGAATTTTGGTTTTTTGGAAATTACTTTTCAAAGCTTCTAGCATTCGCCATCCTTTTTGAACCGGAGCTTGTTTTATGTGTGGCATCGTCGGCGCCGTCTCTACCCGCAACATCGTTCCCCTGCTGGTGCAGGGCCTGCAACGCCTGGAATACCGGGGCTATGACTCCTGTGGCGTGGCGGTGCACCGCCTGGTGCAGGGCAGCCCCATCAGCCAGGGTCTGCAGCGCGCCCGCAGCACCTCCCGCGTGGCCGAGCTGCTGGAGCAGGTGCGGACCGAAGATCTGCAGGGCCTGACCGGCATTGCCCACACCCGCTGGGCCACCCATGGTGCACCGGCCGTGCACAACGCCCACCCGCATTTCAGCTATGGACCGGGCCTGACGGCCGAAGCGGGCAAACCGGCCCGCGTGGCCCTGGTGCACAACGGCATCATCGAAAACTACGAACAGCTGCGCGCCAAGCTACAGGACAAGGGCTATATCTTTGCCAGCCAGACGGACACCGAAGTCATTGCCCACCTGCTGGACAGCCACTACAACGGCGACCTGTTCGAGGCCCTGAAAGCCACACGCGCCGAGCTGCACGGCGCCTATGCCCTGGCCGTGATGCACAAGGACGAGCCCCACCGCGTGGTGGGCGCGCGCGCCGGCTCGCCCCTGATCCTGGGAGTGGGCGTGGACAACAGCGAATTCTTCCTGGCCAGCGACGCCATGGCCCTGGCCGGTGTGACGGACCAGATCGTCTATCTGGAAGAAGGCGACCTGGTGGACCTGCAGCCCGGACGCTACTGGATTGCCGCCAAGGACGGCCATGTGGTGCTGCCCGAACAGCGCCCCGTCAAGACCGTGCACGCTCACAGCGGCGCGGCCGAGCTGGGCCCGTACCGCCACTACATGCAAAAGGAAATCTTCGAGCAGCCGCGCGCGATTGGCGACACGCTGGAAGGCATCGTCAACATCGCTCCAGAGCTGTTTGACGGCGCCGACGGCACCGCGGCATGGCGCGTGTTCAAGGAAATCGACCAGGTGCTGATCCTGGCCTGCGGCACCAGCTACTACAGCGGCTGCACCGCCAAGTACTGGCTGGAAGCCATTGCCGGCATTCCCTGCGCGGTGGAAGTGGCCAGCGAATACCGCTACCGCACCAGCGTGCCCAACCCGCGGACCTTGGTGGTCACCATCACCCAGTCCGGCGAAACCGCCGATACCCTGGCCGCACTGCGCCACGCCCAGAGCCTGGGCATGACCCATACGCTGACCATCTGCAACGTGGGCTCCAGCGCCATGGTGCGCGAATGCAAGCTGGCCTACATCACTCGCGCGGGCGTGGAGATCGGCGTGGCGTCCACCAAGGCGTTCACCACCCAGCTGGCGGGGCTGTTCCTGCTGACCTTGGCGCTGGCCCAGTCCAAGGGCCGACTGAGCGAAGAAAAGGAACAGCAGTATCTGACGGCGATGCGCCACCTGCCCGTGGCCCTGCAGGCCGTGCTGGCGCTGGAGCCCCAGGTCATCAGCTGGGCGGAAGACTTTGCCAAGATGCAGAACGCTCTGTTCCTGGGCCGTGGTGCGCACTATCCGATTGCCCTGGAAGGGGCGCTCAAGCTCAAGGAAATTAGCTACATCCACGCCGAAGCCTACCCGGCCGGCGAGCTCAAGCATGGCCCGCTGGCGCTGGTGGACAGCGCCATGCCTGTGGTCACGGTGGCGCCCAATGACGAGCTGCTGGAAAAGCTCAAGAGCAATATGCAGGAAGTGCGCGCGCGCGGCGGCGTGCTGTATGTGCTGGCCGACGCCAAGACCAACATCGAAAGCGAAGAAGGCATGCACGTGATCCGCATGCCCGAGAACTATGGTGCGCTCAGCCCCATCCTGCACGTGGTGCCGCTGCAGCTGCTGGCATACCACACGGCCGTGGCACGCGGTACCGATGTGGACAAGCCGCGTAATCTGGCCAAGAGCGTGACGGTGGAATAAGAGCGGCTGACACCTCTTGCTGCAAGAGGCATTGAAGTGGTCCACAAGAAGTTTGCTCGCCCTGCGGGGCAAGGCGAGCAGTGCTGACCCTCTTTAAGTCCGGATGTGTTGCAGCCGAAGAAAGAGCGCCCTGTGGGAGCGCTCTTTTTTTTGACTCACGTGAAGTGACCTGGATGGCTGCGCGTGGCGCGAAGCTTGAAGACCGACCCCAGTCATTTGCGTGCCGATCTCCGAGCGCATGCCCACGCAGGAGCTGGTCAATGCAGGGGCAAACCACCACCTCAGGGAAGGGCGCCCCAGAGCCCTGCAAGGCTGCGCACGCAAGCCCCGCAGGGCCTTTTGCATGTGCGGGATGCAGCCCTCCGGTATGTGGTGCAAAACATACGTACCCCACGCCTATCCAGTGTGAGCCTCATTAAATTCAGGAGCAAGCACTTATTAGCCATACAGGGCGCAGTGGCCAAAACGATCTCCCCGCTATTCCTTCAAATTTTTCAGGCCACCGGGCGGGCACATGGCATTTACATGCGGGCTACAGACAATGGCGCACCGTATAAGGGTTATTACTAATCTTGCCATGATCCTCGACAATATTTCCATCGGTAAACGCCTGACTCTGGCATTCACCGCCCTGATCGTGCTGACCATCGCCATCCTGGGTGTCGGCATCTTGCGCCTGCAGGCCGTGGCCAGTGACACCGACGCCATGATGGCCAAACCCCTGGCCAAGGAGCGGCTGGTGTCGGACTGGTACCGCACCATTCACACCAGCGTGCGCCGCACCACCGCAGTCGCCAAGAGCGCCGACCCGGCGCTGGCCACCTTTTTCGCCGCCGAGAACGCCGAAGCGTCGCGCATGTCCAGCACCCAGCAAAAGCAGCTCGAAAGCCTGCTGGAATCCCCCGAAGAGAAAGCCCTGTTCGCCACGCTGTCCGAAGCCCGTCAGCAGTACATCCAGGCACGCGACAGCGTCAGCCAGGCCAAGGCCTCGGGCGATGCAGAGGCGGCCGAGCGCATCTTCAACGGCGACTTTGTGCCTGCTGGCAAGCGTTACCTGGACGGCCTTCAGGCCTTGCTGGACCAGCAGCGCGCCGGCATCAACGCCACCGCGGCCCAGGTGCGCAGCAACTACGAAAACGGGCGCATGCAAATGCTGGTCCTGGGTATCGTGGCCATCCTGGCCGCAGCGGCCCTGGCCGTGGTCATCACCCGCAGCATCACGCGCCCCTTGTACCGCGCCGTGACCGTGGCCGAAGCGGTGGCTGGCGGCAACCTGACGCAGCGCGCGGACAGCGTATCCCAGGATGAAATGGGGCAACTGCTGCGCGCCCTGGACGGCATGGGCGAGCAGTTGCGCACGGCCGTGGGCCAGGTGCGCCACGGCGCCGAAGGGATTGCCATGGCCTCCAGCGAAATTGCCAGCGGCAACCTGGACCTGTCCAGCCGCACGGAAGAACAAGCCAGTGCCCTGCAGCAGACGGCCGCCTCGATGGAACAGATGACCGCCACCGTGCGCCAGAACGCGGACAACGCCCGCACAGCCAACCAGCTGGCCATGTCTGCATCGGAAACGGCCGTCCGCGGTGGCCAGGTGGTGGACCAGGTGGTCGGCACCATGGGCAGCATCCACGAAGCCTCGCGCAAGATCGTCGACATCATTGGCGTCATCGACAGCATCGCGTTTCAGACCAACATCCTGGCGCTGAACGCCGCCGTCGAAGCCGCGCGCGCCGGCGAGCAAGGTCGTGGCTTTGCCGTGGTGGCCAGCGAAGTGCGCACCCTGGCTCAGCGCAGCGCCGATGCTGCCAAGCAGATCAAGGGCCTGATCAGCGCCAGCGTGGAGCGTGTGGACGCCGGCCACCAACTGGTGACCGAGGCGGGCACCGTGATGCGCGACGTGGTCACCGGCGTGCGCCGTGTGACCGACATCGTCGGCGAGATCAGCGCCGCCAGCCAGGAACAGGCACAGGGCCTGGACCAGGTACAGCACGCCATCACCCAGATGGATACCGTGACCCAGCAAAACGCCGCCCTGGTCGAGGAAGCCGCAGCCGCCACGCGCGCGCTGGAAACCCAGTCTGCCCAGCTGGTTCAGGCCATGGCGCACTTCCAGGTGGGCCACAGCAGCGCTACCACCCTGCGCATCGCATCCTGACAGGACGGCGCGCCCGCCTCGCTGAGAGCCAGCTGGCAAAGCGCTGTGGCGGCAGCCGATGTCCCTGTGGGGGCGGCGGGGCGCGGCGCGTTGCCGGGGCGATTGCTTCAGCTCTTTCCCACCCCTGCAAGCAGGATGTCGACTGCCCGCTCGATGTAGATGCTTTGCTGCTCGGGCGAGCCCACATCGAGTCCCAGCAGTGCATGCGCTTGGGATGGGGCCGCAATCATGGACGTGAAGACTCTCACCGTGGTGGAGTCTATGGGCGGCTCCAGTTCGCCAAATTCCATGCGCAGGATTTCTTCAATGAACGCATGGAAGTCATTCAGCGCAGCCTGTAGCACCGGGGCCTTGTTCGGTTCTTGGACAAATTCACTGGCCGCAAGACGCATCCAGCGCTGCATCTGGGGATCCATCCACCTCTCGTGCAAGCCCGTGGTGATGGCAATAAGGCGCTGTCTGCGGCAAGCGGTCGATGCAGGCATGACAAACGAACCCCGCGCGGGACGTGCCGAGCTCAGCAGGACCTCGCGCAACAAGGCTTCTTTGGAGCCAAAGCGATCGTAGATGGTTCTTTTGGTGACGCCTGCAGCGGATGCAATGGCATCCAACGTCGTTCCGTTGAATCCTTGCTCCAGCATCACTTCCGCGGCAACTTCAATGATGAGTTTCCGGATTTGGTTGGCTCTCTGAGCGTTGGGTCTGCCTCTCGGTGAGGGCTCAGATGGCTTGCTCAAGCCCGAGCGAGACGTGGGCATTGATAGTCTGAAGTGTCACGAAGGGACTCAATCCTACCGGTCTGAAAGCATAAGACTATTGATATAGATAACTCCATAAAGACACTTGTTAGTTTCATTAACGTTACTTTTTGCGACAATTGCCTTTCTTTGGGCCCAGCCTGGGTCGCTGAAGTGCGGGACCTGCCGTGAGTGCAGGCGTCATAAAAGAATCTCGGGATAAAAATGCAAGTGTTTTCGCGTTGGACGGTCGGCGCCAAGCTGATGGTGGGGTTTCTTGTGGTGGCGGCCATTGCGGCGCTGATCGGCCTTCAAGGCATAGTGAAGGCCGGCCAGATCAACGATCTGGCATCGGTCATGTACGAGCGGGAAACCGTGGGGCTGCGCCAGGCCGCAGAAGCCAATATCCAGTTGCTTGGCGCCACACGTGCACTTCGCAGTGCGATGCTGGCATCCGCCAACGATGAGCGTGAGTCCCACCTGAAAGAGATGGAGCAGCGTCTGGCGAATACCAAGGCGGAGCTCAAAAAGGTGGAAAGCTCCTTCAGCAAGCCCGAGGGACGGGCCATGCTGCAGGAGACGCAGGCTGCGGTGGATGGCTATGCGCAAGCGGCCGCACAAACGGTTACCTTGCTGCGGGCAGAGGCCGTCAATGAAGTCAGGGAGTCCACGCAACAGCTGTTCACGGTGGTCAGGCCTATTGCGGAAAAGGCCGACAACCTGATGACCCAGCTGGTTGAGCGGCGCATGGCCGCGGCCAGTGAGCTCAATGACCAGACCGATGCCATCTACGCTGACATCCGTGTGGTGCTGATCCTGCTCACCTTGGGCGGCGTGTCCATCGGCGTGATCCTGGGGGTCGCGATTACGCGGGGTCTCACGCGCCAGTTGGGTGGGGAGCCCAGCCAAGTGGCCTTGGTTGCCAATGCCATCTCCCAAGGCGACCTGACCACGGTCATTGATACCTCCCGCGCTGGCGATGGCTCTGTCGTACATGCCATGCACACCATGCAGAAATCTTTGCGCCAGGTGGTCGGTTCGGTGCGCACCAGCAGCGACAGCATTGCGACGGGTGCAGGGCAGATTTCGGTAGGCAACGCGGATCTCTCACAACGTACCGAGGAGCAGGCGAGCAACCTGCAGCAGACAGCCGCGTCCATGGAAGAAATCAGCAGCACCGTGCAGAACAACGCCGACACGGCACGCCAGGCGACGCAGCTGGCGAACAGTGCCAGCCAGGCTGTTCAGAAGGGCGGCCAGGTGATGGACCAGGTGGAAACGACGATGGAGCAGATCAGCACGGCGTCGCGCAAGATTGCCGACATCATCGGCGTGATCGACGGCATTGCTTTCCAGACCAATATCCTGGCGCTGAATGCCGCTGTGGAAGCGGCACGTGCCGGCGAGCAAGGCCGAGGCTTTGCCGTGGTGGCCAGCGAGGTGCGAAGCCTGGCCCAGCGCAGTTCGCAGGCAGCCAAGGAAATCAAGGCATTGATCGACAACAGCGTGACGGCGGTGGATGCCGGCGGCAAGCTCGTGATGGAAGCGGGCTCGTCGATGAAGGACATCGTGGGGCAGGTGCAGCGCGTGAGTGACCTGATCAACGAAATCAGCGCTGCAACCAGCGAGCAAACCACGGGCATTGGCCAGGTCAGCGATGCCGTTTCGCAGCTCGACCATGTGACCCAACAAAATGCGGCCCTGGTGGAAGAGTCGGCCGCAGCGGCTGAAAGCCTCAACCACCAGGCGCAGCAACTGGTGCAGGCAGTGGCCGTGTTCCGGCTGGGGGAAGGCCAGAATGTCCCTTCTTCTGCACTGGTGGTGGCCTAGCCACGAAGTATTGCGCGCTGGCCTGCGATGTCCACCTCACATTCGGCTGCGCAATGCGGCGCCTGCGCAGGCGCTCCGGATCTGATGGCCGATCCGTCACGCGTTCGCGCGTGACGGCTGTGCCTTGTCGCAGCGGCGCGTGGATCGCACCCGCTCAGGAGCTTTGATTGCTGCCGCTCAGTTTCGGGAAGACGCTGCTCCGTATCGCCGGGAGCCGTACGGCTGCAATTCTGGCGATCTGCGTGCTCACGACACTCGCGATCACGCTGACGGTCGCGCAGAAGGTGATGGACCATGAAAAAACGGCAGCACTGGATGTGCATGCTCGAAGCGTTCTCGACCATGCCGGCCATGTCGCGGAACAGAGCGCATCCATTTTGCGCAAAGCACTACAGCTGGATACGGTCCCTTGTAGTAGGGAGGACCTGGAACAGCTGCGGGTTCTGAGCTTCGAGTCGCGTTTCGTTCGCGATGTGATGCGACTGGAGGGCGCCACCGTTGCGTGCAGTGCCGCCTGGGGGCGTATGAAGCAGCCCTTTCCCTTGCCGGTCGCGCACCATGGTATTGCTCCCTATCGTTTCTGGCGGGATGTCAATACCTCGCCGGTTGGCCACGTGCGCGCCGATATCACGGCTCACGGCGCAGTGGCCGTAGTGACTGCGCCAGGTGCATTCGACGATGCGGGTCTTGCAGATCCGCATATCAAAACCTTGGTCACGTCGCGGGACGGCAGATATGTGTTCAGAAGCTTTGGTGGCGCTGAATTTTCAACGTCCGGTCATGCCGCCACCACAGGCAGGTATGTGGTGTCACATTGCCATCCCCAACGGCTCATCTGTGTCGTGGAGTCCAGTCCGCAGATGTGGCTGTGGTCGGTGTCATGGCCGCTGCTTGTGGCTTTGACAGGGTTGGGGACGCTCGCGGGTGCGGGCGTTGGTATCACCGTCAACAGTCTGGTACGCCGTCGCGCTGCCATGGGGACACAGCTCCAGCGTGCGATAGAGCATGGCGCAATCCGTGTGGTGTACCAGCCTATCCGCATGCTGAAAGATAGGCGTCTGGTGGGGGTGGAGGCCTTGGCCCGATGGACCGATGCCACAGGGCAGAACATCCCGCCAGACCAGTTCATTCCGTTGGCTGAAGAGCTAGGCCTTCTCGATGCCTTGACCCGCTCCGTGTTGCGCACCACGTTCAGCGAACTCGGTGAGCGGCTGCGTTCGGACGAACCGTTCTACGTCAGCGTGAACGTGAACTCCGAGGAAATAATCAGCAGGCAATTCAGGAGCTACCTGCATGGTCTGTGTCTGGAGCATCGCATCCCCGCGAGCCGGGTCGCGCTGGAGGTCACCGAGCGGTCCACTGCCAACTATGCGGATTTGACAGCGGCATTCCAGGAGATGCGCGATGCGGGGCATAGGGTGATGATTGATGACTTTGGCACCGGATATTCCAACTTCGCCTATCTGGCAGCGCTTCCGCTGGATGCCATCAAGATGGACCGCGCATTCACCCGTGCCATTGGGACCGAGTCGCTTGCCAGCGCAGTCATTCCTGGGATTGTGTCCATTGCGACGGCGATGCGGGTGACATTGATCGTCGAGGGCATCGAGACCGAAGCCCAAGCGCAGTATCTGAGAACGCTGCATCCTGAAGCGCGAGGACAGGGCTGGCTTCTGGGCCGGCCTGCCACTGCGCGCGAACTTCCTGCCGACTGAAGGCCCTGCAGCATGCTGCGCGGCGGGGACCTATCGTGCGGGCGGCGCTCGATCTCTGTAATTCATGACAACCGGGGGCTTGCACACCGCATGGATGTTGGATCGCTGTTGCTACGAGAAAAAGGCGCTCCGATGGAGCGCCCTTTTGCTGTGGGTTGGGGATACGGTGAATACGCAACGGTACATGGCCGCTTGTTTTTTCAGACCCCAAGCGGCCCCTCAGTCCACCACGATCAACTTTCCACGCATGGGCTGCGCGTGTGTGGGGAAAGAGCAGAAGTAGGTGTAGTCCTCGCCTTGGACCAGGCGCTGCACGGGGAAGGTGACAGAAGCATGCTCACCACCCGACAGCATCTGCGTGGCTGCCAGAATGCGGGCGTCGCCGCGGCTGAGCCAGGCCTTTTCAGGGCCGGATTGCAGCCCTTCACGGATCACGTCTTCGGTGTCCTGGCTCTTGGTGAGGACCCAGTTGTGGCCGGCCACCTGCCAAGGCTTTTTGCCGGTGTGCACCAGGTGCACTGTGAACTGCTCGCAGCGCTTGCTGACGCGCAGCTCGGTCATGTCGAACTTCTTGCCGGGTTGACCCTGGATGGTGGCTTGGCAGGCGTTGTCCATGGGCTGGGACATCGCGGGGCTGCCCAACAGGGCGAGTGCGGCGCAGCAGGCGAGGTGGCGGATGCCGGGAGTCAGGAGTTTCATGGTGTGTCTCGGTAGTGGAATGGAATGCAATGGCGGGTCGGTACGGGATCAAGCGATCAGCCCGTCGACGATGACCTGGGGTGTGCCGCGGGAGCAGGTCTCCACGCGGGCTTGCACGCCATAGACGCGTGCCAGCAGTTCGGGGGTGATGGCCGCATGCGGCGGGCCGTCCGCCAGCAGTGCGCCGTCCTTGAGTACCAGCACACGGTCGGCGTGGCGAAGGGCCAGGCTGAGGTCGTGCAGCACCACCAGCGTGACCATGCGGTGGCGGCGTGTTTCTTCCCCGATCAGCGACATCACATGGAACTGGTGGTTCAGGTCCAGCGCGGACAAGGGCTCGTCCAGCAACAGCACGCGAGGCTGGCGGATCAGCGCCTGCGCCAGCCCCGACAGCTGTGCCTGCCCGCCCGAGAGCTCATCCAGATGGCGCATGGCCAGATGGCCTATGCCCAGGCGCTGCAGCAGAACGGCGCCTTGCTCCACGGCATCGGCCGGCACGGCGTGGTCGGTGGTGTAAGGTAGATGGGGCGATGCCTTGCGCGCAGCCAGCAGCGATTCGATGACGCGCAGGTGGACGGCCTGAGGCAGTGCCTGCGGCAGATACACCATCCGCTTGGCGCGCTCTGCCAGGCTGGCTGTGTCCAGGGCCAGGCCATCCAGGACAATGTCCCCCTGGGCGCGTGCCAGTCCGGCCAGCGCGCGCAGCAAGGTGGACTTGCCGCTGCCGTTGGGGCCCAGCACCACGGTGGCGCTGCCAGGCTGCAGATCGGGAATGCTCAGCGACGGGATGACGGTGCGTTTTCCATACGCCACGTTCAATTGCGTGATGTGCAGGGTCATGCACGCCCCCTGGTTCTCAGGACGATGGCCAGAAAGAACGGAATGCCGACCAGGGACGTGACGATCCCCACGGGGACGATGACATCCGGAACCAGGGATTTGGATGCCACCGATGCCAGCGAGAGCACCAGCGCACCGGTGAGGGCCGAGGCCGGCAGATAGAAGCGGTGATCGTCGCCCACCAGGCGCCGTGCGATATGGGGCGCCACCAGACCGATGAAGCCGATGCTGCCCACAAAGGCCACGGACAGCGCCGCGAGCAGGCTGATGCGCAGCAGCGCACCCAGGCGCAGGCGGCGCACATCCACCCCAAAGCTGGCGGCACGGTCTTCGCCCAGGCGCAGTGCGGTGAGCCGCCAGGCATTGCGCATGGAAAACGGCAGCACCACGGCCAGTGCCACCGCCAGGGCCATCACCTTGGGCCAGGTAGCGCGCGAGAGGCTGCCCATGGTCCAGAACACCAGACCCTGCAGGGCCTCTGCTGTGGCAATGAACTGCAGCAATGCCACCAAGGCGTTGAAGCTGAACACCAGCGCAATGCCAAACAGCACCACGCCGGTGGTGCTCATGCCGCCCCAGCGTGCGACCAGGTCCAGCAGCAGGGCCGATGCCATGGCAAAGCAAAAGGCGTTGGCGGGTACGGCCCAGGCCGCGGGAATACCGGGCAGGCTCCAGTCCAGCACGATGGCCAGCGCGGCCCCGAATGCCGCGGCCGACGACAGGCCCAGCGTGAACGGGCTGGCCAGCGGATTGGCCAGCACGGTCTGCATCTCCGCTCCGGCCAAGCCCAGGGCCAGACCCACGGCCACCGCCATCAGGGCATAGGGCAGGCGGATGTTCCAGACGATCACGTGCAGCGCCGGCGGGGCTGCATCGGGTTCCAGCAGCGTGTGCAGCAGGGTCGGCAACGCCAGTCCCGAAGGGCCGGTGGTGAAGTCGATCAGCAGCGCGCCCAGAATGGCGGTGCCCAGCAGGGCCAGAACCAGCAGGCGCCAGCCTGACAGTCGCTGGTAGTCTTGTGCCAGACGCAAGGGGCCTGGCTGGGCCTGTGGCTGTGGATGGTCTTGCGGGTCTGGCATGCCGGAAGCCAGGTTGCCCGCTGCCGTGGCGGTAGACGACGTCATTGGCCCGCCGCATTCCGGGTGACATCACCCCAGTAGGCCCCCTGCATGGGCAAAGCGACGAGGAAGCGGTGGTTGATTTCGGCAAGCGTGGCGTGTGGATCGACATCCTGGAAGCGTTCCGGGTAGAACCACTTGGCCATGGCTTCTATGGCGAGGATGTTGGTGGGCGCGTCGTAGAAGTTGTGCCACAGACCATGGGCACGACCGGATCGCACAGCGCTCAGCACCTCAAAGCCGGGCGCTGGGTCAGCTCCTTGAGGCTGGAGCCCAGCAGCTGGGGGCTCACCCCTTCGCCGGCCTTGACCATGGGGCGGCTGCCTTGCGGACGGCTGCCCGTGGCGATGTACACATCGGGGTCCTGTGCGATCAGCGCTTCCTGGTGCAGGTCGCCGATGGCGCCGGGAATCTTGCCTGCGGCAATGTTCACGCCACCTGCGGCGTCGATGAATTCGCCGATATTGCCCTTGCCGGCCGTGTGACAGCAGCCATCCCATACGCCCGCCAGCAGCTCGGCAAAGACACGCGGGCGCTGGCTGGTGGGGATGTCCTTCACGCGGGACTGCACACGCTGCAGATGCGTTTCGTAGAAGTCGGCGTAGGCATTGGCTGAGGCCTCGCGATGGACGGCCTTGCCCAGGATGCGGATGCTGTTGGCCGTGTTGCGTACCGGCTGGGCCCGAAAGTCGATGAACACCACGGGCACGCCGGACTTTTCAAGCTCCTTGACCAGCCCGCTCTGGCGCCCGGGCCCATGGCCGCCCAGGCCAAAAATGGCGATATCGGGCTTGGTTGACACCGATTTCTCGAAGCTCACGCTGTCTTCTGAGGTGCGCCCAATCAGGGGAATGCTCGCAATCTGGGGAAAGCGCTGCTTGTAGGCCGCCCAGCCATTCGGGTCGGCAAAGGCGAGCTCGCCTTGCCAGCCCACAATGCGCGTGAGGGGCTCCGGGCCTTCCATCAGCGCAAGGGCATAGAGAAAGCGGCCTTCACCCAGCAGGATGTGATCGACCCGGGCGGGAATGTGCACCGTGCGACCCACGATATCGACGACGGTGGTTGCGTCCTGCTTCGCTGCGCTGGGTGCCTGGCTTTGCGCACCGGCGGAGATGTTGATACCTCCGGCCATCAGCATTGCCAGGCCGGCGACGTGCAGCAGGCGCCGCAAGGGGGAGAAAGGGAAACCGAAAGACATGGGCGAAGGCATTCAGAAGTGGGGGGCGAGCCAAGCGCCGGGGGATGCGCTGGTTCGCGAAGCGGGCATGCGGCCGCTGTGCAAGGGCCGCATGCAGGGTGTGAGTGAAGTCCCGTGGTAGTGGTCAGAACGACATGTCGAGACTGGCCGTGTAGGTACGCCCGGCACCGGGGATGCCATACAGCTGGAAACCGTCCAGGGACGAGCCGATGCGGCTCCAGTAGAAGCGGTTGGTGAGGTTGTTGATGTTGAAGTTGGCCGTCACCTGCCGGTGGACGCGCCAGCGCAGGGCCAGGTTCTGCACCACATAGCTGGGGGCTTTTTCCCGATCCACCACATAGATGGGGTAGGCGCCGCTCGGGCCCGGGGCGGTGCTGGAGTTGTTGTTCAGTCCACCGACCATCACGTTGTCCGCATAGCGGCGCTGCCCGACATACTGCGCGCCATAGCTCACGGTGACGGAGGGCGTGAGCAGGTAGGACGTCCAGACGCTACCCGCCCAGTCGGGCACGTTCTTGGCTTCGGCGCCCTCGTTCAGACCTTTGGTGATGCGACTCTTGAGGTGCGAGAGGCTGGCCATCACCGACCAGCGTGGCGTGATGTCGCCTTGCGCGCTCAGCTCGAAGCCCTGCACGCGCTTGGCTGGCAGAGAGCGAACGGGCGAGCTGTTGTCAGCGTTGTATTCCCAGGAGTCCGTGAGCTCGGTGCGAAAGACGGCGCCGGTCACGGACAGGCGTCCGTCCAGCACATCCCACTTGCTGCCGGCTTCCAAGGTGCGCGCGAGTGCCGGCTGATAGTCGAACTGGGCGGCCGTGCCGTTGATGGTGTTGTTGGTGGTCACGCCCAGCGCCGAGGGTTGCGCTGCACGGCTGTAGGCCGCGTAGACAGAACCTTCCTTGGCGGGCTTGTAGACCAGGCCCAGGCGGCCGCTAAGCGCGCCATCGGTGCGGCTTTTACCGACATTCTTCGCGTTCCAGCGGTCGTAGCGCAGGGCCGTCTGTGCCTGCCAACGTTCGTTGAAAGTGATGGTGTCGTTGACATACACCCCCATGTTCTGCACCGATGCACGCGCGCTGCCGGCACCTACGATGGTGGCCGTGCCCGGGAAGTTCGTGGCCGGGTGGACCGGGTCGAAGGTGAGCGTGCCGCTTGGCAGGTCCATGCTGCGTTCGCGGTCGCCATAGGTTTCGCGGTACAGCTCCACACCGGCCGTGAGCTTGTGCTGCAAGCCGGCAGTCTCGAACTGGGTGCTCAGATCGGTCTGGTTGTTGGCGATGGTGTAGCGCTTGGAACTCGACATGGAGGCCAGACGCAGCGAGATCGGCTGGCCGGTGGTGTCCACCAGGTCGTAGTCGCCGTAGGACGGGATATTGCCGGGGGCCGTCACCAACGGCCCCTTGCCGATATAGCCCAGGCCGTTGCGCGTGCCGGCCGTATTGAATCGGGCGGGAGACAGCACGCTCCAGTTGTCGGAGCGCTCGTAGCGGAACTGGTTCCGGATGGTGGTGCTGGCCGTCAGGTCGCGCTCTATGCGGGCCGTGATGCTGTCGGTTTTGGCCTGCTGTGTGTACAGGTTGGAAGCCCCAAACCAGGCGCTGCGTGCCACGCCAAACATCACGTTGCCATGTGTACCGCGCTGTATGGGCAGGCCGCCGTCCGGAACGTTGTCGTCTGCCTGGTGCAGCACGTTGACGACGAAGCGCGTGTCCGTGCCCAGGCCGTGGGCGAAAGACGCCGCCACGCCATAGCGCTCGAAGCTGACCACATCCCGGCCCGCCACATCATTCTTGTGCTTCATCAGGTTCAGTCGCAACGCACTGGTCTCGCCGATGGAGCGGTTCAGGTCTGCAGTGGCGCGCGCATAGCCATCGCTGCCCACACCGACGCTGGTGTTGTAGAACGTATCGCGCTTGGCTTCCTTGCTCACCAGGTTCACGCTGCCACCCACGGCGGACACTCCCGATTCCACTGAGCCGGTGCCTTTGAAGACTTCGGCTTGTTCCAGATTGAATGTGTCGGTGCGGCTGGCCATGCCGGCATCGCGCACGCCGTCTATGGTGATGCTTTGCTCGGCAGAAAAACCGCGGATGGTGAAGAAGTCGCCCCAGCCCAGATTGCCTTCGCCGGAACTGAAGGTGATGCCGGCGACGTTCTGCAGCACGTCCTGCAGGGTCTGCGCATTCTGTTGGCGCAGCACTTCGGCAGGCACCACGGTGATGCTTTGGGGCGTGTCACGCAAGGGCTGTGTGAACTTGGGCGACTGTACGGATTGCGCCTGGTAGTCGGGCTGTTCGCGATCGGCGCGCACTTCCACGGGCGGCATCATGGCCGCATCGCCATCCGCGGCAAGGGCCTGGCTGCTTGCCAGCAGTGTGGGGCCCAGTACCAGCATCAGACTGGCCAGAGCCGGAGACAATGGGGGTGTTGCGCTGGGTGCGGGTGAGAGGTCACGCGCATCACGCGCTGGCATAGAGGGGGCAGAGCTGCTCATGGCTGCAATAAACTAGAATGAAAATCGTTCTTATTGATGAACAATCCGTCACTCTAGTGAGGCAAGCCACCCTCCGGCAGGCAGGCGAGGGCAGATTTGCAATGCCATGTTTTCCCCAGCCGCTCCAACACAATCCATTACATATCCCGCTCAAGCCACCGTGTTGCCTACGCATACCACCGCCGCCAAGGCGCGCATTCTGGTCGTGGATGACGACCCAGAGATCCGCGAGTTGCTCTGCGACTATCTGCAGGTCAACGGCATGCAACCGTCGGCGGTGGCGAACGGCGAAGGCATGTGGGACTGGCTGGCGCGCCACAGCGCCGATCTCATCGTGCTGGACCTGATGCTGCCGGGTGTGGACGGTCTGAGCCTGTGCCGCAGCCTGCGTGAGCGCACCCACATCCCTGTGGTGATGCTCACGGCGCGCGGTGCACTGATGGACCGCATCCTGGGTCTGGAGATGGGGGCGGATGATTACCTGCCCAAGCCCTTCGACCCCCGCGAACTGCTGGCACGCATCGGTGTGGTGCTGCGCCGCACGCGGCAGGTGCCCGCATCGCTGCACGAGCCCGAACGGCTGGTGACGCTGCGCTTTGCCGGCTGGACGCTGAATATGCACACGCGCGCCTTGCACTCTCCCGAGGGGGTGCTGGTCACGCTGGCCCAGTCGGATTACCGGGTGCTGTGCGCCCTGGTGCAGAACCCCCACCGAACGCTGAGCCGCGACTATCTGGCCGAGTACACCTTCGGCCGGGAGCGCATGGCGCTGGACCGGGCCATTGATGTGTGCATTAGCCGACTGCGCCACCATCTGGAGCCCCATCCGCGCAAGGCACAGCTGCTGCGCACGGTTCGCAATGCAGGCTATGTGCTGACCTGCGATGTCGAGACACTGGGGTGAGTGCATCCACCGCATCGGCATGGTTCATCCGGCTGTGGCCGCAAACGCTGTCCGGCCGCATCGCGGCGATCCTCATCATCGGCATGCTGGCCGCGCAGGCGCTGACCGGCACCATCTGGTGGGAGATGCGGCAGAGTCAGTTGCTGGAAGTACCGCTGAGGCTGGTGGCTGCACGTGCTGCCGATACCGCGGTGCTGTTGTCCGCCACGCCACGGGAACAGCGCAACGATCTGCTGGCGCAATGGCACACCCGGCATTACGCCCTGCAGCTGCTGGATGATGCTCCACCGCCCGGCGGCGAGGAAAAGCCTTCCATGGCAGAGGCGCAGGCGCTGATTGCCCAGGTGCTGCAGGAGCGCCTGGGACGCAGCGTGCCCGTTCAGGTGCAGCAGGTGGGTCTGCGCGGGGAGGAACACGGGGATGGTTCCCACTCGGCCAATGTCCTGACATCGGGCAAGCCCGAGGCGTATGTGCGCATGGCCTTGCCGCTGGCCGACGGGCAATGGCTGGTGGTGGACGCGCAGGAGGGCGAGATCGGTTATCCGGTGCGACCGCTGCATGCCCTGGCCGATTACGTGCTGCGCGTGTACCTGCTGCGCAGTCTGGTCATTGTGGCGTTTGCGCTGGTGGCGGTGCGCCTGGCCATGCGGCCGCTTCAGCGCATGGCCAGGGCTGCGGAAGCGCTGGGCCGGGATCTGCAAAGCCCGCCGCTGGATACCAGCGGACCGCGCGAGGTGCAGCAGGCGGCACAGGCTTTCAATGCCATGCAGCAGCAGATCACGGAAGGGGTGGCGGAACGCACACGCTTTCTGGCGGCGGTATCGCATGATCTCCGTTCCCCTATCACGCGACTGCGGCTGCGTGCCGAGATGCTGGAAACCGAGGCCTTGCGGGACAAGTTTCGCAACGACCTGCAGGAAATGGAGCGCATGGTGTCTTCCACGCTGGACATGCTGACCGGTGTGGATGCCGACGGTCCACGCGAGCCCGTGGACATCAATGCCCTGGTACAAGGCATGGCACAAGACATCCAGGAATCCAGTGGGCAGGTGATTGCCATCCATGGGCGGGCGGGAAAGCCGTATCTCGGCTATGCGCACAGCCTGCGCCGCTGTCTGCAGAATCTGATGGAGAACGCCTTGCGCTATGCCCATGATGTGCAGGTGCACATCAGCGAGGACGATGGCTTTTTGTGCATCAGCGTGCGCGATCGCGGTCCCGGCATTCCGCAGGACCAGATCGCGCGGGTGCTGGAGCCTTTTTACCGCCTGGAGCATTCGCGCAATGCGGACTCGGGCGGCGTGGGGCTCGGCTTGTCCATTGCGCAGACCGTGGCGCATGCGCATGGCGGCCAGTTGCTGCTGCGCAATGTGCTGGAGGGTGGCTTCGAGGTGACGCTGAAGCTGCCGCAACGCTGATGGCTTGGGGCGGCTGCGGCTGCGGCTGCGGCTGCGGTGTCAGCCTGCAGGCAGCCGGCTCTTCTTTTACTGCCGCTGGGAAGTTGCCGAGCGCGTTACGCCGGGAATACCCAGGGTCTCGCTCTGCGTTTCTGGCCCAGCAGTGACTGCATCCTCGATCTGGAGGAAGCCTCGGGGATTTACAGGCCCCCGAATCCTGTGTGCGGCTTCAGGCTTGCACCTCATCCGCGCGGTCTGCCAAGCGCTTGGAAAGCACCGCGCAGACAAACAGCTGAATCTGGTGAAACAGCATCAGCGGCAGCAGCAGCGTGCCCATGGACCCTCCTATGAACAGCACCTGGGCCATGGGGACGCCCGTGGCCAGGCTCTTCTTGGAGCCGCAGAACAGGATGGTGATGCGGTCGGCCAGGTCAAAACCCAGGCGGCGGCCCAGCCACCAGGTCGTGCCCAGCACCAGGGCCAGCAGCACGCAGCAGGCCAGGGCCAGCACCAGAATCTGCTGCAGCGGCAGCTGTGACCACAGCCCTTCGACCACGGCGCTGCTGAAGGCCGTGTAGACCACCAGGTAGATCGAGGTCTGGTCCACATGCTTGAGCACGGCCTTGTGGCGGTCCACCCAGGCGCCGATCCAGCGGCGCGCCAGCTGACCCAGCACAAAAGGCAGCAGCAACTGCAGCATGATCTTGAGCACGGCATCGCCAAACGGCAGGCTGTGCGCGCTCTGGCCCAGCATCAGCAGCACCAGCAGGGGGGTGATGAAGATGCCCATCAGGCTGGAGGTTGCGGCCGAGCAGATGGCCGCCGGGATGTTGCCGCGCGCGATCGAGGTGAATGCGATGGACGACTGCACGGTGGAGGGCAGGGCGCTGAGGTACAGCATGCCGCGGAACAGGTCCGGCCCCAGCAGCGGCAGCAGCACGGGCTTGAGCGCCAGCGTCAGCAGCGGAAAGAGCAGGAAGGTGCAGGCGAACACCAGCGAATGCAGGCGCCAGTGCCCCATGCCCTTGACAATGGCGTTCAGCGACAGCTTGGCGCCGTGCAGAAAGAACAGCAGGGCGATGGCCAGGTTGGTCACCGTGCTCGCGTAGTCGGCATAGACACCGCGCACGGGCAGCACGCTGGCCAGCGCCAGCATGGCCAGCAGGATGAGCATGAAATTGTCGGGAAGAAAACGGGGGCGTCGCATGGCAGAAGCGGAAAGACAAAGCCGCAAGCGGATTGCGGCCAAAAACGGCACAGGGCCGCGATGGACCACACTCTAGTACGCTAAGAAATTTCCTGCTAACGACATCAGGCGCATGAATATCGCTGAAACGACAAAACGCCGGGACCTGGCCTCGCGCCCCGTGCCGGTGCTGGCCCGGCTCCCGCGGACCGTCTATGCCCGCGCCGAGCAGATGCAGCGCAAGGCAGCCACGGCGGCACATGCCCACGACTGGGTGCAGTTCTCCTACGCCAGCCAGGGCGTGCTGCAGGTACAGACGCACCAGGGCCTGTTCATTGCGCCGCCGCAGTGGGCCATCCTGATTCCGCAGCAGCTGGTGCACAGCGTGGTCAATGCGCCGCGCACCGAAATTCGCAGCCTGTACATCGCGACCCATGCCCTGCAAGACCTGGGCGGGGAGTGCCGGGTGCTGGAGGTGTCGCCGCTGCTGCGCGAGATGATCCGCCACTTTGCCACCCTGCCCGTGGAATATGCCGAGGAGGGGGCCGACGGGCGCCTGGTGCAGGTGCTGCTGGACCAGATCCACGCCGCGCCCCAGGCCGCGCTGCGCCTGCCCTGGCCCGAGGACGAACGCCTGCGTGCCTGGTGCCGCCACCTGCTGGACGTGCCCGATGCCCCGCTGCAACTGGCGCAGTGGAGCCAGGAGCTGGGCGTGTCCGAGCGCACGCTGGGCCGCTGGTTCCAGAGAGAGACCCAGATGAGCTTTCGCCAGTGGCGCCAGCGCGCACGCCTGCTGGCGGCTCTGCCGCAGTTGCAGGAGCTGCAGAGCGTGACCGAGGTGGCGCTGGTCTGCGGCTATGACTCGACCTCGGCCTTCATTGCGGCCTTTCGCCAGCTGTTCGGGCATACGCCGGGACAGTTGTTGCGCGGTGCGGAAGCTTGACGTCTACGCCCCTGGCCGTGCGCTGCCGGCCAACGCAGGGCGTGCCGCCACCACGCTGATGTGGAGAAGCCTGCCTGGGCGCCGCAGTCTGCTGGCCTGTCGCTCCGAGGGAGAAAGCAACAGCTCTGGCAGTACGGGGATACCGGCAAGGGGGCTGCAAAAACGGAACAAGTTGTAGAATGAGAAGCAATCGCATTATTCGGGTTGTGTCTGCTTGCGATGATGGAAAGTAATCATGGCATCCGGTATGTCCACTCTGCAATGCGAAGCCCAGGCGCTTTACCGTGACCATCATGGATGGCTCAGGGACTGGTTGCGCGCCAAACTGGGCTGCTCCCACAACGCGGCGGACCTGGCGCACGACACTTTCCTGCGGCTGCTGAGCCGACGTGAGCGGGTGGAGCTGGTCGACCCCCGCGCCTACCTGACGACCATTGCGCACGGGCTGGTGGTGGACTTTCACCGCCGCAGGGCGCTGGAGCGGGCCTATCTGGCTTCGCTGGCCGCTTTGCCTGAACCCCAGACGCCGTCTCCCGAGGAGCGCGCCATCGTGCTGGAAGCCCTGGTCGCGATCGATACCATGCTCGATGGCATGAAACCCGGTGTGCGGCAGGCGTTCATCCTGTCCCAGCTGGAAGGTCTGACCTATGCGCAGATCGCTGCGCAGCTGGGGGTGACGGTGCGCACGGTCAACAACTACATGCTCAAGGCGTTGGAGCATTGCTATCTCATTGTGGCGGACGGTGCGTGAACCCGGCATCTTCCACCGGTGACCGCCCGGCCCACACCGCGGCAGACGCCGAAGCCCGGATTCGCAAGGAGGCCATCGCCTGGTACGCACGCCTGTGCTCCGGGGAGGCCACCGATGCCGACCGCGCGGATTGGCAGCGCTGGCATGAGGCACACCCCGATCACCAGCGTGCATGGCTGCATTTCGATGCGCTGGCGGGCATGTTGCAGCGGGTGCCAGGCCATCTGGCCGCTTCCACTCTGCAGGCCAGTCGAAGCAGCCGGCGCCGCGTACTGCGCAGCTTTGCTGCATTGGTCGGGGTGGGGACCGCGGCCGGACTGTCCTGGCAGATCGGCCGCCAGCATGGCGGCATGCAGGCCTGGCTTGCGGACTATCGCACCGGCACAGGGGAACGGCTGACTGTGACGCTGGACGATGGGTCCGAGCTGACCTTGAACACCCGCACTGCGGTCGATGTGTCCATGGACGGCGCAAGCAGGCGCATTGTGCTGCGCGAGGGAGAGATCCTGGTGCAGACCGCTGCCCGGAATGGCGGTGCCAAAGATGGCCGCCCCTTCACGGTGCATACGCCCCATGGCCGTGTTCTGGCGCTGGGCACCCGCTTCACGGTCCGCTGCGAAGCGGACGACACCATGGTCAGCGTGCTGCAGGATGCCGTGGAAATTCAGGCATCGCAGGGGGACGGCCGCTCGGTGCGTCTGCAGGCGGGCCAGCGGGCCACGTTCAGCCGCGCAGCGCTGCAGAGCCCGCAGCAGGTCGATCCGGCTCTGGTGAGCTGGGTCGGCGGCAGTCTGGTCGTGGAGAGCTGGCGCCTGGAGGATGTGGTGCACGAGCTCAGGCGCTACCGGCCCGGCCGGCTGGTCTGTGACCCCGCGGTGGCCGACCTCCGCGTGTCTGGCGTTTTCCCGCTGGCAGACACTGAAAAGGCGCTGGCCGTCATCACCCGCGCCTTTCCGGTACGCAGGCTCGGCATGTCGCGCTACTGGGTCACCCTGGCTCCAGCGTAGGCCCGGTCCATGCCGTGTGCACTTTTTTTGCGGCAAATTTTCATCTTTTGCGATCTCGTTCGGCTCCCTTCATGAAAGCCCTTCTCTGCTTGCTGTTCATGACCAAGAGATCCGAATGCCAACGCTCCTCCCTTCCACCTCCGTCCGCGCACCGTTGCTGACAAGCCTGCTGGCTGCAGCGGTGACGTGGGCGGCTGCCAGCCATGCAGCGGAGCGGGCGCCGCAAGCCGTCCAGGCTGCCCGGAACTACCAGATCGACGCCGGTCCGATGGGGACCGTGCTCGGCCAGTTTGCCGCCGCCGCCGGCATTGCCCTGTCTTACGACCCTGCCAGCACGCGCCATCTGCGCTCCAGCGGGATCCGCGGCAGCTATACCGTGGGCGGAGGGTTTGCGGCCATCCTGGCGGGCTCCGGAATGGAGGCGGTGGAGGGCGGTCCGGGTGAATTCATCGTGCGCAAGGCCGCCGGTTTGCCGACTGCCGCCGAGGCGGCCGACCTGCCTGCCGTGCGTGTGGTGGCGCGGGCCGCTCCTGCGCCGACCGAGGCCGACGAGCGCTACCAGCCCACACCCGATGCCTCCACGCTGCGCACCACCGCTTCCCTGCTGGAAATTGCGCAGGTGGTCAATGTGGTGCCGGCCCAGGTGGTGCGCGACCAGCGGCCGCGCACCCTCGACGAGGCGCTGGTCAACGTGAGCGGCATCACCCAGGGCAACACCCTGGGCAGCACGCAGGACACCATCATGAAGCGCGGTTTCGGCGCCAACCGCGATGGCTCGGTCATGCACAACGGCATGCCTTTGGTGCAGGGCCGCGGCATGAACGCCGCGGCCGAGAGTGTGGAAGTGCTGAAGGGGCCGTCTTCATTGCTCTACGGGCTCATGGACCCCGGCGGCGTCATCAACGTGGTGAGCAAGAAACCGCAGCTGCGCCAGCGCACCGCACTGTCGTTGTACGGATCGGGTTATGCCGCAAACCGCCATGGCGCAGGAGCCACGCTGGACATGACCGGGCCCATCGGCGAGCACGGGATGGCCTACCGCCTGATCGCCGACCATGTCGATGAAGACTACTGGCGCAATTTTGGCCGGCACCGTGAAACGCTGGTGGCGCCGTCGATGGCCTGGTACGGCGACAGCACGCAGGCCGTGTTCTGGTACGAGTACCGCACCTACCTGACGCCTTTCGATCGGGGCACGGCCCTGAACCCGGTCACCCGGCGCCCGCTGGACCTGCCGGCCAGGCGCCGCCTGGATGAGCCCTTCAACAAGATGACCGGTGAGAGCCACCTGGGCCAGCTGTCGGTGGACCACCAGCTGGGTGCAGGCTGGGCTGCGCACGTCAACCTCAGCTACAACCGTGAGACCTACGACGCCAACCAGCTGCGTGTGAACGGCGTGGACACCACGCGCGGCACGCTGGCGCGCAGCAATGACGCCACCCATGGCGCGCTCAGCACCGACAGCTACGGCACTTTCTATGTGGATGGCGACCTGGAGCTGGCCGGCATGCGCCATGGCCTGCAGATGGGGGGCGATGCCGAGTACCGGCGGATCTACCGGGCCGATCTGCTGCGCCAGGCCGTCACCTCCACCTTCAGCTATCTGGACCCGGTCTACGGCAAGGAGCAACCCTCTTCCACGGTGTCCGCAAGCGACAGCGACCAGATGGACAGCTTGCACAACCGGTCGTTGTTCTTGCTGGACACCATCCACCTGAACGAACAGTGGATCGTGACCGGAGGGCTGCGTTACCAGACGTGGCGGCAGACCGCCGGCCGAGGGCGGCCGTTCAAGGCCAATACCCAGGCCGACGGTTCGGCCTGGTTGCCGCGTGCAGGCGTGGTCTACCGTGTCGATCCGGCCTTGTCGCTTTATGTGAACTACGCACAGTCGCTGAGGCCGACCTCCACCATCGCACCGCAGGCCAGTGGAACGGTGATTGATTCCAGCATCGCCCCGGAGGAGGCCAAGTCCTGGGAGATCGGGGCCAAGCTGGACCTGCCCGGACGGCTCACGGGGACGCTGGCCGTGTTTGACATCCGCAAGCGCAACGTGCTGGTCTCGCAGTTCAATGACGCCACCAAGCTGACCGACTGGCGCACCTCGGGGGCGGCCCGCTCACGTGGACTGGAGCTGGATCTGGCCGGGGAACTGGGCCGCAACTGGAGTGCGATTGCGGCGTACGCCTATGTGGACGCACAGACCACCAAAGACCCGCTGTACCAGGGGAATCGGCTGTGGAATGTGGCACGGCAGACGGCATCCCTTTCTGTGGTGCACGACTTCGGCATGGTGATGGGCACGCAAGGGCGGCTGCGCGTGGGCGGTGGCGTGCAGTACGTGGGCAAGCGCCCGGGCGATTCCGCCAACTCCTTCTGGCTTCCGGCCTACACCGTCGCCAACGCATTCGCAACCTATGACACCCGGGTGAGTGGCTATGCCACGCGGTTCCAGCTCAATGTGAAGAACCTCTTTGACCGCAGCTACTACCCATCGAGTGCCAACACCTACCTGATCTCGATGGGCGACGCGCGCCAGGTATTGCTGCGCGCCACGGTCGAGTTCTGAGCCGGCGCCCGCCGCCAACCCCCTTTCTTTCGCCGTCAGGGCAACCGGTGTCCGTAGACCACCGTGTGCTGCCCGGCACGCACCACGTGTCACGCACCACGCATCCATGAACTTTCAGGAAAGTACTTCCATGCATCCACAGCAACTCTCTTCACTCTCACGCCGTCTGGCCTTGCTTGCGAGCATCGGGCTGCTGGCGGGCAGCCTGTCGGCGAATGCCCTCGCGGCCCCGCCCCCGAAAAAAGTGCTGCTGGTGGTGCGCATGGAAGGCAAAAGCCTGCCCATCGACCAGAAGATCCAGCAACACCTGGTGGCGCGTGGCTACGCCGTCACCTTGCACAGCCAGTACGCGCCTGTGGAGGCTGCGTTGGACGCGGACCTGGTCATCCTCTCCTCCACCATCCGCTCGCACGATCTGCTGGGGGCTTACCGCCATGTGCCCGTACCGCTGCTGACCTGGGAGAACGACCTGCTGGACGATCTGGCCATGACTGGCAAGCGGGCGGGCAGCGATTTCGGCAGCGTGGACAAGAACCGTTACGTCTGGCTGGTCAACGCTCCGCACCCCATGGCGGCGGGGCTGCCGGCAGGGGTAGTCGATGTCTACGCAAAGCAGGCCACCATGAGCTGGGGCAAGCCGGGACTGGGTGCCACCGTCATTGCCACCCTGCATGGCCAGCCTGAGAAGGCGGCCATCTTCGGCTACGAGAAGGGCGCCACCATGGACTACGAATCGCTGGCGCCGGCGCGCCGCGTCATGTTCTTCCTGGACAACGAAACCTTCCCCAACCTGTCGGCGGCCGGACTCCAGCTGTTCGATGCCGCCGTGGCGTGGGCCCTTCAAGCGCGATGAACACGCGCCTTCTCCGTTTCTTTCTGCCGCAAGCCAACCGTTTTTCCATGCCATCCTTTCTCCATCTTCTTTCGCCTGTGGTTCCCGGCCTGCCCCGAACCTGTCTGTGTCTGACACTGGCTGCCATTCCCGCATTTGCGTTTTCCCAGACTTCGGGCACGGCGGGAACGCCTGCCCAGCAGACCGACGGGACTGTGCCCGCTGCCGAGCTGGAGACCATCCAGATCCGGGCGGACAAGCAGCCTGACAATGAAAACCGCTTTGTGGCACAGACCGCCACGGGGGTGCTGCGTTCCGATACACCGCTGTTCGAGACCGCACAGTCCATCAGCGTGGTGACCCAGCAGCAAATCGAAGAGAAGCAGCTCAAGACGGTGGCCGAGGCCCTGGAGGGTGTTGCTGGCGTCTCGTCGGGGTCTTACGGCCGGCGCGGATGGGACGATTTCATCATCCGGGGGCAGATCTCCAGTGCCCAGACCTATGTGGATGGCTTGCGGACGCAGACATCCACCAATGTGCTGCGCTCCGAGGACATCTTCGGTATCGGCTCCATCGAGGTGGTGAAGGGCCCCACGTCGGTCGGATTTGGTCTGGCGCTTCCCGGCGGCCTGGTGAATCTGACCACCAAGCGGCCACAGGCCGAGAGCTTTGCCCGGTCCAGCGTCAGCTACGGCAGCTATGGGCTGAAGGAGGCGAACTTCGATCTGAACTATGCGCCCAACGGGAGCCGCAAAGGCGCCGTGCGCATTGTGGGGCGGGCCTCGGACCAGCAGGACCCCACGGACTACGTCTATTTCAAGAATCAGTACCTCGCGACGTCCTACAACTTCGATTTGGATGGCCGCAACGACCTCTCCGTCATTGCCAGCTACCAGCACCGCGACTACATCCGCAACCAGGGCATTCCGCAGAACTACCAGAACTATGGGCGCAAGGTATTCATCGGCGAGCCTGACCGGAGCTACAAGGTGGACGCCTATCGCCTGGGCGCCAACTACGCGCACTATTTCGACAATGAATGGGTGTTCAAGCAGAACTTTGCGGTCAGCAAGGGAAGCAGCTTCAGCGATTCCGTGTTTGCCGCGGCGAATGCCAAGTTCCCGCTGGTGACACGCCAGATCAACTACCAGGACAAACAGGACACCAACATCGCCTTGGACAGCTATCTGCAACGCCAGTTCAAGCTGGGGCGGGTGGGCTACGAGCTGACCGCCGGTGTCGACATGATGCAGGAGCGCAGCGACTACTACCAGCGCGTGGACAACATCAACGCGTTCAATGCCAACAATCCGGTCTACGGGGTCACCTCCATCAAGGAGGGCAAGCCTTCCCACAACCTGACCTACAACCAATACGTCGGCCTGTACCTGCGCAACACGCTCAAGATCGACGAGAAATGGATCGTGGGGCTGTCGGGGCGCCATGACTGGACGCGAGTGGAAGTCCAGAACATGCTGACGGGAGGGACCCTCCGGAACAACAACACGGCTTTCACGGGCAGTGCTTCGCTGATGTACCAGGTCAACGATTTCATCGCGCCGTATGTCAGCTATTCGACCTCGTTCATGCCCGTCACGGATACGGGCATCAATGGCTCGCTGCTCAGCCCCGAAGAAGGCAAGCAAACAGAGCTGGGCGTGAAATTCCAGGCACTGGATCGGCGGGTGCAGGGCTATGTGGCGGTGTACGACCTCCAACGCAAAAACGTCACGGAGTCCGATGCGACACTGGGCTACTCGGTGCAGACGGGCGAGCAGACCACCAAGGGCTTCGAGGCGGAAATCACGGCCGCAGTGACCCGGCAGTGGAATGTATCTGCCGCCTACAGCTATATCCCCACAGCCCGTATTTCCGAAAGCCTGACGGCCAGCGAGATCGGCAAGCGCATCAACCATGTGCCCAGGAATGCCGGTACCGTCTTCACGCAGTACTACTTCCAGCCCGACCGACTGGGCTGGAACATGGGGGCCGGTCTGCGCCTGCAGGGCGAGCGTACGGCGCAGCGCGGCACCTACTTCGTCCGCCTGCCCAAGTACACGCTGTTCGATCTGAACCTGGGGTATGAAGCGCAGTCATGGGGCATGAACCTGGCGATCAAGAACCTGCTCGACAAGGGCTACATCCAAGGCACTACGCCGAATGCGCAGCTGATCAGCTTTGGCAGTCCCCGGACGCTGGTCCTGACGGCGAAGTTCAAATACTGACGCCATGCCGGAGTAGCAGACCTTGGTCCAGGACGGTGACTGCCAGCGGCCACCGTCTTGGCTGCCAGAGCCATCCTCTGCATGGGCTGTGATTCGGCAGCGAAAGCCATGCCTCGGAAGGGCAGGCCTAGTGGGCGCGTTGCACGGACGGCGCAGAGGCCAGCAAAGTCTGTGTATAGGGGTGCTGCGGTGCCCGCCAGATTTGCTGGTGGTCGCCATGCTCCACGATCTTTCCGTGCTGCATGACGAGAATGCGGTCGGCGATGTAGCGCACCACGGCGAGGTCGTGCGAGATGAACAGGTAGGAGAGACCGAACTCTTCCTTCAACTCGGAGAGCAGGTTGAGGATTTGCGCCTGGATGGACACATCCAGCGCCGACACCGGCTCATCCAGTACCAGCAACGATGGCCGCAAGATCAACGCGCGGGCGATGCCAATGCGCTGGCGCTGGCCGCCCGAGAATTCATGGGGATAGCGGTGCAGCGCCGACTGCGGCAGGCCCACGCGGTCCAGCAGCAGGGCGATGCGGCGGGAGCGCTCCGCGCTGTCTTTGACACCATGCAGTGCCAGTACGGCATCCAGCGTATCGGCGACCGTGCGCCGCGGGTTCAGCGAGGCAAACGGGTCCTGAAACACCATCTGCATGCGGCGGCGCCAGGGGGAAAGCTGTTTTTCAGTCAGCACCGCCAGATCGGTGCCATCGAAATCGATGCGGCCGCTGGCGGGCGCAATCAGACGCAGCAAGGTGCGTGACAGGGACGACTTGCCGCAGCCGGACTCGCCCACCAGTCCGACCGTCTCTCCGGGCTGGATCGTGAAGGAAACGTCGTCCACCGCGTGGAACAGGCTTCCATCGCGCTTCCGGTAGGCTGTGTGCAGCGATTCCACCGACAGCAGCGGTCGCGGTGCGGGCTTGGCGTGGTGCGTCTCCCGTGCGCTGGACGCGGCAGGGAGCGGCGGCGTGACCAGCTGGATTGTGCGGTGCAGACCGGAGCGGCCTGCGGTGCGGCGTATTTCCGCCAAACGTGCGCGGCTGTAATGCCGGTCTTCGCCGCCATGCAGCGCGGCACCGAGCAGGCCGGCGGTATAGGGGTGCGCAGGCGCCTTGAACAAGGTCTCGACCTTGCCTTCTTCGACATTTTCACCATCCAGCATCACCAGCACGCGGTCGGCCCAGTGCGAGACGACCCCGAGGTCGTGGGTGATCAGAATCAGGCCCATCGACAACTCCCGTCGCAGCGTGTGCAACAGCTCGAGGATGTGGGCCTGCACCGTCACATCCAGCGCCGTGGTCGGCTCGTCGGCGATGAGCAGCTTGGGCGTGCACGCCACGGCCATGGCGATCATGACGCGCTGGCGCTGTCCCCCTGAAAGATGGTGCGGAAAATCGTCGACGCGCCGCTGTGGCTCGGGAATCTTCACCAGTTCCAGCAGCTCGATGGCGCGTGTGCGTGCAGCGGCCGGTGTCAGCCCCTGGTGCAGGCGCAACACCTCGCTGATCTGCGCACCGATGCTGTGCACGGGGTTCAGCGATGTCATTGGCTCCTGGAAAATCATCGAGACGTCGCTGCCGCGCAGGCGGCGCACTTCTGCCGCGGGCAGCGCCTGGATGTCACGGCCTTCCAGCAAGATCTCGCCGCTGACCTTGGCTTGCGGACCCAGCAGCTGGAGCAGCGACAAGGCGGTGGTCGACTTGCCGCAACCCGATTCGCCGACCAGGGCCAGTGTCTCGCCGCGACCGACGGTGAACGACAGGTCCTTCACCGCCGCATGGTCTGCGCCGTGGAAGTGGATGTTCAGGTGGCGGACATCCAGCAAGGCGGGTGGGGGTGCTTGTGTATTCATGTCCGGCCCACCAGACGTGGGTTGTAGGTGTCGTTGATGGCATCGCCCACCAGGTTCAGCGCCAGGATGGTGAGCACAATGGCCACGCCCGGGAAGGCGGACAGGTACCAGGCCGTGCGCAACATCTCGCGGCCTTCACCGATCATGCTGCCCCAGGACATGGCGTTGGGGTCTCCCAGACCGAGGAAGGACAGGCCGGACTCGATCAGGATGGCGTTGGCCACCAGCACCGAGGTGCTGACGATGACCGGCGGCAGGGCGTTGGGCAGAATTTCGCGAAAGATGATCCAGGCGTTGCCGAAGCCCTGGCTGCGCGCGGCGATGACGTATTCCGATTCGCGCAGGGTGCGGAATTCGGCGCGGACCAGGCGTGCCGTCACCGGCCAGCAGGCCGCGCCAATGGCGAAGATGATCATCGGTGCCGAAGGGCGGGCGATGGTCACGACCACAATGATGAAGAGAAAGGTCGGAACGGTCTGCACCAGCTCGGTCAGGCGCACCAGCACGTCATCGATCCAGCCGCCGAAGTAACCGGAGAGGGCGCCAATCAGCAGGCCGATGGTCAGGCTGAGGGCCGCGGCCACTGCGCCGGTGGTGAGCGAAACGCGTGCACCGTACATCACACCTGCGGCAACGTCGCGCCCCAGCGAGTCGGTGCCGAGCAGGAAACTCGCATCCTCGCCCGGCCAGAGCAGGGCCGGTCCGACGATGTCCTGCGGATCGCCGGGGTAGACCAGCGAAGCGGACACCGCCACGGCGACCACCAGCAGCAGAATCACCAGCCCCAGCACGGTGGCAGGATTTTTCGAGAAGGCCTTGAGCAGGCCGCGCCGTGGCGGTCCACTCGGGGAGGTGAAGTCCGGCGCGCGCGCGGCAGCGTCGGCGGCCGAGGCCAGGGCGACGGTGGAAGACGTGTGGTCAGTCATGGTGTGATCCTCTTGGCGGCGGGTCAGCGTACGTGGATGCGTGGGTCGAGCGCGGCATGCAGCAGGTCGACCAGGACGTTGACGGCGATCACCAGCAGCGAGGAGCAGAACAGCACGCCCAGCAGCACCGGATAGTCGCGTGCCAGGATGGAATCCAGCACCAGGCTGCCCATGCCCGGCCAGTTGAAGACGGTCTCGATCACGGTGGCGCCGCCCAGCAGCGCGCCGAAGTACACGCCGATCAGCGTGGTGACGGGGATCAGCGCATTGCGCAGCACGTGGTGCACCGTCACACGCAACGGTGCCAGGCCTTTGGCATGGGCGGTGCGCACAAAGTCCTGCTTGCTCACTTCGAGCATGGCGGCCCGCGTGAGGCGGGAAAAAATGGCGATGTAGAACCCGGCCGTGGTCAGCATGGGCAGCAGCAGGTGCAAGAACCTGTCATGCACCGCGGCCCAGCCTGTCAGCGACGCACCGATGGTGTGGCTGCCGCTGGTGGGCAGCCAGCCCAGCTTGACTGAGAACAGCACGATGGCCATCAGGCCGATCCAGAAGGTCGGGACCGAATACAGCAGCAAGGCCACGATGGAAACAAGCCGGTCTTGCCAGCGCCCGACGTGGACCGCCATCAAGGTGCCCAGCACGGTGCCGACCACGGCGGCGAGCAGCAAGGCCGAACCCATCAGCAGCAGCGAGTTGCCCAGGCGTTCCCCGATCAGCGTGAGCACCGGCAGGTTGTGGCGCTGCGACATGCCCAGGTCGAACTGCAGAAGGTGCAGCAGGTAGCTGGACAGCCGCTCTGCCATCGACAGGTCGAGGCCGAAATGGCGCTGCAGCTGGGCCATGCTTTCTGCCGTTGCGCCGCCGGACTCCGCCGCGATGACGTCGGCCGCGTTGCCAGGAACCCATTCCAGCAGCAGGAAATTCAGCACGACGATGCCGAAGACGGTGGGAATGGCCTGCAGCAAATTCCTGCGCAGCACTGGAAGCAATCTGGACAATTTTCTACCCTGCCGGCCGGGTCCTGCCGGCCATTCGCTGCGGAATTCCGGCAGGCCATTCGGCCCTCGTTTCAATGAAAAGAGTCCGGAGTCTGGATCGACTGGCGCAGCAGGGTCAACGAAGTTTTTTGAGCATGCAAATACGTTATCGATCTTTGCTGCGCACAGATGCTGCACCTAGCATCGCTTTCCTTTTTCACGCACTCATCGTCGACGCGTTGCGGTGCGCGACGCAAGGAAAGGCTAGGTATGAAAATGAACCAACTCGTGGGACGGCTGGCACTGACGCTGGCCGGTCTCGCTCCCTTCACCGGCGCTGTCGCCGCCAACCCGGCGCCACAGCCCGGCGGCACGCTCACCTACCTGATAGGCACGGAGCCGACGGCCCTGGTATCGCTGTTCAACCCCAAGGTCGAAAACCGCAACATCAGCGCCAAGGTCACCGAAGGCTTGCTGCGCTACGACCGGTCGTTCAAGCCGCAGCCGCTGCTGGCCACCGAATGGAAGGTCAGCGAAGACGGCCTGCGCTACACCTTTCAGCTGCGCAAAGGCGTGAAGTTCCACGATGGCTCGGACTTCACTGCGGCCGACGTCAAATACTCCATCCAGACGCAGCGTGAGACCGGTGCCCGCGGACGCATCACCTTTGCCAACCTGAAGGACGTGCAGACACCGGATGCACATACCGTCACCCTGGTGCTGGCGAAACCTGCGCCGTACCTGCTGCGTGCGCTTTCGTCGGCAGAGACGCCGATCGTGCCGCACCAGCGTTATGCCCAGGGCGACCCGCTGGCCGCAGAGAACAACAGCCGTCCCATCGGCACCGGGCCATTCAAGTTCAAGGAGTGGGTGAAAGGCAGCCACGTGGTGCTGGAGAAGAATGCCAGCTACTGGCGTGCCGGACACCCGCATCTGGACCGCGTCATCTATCGCTTCATCAAGAACCCAGCATCGATTTCGGCCGCCATCGAAGCGGGCGAAGCGAATGTGGTGCAGAACGTGGCGATCTCGGATCTGAATCGCCTGGCTAAGAACCCCAAGCTGGCGGTGGACGATTCCTACGATGAATTCCTCTCCAATGTGCTGTTCCTGGAATTCAATCTGGAGAACCAGATTCTGGCCAATGTGAAAGTGCGCCAGGCACTGGCGCTGGCGGTCGACCGCAACTTCATTGCCAACACCGTCTACTACAAGCGCGCACAGGTGGTGCATTCACCGATCCCGTCGGTGCTGAAGAATTACTACGACGACAGTGCCTTCAACTACCCGTTCGATGCCGCGCGCGCCAATGCCCTGCTGGATGAAGCCGGTTATCCGCGCAAGGGCAGTGACGGTCGCTTTGCGCTGCGCCTGGTGTTCATGCCTTCGGCGGATTTCAAGCGCACGGCGGAATACGTTCGTGCCGCGCTGAACAAGGTCGGGGTGAAGGTCGAGATCATCGACGGCGACCTGCCGACCTTCATCAACCGCGTCTACAAGGAGCGGGGTTTCGATCTCAGCGTGAACGGCCTGGGCCGCCTGTTCGATCCGACCGTGGGCGTGCAGCGCCTGTACTGGTCTGACGGCATCAAGAACCCGCTGCCGTTCCTCAATGGGCCGCACTACCACAACCCGCAGGTTGACGAGCTGTTCCGCGCAGCCGCCATCGAAACGGATGAGACCAAGCGCGCCAAGCTGTTCAAAGACATCCAGGCCATCGTCGGCAAGGACCTGCCGACCCTGCCGCTGGTCACCGTGCCCTCGGCCCTGCTGGTGCACCAGAAGCGCGTGCACCAGCTGCACAACAGCATCGACCTGACGGCAGGCGACTTTTCGGATACCTGGCTGGAGCAGTAAGGAGCGAAGCATGAGCCACACCACAGCGAAGAACATACTGGAGGCGCTGGTGTTTGCACCGGCCCATGAGCAGGCGCGTGCACTGGCCGACGGTGAAGTGCGGTCCATCGATCTGCTGGAGCACATCCTGGCGCGCATCGCGCAGCACAACCCGGCACTCAATGCCATCGTGGCCCGTGACGATGAGGGTGCCCGCCAGGCCGCGCGCCAGGCCGATGCGGCACTGGCCAGGGGCGAGCGCAAGCCCCTGCTGGGAGTGCCCGTGACGGTGAAGGAGAACTTCCATGTGGCGGGGCTGGTGACCAGCGTCGGCAATCTGGACTACGCGGGCAATGTCTCGCCGCACGACGCGCCGGCCGTGGCCGCTCTGCGGGAAGCGGGTGCCGTTGTCGTTGGTAAAACCAATGTCCCGCTGGCGCTGGCCGACCTGCAGACCTACAACGCCGTGTATGGTGTGACGTCCAACCCCTGGGATCTGGCGCGCACGCCCGGCGGGTCTTCCGGGGGCTCGGCCGCAGCCATTGCGGCGGGGCTGAGCGCGCTGGAGGTGGGTACGGACATCGGCGGGTCCATCCGCGTGCCTGCGCATTTCACCGGTATCTACGGCCACAAGCCGACCTATGGCCTGGTGCACAACGGCGGCACCGGGGTGCCTGCCGGCAAGCAGGCCTTGCGCGATTTGACGGTGGCCGGTCCCTTGGCACGCAGTGCCGAAGATCTGGAACTGGCGCTGCAGATACTGCTCAACCGGGATCCGCTGGCGAACAAGGCATGGCGCGTCGAGTTGCCGCCCGCCCGCCATGACAGCCTGGCACCGTTCCGCGTGCTGCTGCTGACCCGCTGGCCTGGGCGCCCCCAGTCCACTGCCGAGAAACTGGTGGAAGCACGCCTGCGGCAAGGGCTGGAGGCGGTGGGTGCGCGCGTGGTGCTGCCGGAAGACCTGGGGGCCTATGTACCCGACCTGGAGGCCGCCCACCACAACTACCGCACCTTGCTGGGGGCTTCGCTGGCGGTGCCGACCCATGGCCGTGCCGCACAGGCGCAGACAGTGGAGGGCACGCAAGCCGATGGCCAGGATGTCCGCAAACTGGCGGAGCACATTTCGCACGGGGACTGGCTGGTGCAGAACGAACGCCGCCTGCAGTTCCGCGCGCAATGGGAAAAGCTGTTCACGCAGGTGGATGTGGTCCTGAGCCCGGTGCTGGTGGAGACGGCTTTTCTGCACGACCACAGCGAGCCGAAGGACACCCGCCGCTTCCCGGTGGACTTTGGTGCCGAGACGGCGCAACTGAAGTTCGCCGATCTGTTCGAGTGGGCCGGCTTGCCGGTGCTGCCCGGTCTGCCGGCCACGAGTTTCCCGGTCGGGCTGGATGACGCCGGCTTGCCGGTCGGCGCGCAGGCCATAGGGCCGTTCCTGGAAGACCTGACGCCGATCCGTTTTGCCCAGCTGTATACCGCTTTGCAGGGAGGATTCACCGCACCGCCGAATTTTGGCGTGGCATGAGCCTGTCGCTCGCCTTTTCCACCGTGTGGTAAAGCGCGGAGTCGATCCGCTCTTCCTGGCCGCATGGGTCCAGCCCTTACCTGTCTCGTGCAGGCAAGGGCTTTTTTCATGGTCGCAAGGCAGGGCGGCATGCGGCGGTGCACGTTGACGCGCGCGTCACCGCCGGTGTCACCTGGAGGACGATGCAAAAGGGTTTGCCCCACAAACACCCGTACCGGGTACACGCACTAATGCACCGGTGGACAGCAATTCGCACGCCGGTGGCGGCCCACCCGCCGCTGGCGCCTGATCGCAAGGTGCTTGTGCAAGGAGGTACACATGGTGAAGTTGTGGAACCAGACCGGTTGGATGGCATGGACGGTGGCTGTGGCGGCGGGATGGAGTGCAGGGGCCATGGCCGCGGAGACCTTTCCGTCCAAGCCCATCCGCATCGTGGTGGGCAATGCCGTGGGCGGCGTCGACGACATCTGGGCGCGCCGCTATGCACAGCAGATGAGCGAGCGGCTGCAGCAAACGGTGGTGGTGGACAACCGCCCCGGTGCCTCAGGCACGCTGGCGGCGATGGAAGTGCTCAAGGCCCCCAAGGACGGCTACACACTGCTGTACGGTGGTATGGCTTCGCTGATCCAGTTTCCGTCGGCCGGTGGAACGGTGCGCTACAAGCCCAAGGAAGACTTCGAACCCGTGGCCATGGCCACGCTGGGCTATCCGGTGTTGACGGCGGGCAGCAACTCCTGGGCCAAGAGCATCCAGGACCTGGTGCAAAAAGCCAAGGCCGCGCCAGCCAACGCGGATGCCTACAGCTGCGGCACCAGCGGCCAGGCGGCCACCAGCCACTTTGCCTGCATGATGGTGGCCAAGGCCGTTGGGGCAGAGTTCAAGCCCGTGCCCTACAAGGGCGGCTCGTTGGCGGCCACGGACGCGGCTTCCGGGCATGTGGATTTTGCGGTGGGCTTCTACGGTGAAATCAGTCCGCTGACCTTGGGCAAACGCCTGACGCCCCTGGTGGTGTTCAGCCCGAAACGCTTTCCGCTGTACCCCGATACGCCGACCGTGAAGGAGGTGGGCCTGGAAGGGCTGGAGATGGTCAGCTTCAGCGCCTTCTTTGCGCCCAAGGGGACGCCGGCCGATGTGGTGCAGCGGCTCAATACGACCGTGATTCAATCGTTCCACACGCCGCAGATGGAGCGCTGGTTGAGCGATGCCGGGGCCTTTTACCAGGACATGTCTCCGGCCGAGCTCAAGGCGTTCTATTTCAAGGAAATCGACCTGTGGAGGCAGCGCTCGGTGGAGCACGGCATCCGGGTGGAGCAGTGAGCGCGCGTGCAACGCAGGGGAGCCTGGGTTACGGAGGCTGTGAATCCTCTCCGTGAAGCTGGCTCCCTCCGTGGATCTTGGATCCCACGCTTCATCCCTTCCCTGGTGGGTGTCGGCATGAAAAGCATGAAAAAAGCGCTCCACCGGAGCGCTTTGTCTGTGTCAGGCCGCCTTCTGGGCGTAGGCATCGGGAATCCAGTCCCTGCCTGGAATCGCCTCCAGCAGCGCCCGTGTGTAGGGGTGCTGGGGGTGGCTGAAGACGCGGGCGGTGTGGCCGGATTCCACAATCTCGCCGGACTTCATAACGATGAGCTGGTCGCATATCTGCGCTGCCACGCGCAGATCGTGGGTGATGAAGACCATCGACAGCCCCATCTGCTCGCGCAGGCGCGTGAGCAGGTCCAGCACCTGTGCCTGCACCGAGACGTCCAGGGCAGACACCGGCTCGTCGGCGATCAGTATCTGCGGCCGCATCGCTAGCGCCCGGGCGATGCCGACGCGCTGGCGCTGGCCGCCTGAGAATTCGTGCGGGTAGCGGTCCAGCGCATCGGGTGACAGGCCGGTGAGCGCAAACAGCTCGCGTGCATGTGCCAGGGCCTGGGCGCGGGATTCCCCATGGGCGATGGGCCCCTGGGTGACGATGTCGCCCACACGCTGGCGCGGGTTGAGGGAGCTGTAGGGGTCCTGGAACACCATCTGCACGCGGGTGGCATGCAGCCGGCGCTGGGCAATGTTGCGCAGCTGCACGGTGTCGTCGCCGATCCGGAACTCGCCTTCATCGGGCACCAGCAGGCCCATCAGGTTGCGCGCGAGGGTGGACTTGCCCGATCCGCTCTCGCCCACCACCCCCAGCGTCGTTCCCGCCGGCAGGCTGAACGATACGTCCTTGACTGCGTGCGTGGTGCGGCTGGTGCGACCTAGCCAGTTGCGCTGGTGGTAGGTCTTGGACAGGCGCGCGACCGACAGGGCGGTGGGCGCATGGCTGGCCGCACCGCGCACGGGGGCCTGCAGCGGAGGCACTGCTGCAATCAGGGCCTGGGTGTAGGAATGCTGCGGGTGCTCCAGCACGGCCTGTGCTTCCCCGCTTTCGACCAGCACGCCGTGCTGCATGACGGCCACCCTGTCGGCAATTTCGGCCACCACGCCAAAGTCGTGCGTGATGAAGAGCACGGCCATGCCTTTGCGCCGCTGCAGGTCGTGAATGAGGTGCAGGATCTCGGCCTGCGTGGTGACGTCCAGCGCCGTGGTCGGTTCGTCGGCGATCAGCAGGGCCGGCTCCAGCGCCAGGGCCATGGCGATCATGGCGCGCTGGCGTTGACCGCCCGAGAGCTCGTGGGGGTAGGCTTTCAGGGCCTTGTCCGGGTCGGGGATCTTCACGGACTCCAACAGACCCAGGGTGCGCGCACGGATGGTCTTGCGGGACAGCCGGGTGTGCGTGCGGAACACCTCGCCGATCTGGTCGCCGATGGTGCGCAGCGGATTCAGTGCGGTCATGGGCTCCTGGAAGATCATGCCGATCTCGCTGCCGCGCAGCTTGCGCAAGCCCTCGGCACCGAGTTGCAGCAGATCCTGCCCGCGCCACAGAATCTGGCCGCTGCGGACCTGGACGCCTTCGGGCAGCAGGCCCAGTACCGCACTGGTGGTGAGCGATTTGCCGGAGCCGCTTTCGCCCACGACACACACGATCTCACCCGGGTGCAGGTCCAGGTTCACCTGCTGCAACGCGTGCGGACGATCCCCCCCGGCGGGCAGGTCGATGGTCAGGTTCTGGATGGACAGCAAGGCATTCATGGAAGGTCTTCGGAATTCAAACGGCGGAACATGCAATGCGACACAAGCGGCACATGCGGTCGGCGCTCAGATGCGCTGGCCGCCACTGGCGTCGATGCGCTGTGCGGTCACCCAGCGGGCGGCATCGCTGGCGAGGAAAGCCACAATGCCCGCGATGTCGCCTGGCTGGCCCACGCGGCCCAATGCCACGCTCTGGGCGATGACGGCTGCCTGCGCGGGGTCTTTGGCCCGGGTGTTCAGGTCGGTGGCGGTCGCGCCGGGCAGCACTGCATTCACGGTGATGCCGCGCGCGCCCAGCTCACTGGCCAGCAACAGCGTCAGCGCTTCCAGGCCGGCCTTGGCGGGGGCGTAGACGCTCATCTCCGGATAGGCTGCACGCGTGCCCATCGACGAGATGTTGATGATCCGGCCTCCATCCCTCAGCACGGGCAGCAGGCGCTGGATCAGGAAGAACGGCGTTTTCAGATTCACCTGCAGCACATGGTCGAAATCGGCGGGCTGCACATCGGCAATGCGTGCCTTCAGGCCCACCCCGGCGTTGTTCACCAGGATGTCCAGACCGCCAAGGCCTGCGGCCTGCAATTGCCCGGTGAGGGCATCGGCGAGCTGGTTCGCCCCTTGCGGGTGGCTCAGATCGGCAGCCAGCACCGATGCCAGGCCACCGATCTGCGCAATCTCGGCCTGCAGTGACCGGGCGGCCTCAGCCGCCTGGTGGTAGTGGATGAACACCTGTGCACCCTGCTGTGCCAGTGCCAGGGCAATGCTGCGGCCGATGCCGCGGCTGGCGCCGGTGACCAGAGCCGTCTTGCCGGTGAGGTCAAAGCTGCTCATGCCAGCGCCTCCGTGCCATGTTGGTGCCAGGCCTGGCGCTGTTCGAGATCGCGGGCCAGGTGCACCAGGGCATGCCGGTCCACCTTGTTGGTGCCGGCCCAGGGCAGCTCCTGCACAAAGCAGACGCGGCGCGGGTGCTGGTAGGCCGGGCCGTTTGCCAGGGCATGCTGCTTCAGGGTTTCCGCATCCACCGAAGCGCCTTCGCGCCGGACCACAAAGGCCACGGGCACCTGTGCACGTTCCTCGTCGGGCAGCGGCACCACGCTGCACTGGGCGACGTCGGGGTGTTTTTCCAGCAGCTTTTCCACTTCCACGGGGTAGATGTTCTCGCCCGCGCAGACAAACATGTCATCGGCGCGGCCGATGAAGTAGTAAAAGCCGTCGGCATCGCGGCGCATCACGTCACCGCTGTAGTACCAGCCGTTCTGCAGCACCTGGGCGCTTTTCTCCGGCAGGTTGTGGTAGCCGGACAGCAGGGCCGGATTGCGCATCAGCAGCACCCCTTCGTCGTCGCTGGGGCCGTCCACCAGCCGCACCTGGGCCGGGTTGATGGGGTGGCCCAAGGCCAGCCCGGGTGTGGGAATGCCGGCAGGGTGCGGGCCGAACACGGCGGGGCCGGCCTCGGTGGTGCCATAGCCATGCGTCACGCGGGCATCGGGGAAGGCGTGCTGGATGCGCTGGAGCAGGTCCAGCGTCATCGGGGCCGAGCCCAGCATGACCCGCTTGAGCGCGGAGAAGTCCCGTCCTTGCAGCTTGAGCGGATCCTTGATGATGCGCGCGAACATGGTCGGCACCGCCGTCAGCACCGTGATGCGGTAGCGCTGCAGCGCGTCGATGTAGGCATCCACATCAAACCCGGGCTGGATCACCAGCAGCCCATGCACGGCAAATGCGCGCTTGGACATGAAGAGTCCGTTCATGTGGAACAGCGGTTGTGCCAGCAGGTAGCGCGCCTGCGCGGCGCCGGGGGATTCCGTGGTGGCCTGCAGCGCCCAGAGCTGGCCTGCATGCGTGAGCGGGACGCCTTTGGGCTTGCCGGTGGAGCCTGAGGTGTAGAGCATCTGCGCCACATCGTCGTGCGCCGGGCGCGCGCTTTGGAAATCGGCTGGCGCAATGCGTGCGGCAAAGCCGTTGGGCCCGGCATCATCGAAATCGATCACCGGCACATGGCTGGCCAGCGCGGCGCGGCGTGCGCCATCGGTGAAGGCCAGCACCACATCGGCATCCTGCAGCACGTATTCCAGAATCTCCGGCGACTGCTTGATGTTGAGGGGCACGGCCACATGGCCGGCACGCATGATGCCGAAGTACGTGATGAGGTATTCGGCGCGGTTCAGTGAGGCGATGGCAATCCGCGAGCCTGCGGGGAATGCCTGTTCCGTCAGCCAGCGGGCCACCCCGCCGGCCAGGGCCCGCACCTGTGCATGGGTGTACTCGCGCGGCTGGGCGGGTTCGCGCAGGTCGATGATGGCGGTGCTTTCCAGCGAAAGCGCGGGATCGTTGAGATCCCCCAGGTTGTAGCGATGAGAAGTCATGGTTCGAGGGGGGATGGAGCTGCAGCGCCTCAGCGCTTGCGCAGCTTGGGGTTGAGGGCGTCGTTGAGCCCGTCGCCGACCAGGTTCAGAGAGAGAACCGCCAGCATGATGGCCACGCCGGGCACGGCGCACAGGTACCAGGAGGTGCGGATCAGGCTGCGCCCTTCGCCCACCAGCCGTCCCCAGCTGGCGACATTGGGGTCGCCGAGACCGAGAAAGGACACCACGGATTCGTAGAGGATGGCGCCCGCCACCACCAGCGACGACATGACGATCACCGGGGGCAGCGCATTGGGCAGGATTTCCTTGAAGATGATGTGTGCCGGATGCAGGCCGACCGAACGGCAGGCCTGAACGAACTCCCGCTCCTTGAAGGACAGAAATTCCGCACGTGTGAGCCGTGCGATCGGGGGCCAAGACACCAGGCCGATGGCCAGGGTGATGGCTTCGATGTGGGGGCCGAGAATCGACACCACCGTGAGCACAAAGACGACATTCGGGATGATCTGGAACAGCTCCGTCACCCGCATCAGCACCTCATCGACCCAGCCGCCAGCCCAGGCGGATGCCGCACCGATGCCCACGCCCAGCAGGGTGGCGGTGGTGGCCGCCACCAGGCCGATGAGCAGGGTGGCACGCGCACCGTGGGAGATCATGGCGGCAATGTCCCGGCCCAGCGAATCGGTGCCCAGTGGATGGCTCCACTGGGTGAATGGCCAGATCTCGGGCGTCGCCACGATGCGCAAGGGATCGGTGGGGAACAGCAGGTCCGCGGCCAGGGCCACGACCGCGATGGTGCACAGGATCACCGCGCCGATCACGGCGCCGCGGTTGCGCGCAAAGCGGCGCAGGAACGGGCCGATGGCGCCCGCCGCCTTGCGGGTGGCCGGGGGGGCACTCGGCCCCGCAGGAAGGGGGGTAGGAATGGAACGCATGTCAGAGCGCCTTGATGCGCGGGTCAAGCCGTGCGTACAGAATGTCCACGGCAATATTGGCCAGAATCACCACGGCCGAGCTCAGAACCAGAATGCCCAGCACGACCGGGTAGTTGCGGCTCATCACGCTGTCGAACAGCACGCTGCCGATGCCCGGCCAGCTGAAGACGGCTTCCACCACGATGCTGCCGCCCAGCACGGCACCCAGCTGGAGGCCCAGCAGCGTGACGATGGGAAGCACCGCATTGCGGGCCATGTGCCGCAGCACGATGGCCACGTTCTTCAGGCCCTTGGCCTTGGCCGTGCGCACATAGTCCATGCGGCTGACTTCCAACATGGAAGCGCGCATGACGCGGGCGTAGCTGGCGCTGTAGAACAGCCCCAGGGTGATGGCCGGCAGCGCCAGGTGGTGGAGCACATCCACGGTCTGTTGCCAGAGCCCGCCATCGAGCCCGATGGTGACCATGCCGCCCACCGGGAACCAGCCCAGCTTCACCGCAAACAGGACGATGAGCATGATGCCCAGCCAGAAACTGGGCGCCGCAAAGCACAGCGTGGCAAACAGGGACACCGCCGTATCCCACCAGGTATTGACCTTGATGGACGAGACGATGCCCGCAGCCACCCCCACCAGCACCGCAATCGCCAATGCGGACAGCATCAGGATCAGCGTGGCCGGCAGGTGGGCGCCGATTACGTCGATGACCTGGGTGTTGTGCCGGTAGGAATAGCCCAGGTCCAGCTGGGCCACCGAAGCGATGTACTTGAGCAGCTGCACGCTGGCGGGCTGGTCCATGCCATAGGTCACGCGCAAGCGCTCGATGAGTGCCGGGTCGGTGACCTGGCGCTCCGCCGTCATGACATCCAGAAAGGTGCCGGGCACCATCTGGATGAGCAGGAAGTTGAGCACCACCACCCCCAGCAGGAGCGGCACCGCCTGTCCCAGCCGCCGCAAGATGAGGTTTAACAGCATGCAGCGACCTCAGGCACCGATCCAGACATCGTCCAGCGATCCGCCCTGGACATCGGCCACGGAGGTGAAGTTGTGCAGCTTCTTGCTGGCCAGCGTGAAGGCCTGGATTTCCACCAGGGGCACCAGCGGGACCTCGGTGGAGGCCAGCTTGGCAAAGGCATGCACCAGCTTCTTGCGTTCCTGGGGCTTGGTTTCCACCGTGATGCGGCCGACCAGCGCATCCATTTCGGGGTGAGAGAAGCCGGTCGCGTTGCGGAACGCACCGCCACGGACAATGCCATCGGTGGTGAAGTACTGCGTGACGGACGGGACCGGCTCCAGCGGCGCTGTGAAGTTGGAAATGGCGATGTCGTAGTCGTAGTCGCTGTAGATGCGCTTCAAGGCGGTTGCACGGTCCACCGAGTCCAGCTTCACCGCAATCCCCACATCCTCCAGCGCCTGCTTGAGGTATTGCCCCAGCTTGGCGTTCTCTTCAAACCATGCGGCGGCCAGCAGATTCACGCTGAAGCGCTTGCCGTCCTTGAGCGGCAGGCCGGCCGCATCCAGCAATGCGCCGGCCTTCTTGGGATCGAAGGCATAGCGCGGCACATCGTCCGTGAAGAAGATGGGGTTGCTGCTGAAGATCGGCGAAATGGCAGGCTTGCCGCGACCGTAGTAGATGGTGTCGACAATGAACTGGCGGTTGATGGCGTGCAGGATGGCCTGGCGCACTTCCCGGCGCTTGACATGCTCGCGGCGCTGGTTGAATTCTGCGGTGACCGTCCAGGCTGCGTTCTCGTAGCCACGGGTTTCCAGGGTCACCTTGCCGGTCTTCACCAGCCGGTCGATGTCGCGGGCCGGCACGGGGCTGGAATAGGCCAGGCCCAGCTCGCCGGTCTCGAGGGCGGCGCCACGGGAGGCGGCATCTGCCCACCAGCGCACGATGAGCTTGTCGATATAGGGCTGTCCCTGGCGCCAGTACTGTTCATTGCGCTGGTACTGCACGTGGCTGCCACGCACCCATTGCCCGTACTTCCAGGGCCCGGTGCCGACCGGGGTGTTGTTGGCAGGGTTGGTGATGATGTCCTTGCCTTCGTACAGGTGGCGCGGCAGTACCAGCTGGTATGCCCCGGCCAGGGTGGACTTCAGGAAGAACTCCGGCACCGGGGTATTGAATGTGAGCAGCACGGTGTGGCTGTCCACTGCCTTGGCGTCTGCCAGCGCTTTCAGCGCAATGCCGGCGGAAATGGGCTTCCAGTGCTGCAGCGCGTTGAAGACCACATCCTGTGCGGTGAAGTCCTTGCCGTCGTGCCATTTCACGCCCTGGCGCAGCTTGATGGTGTACTGTTTGAAATCGGCGGAGGGCGTCACCGACTCGGCCAGCACGGGCTGGAACTGCAGCTTGTCGTCGATGCGCAGCAGGCGCTCCAGGATCTTGGTGGATGTCTGGTAGGGCGCCGAGCCGCCGCCGCCGGGCACATAGAGCGCCTGTGGCTCCAGTCCCCCCCAGGAAATGACCAGCGTGCCGCCGCGCCGGGGCGCGGTGGCCTGAGCCTGGGCTTGGGCAGGCAGACCCCAGCTGTAGCTGGCGGCGGCGGTCAGGCCTGCGGCGCTGCGAATCAGAACGTCACGGCGTGACAAAGCGGTGGGTTGGGTCATGGTGTTTTTCACTTGCTTGCGTGGTCAGCCCAGCGTGGCGTAGCTGGCACGGCCGATGGCGACCAGGACGCCCTGGTCATTGAACAGATCGACATCGGCCACGCCCACCGTCTTGCCCACGCGGCGGGCCTTGGCGACCGCCTTGAGGTTGGTGCCGATGGCGGGTCGCAGGTAGTCCACCCGGAAGTTGATGGTGGGCAGGCCACGTCCCACCAACATGCCGACAGCGAAGTCGCCCACGGTGTCGATCACGGCGGCCAGCGGACCGCCATGCCATTGGCCGGTGTTGGCACTGCGGCCCAGCGCCTCCTGGAACGGTGCATGCACTGTCAGCTCGCCCGCTTCGTGGTCCACCTCCAGCGCTTGCAGCTGCAGCCAGGCAATGAAGGGGGAGCGGTCGAAGTGCGCCTGGATCTGCTGCAGATCCAGGCGCTCCGGGGAGGCAGAAGCCTGCGTCTGCGCAGACAGGGTGGCGGCTTCGCTCATGCGGCCACCAGCACCTTGCCGAAGACCTTGCGGTCTTCCAGGGAGGCCAGGGCCTTGGCGCCGTCATCCAGCGGCCACTGGCGGTCGATCAGGACCTTGAGCTGCCTGGACTGCACCAGTTCCAGCAGCTCGTGCAGGTCCTCGCGCTCCCAGCCGTTGGAGCCACGGATCTGCAGCTCAAACGTCCAGATGAAGCGCAGATCTTCCTTGGGGTCATAGCCTGCCGTGGCACCGCAGGTCAGGGCCCGGCCACCCAGGCGCAGGCAGCGCAGCGACTTCACCCAGGTGTCGCCACCGGTGAAGTTCACCACCACATCCACGCCACCGCCGGCCTGGCCGCGCCGGCGCGCGGGCTTGCCGTAGCGCGCCTGCACCGCCTTGAGGAAGTCTTCTTCCGTGTAGAGGATGACATCATCGGCGCCCAGCTGGCGCAGCTGCTCGGCCTTCTCCGGGGTGCCTGCACAGGCAATCACCGTGGCTCCGGCCAGCTTGGCCAACTGCACCGCGCAGACGCCCACACCGCCGCTGGCGCCCAGGATCAGCACTTTTTCGCCGGCCTTGACCTGGCCGATGCGGTTCATCATGCGCAGCGCCGTGCCATAGGCCACCGGCAGCGCGGCCGCTTCACCGAAGCTGACCTGGTCAGGCAAGCGGATGAGCTGGTGCGCGGGCACCCGGCACAGCTCGGCCAGGCCGCCGTGGATGGTTTCGCCGACCAGTCCGCCATCGACACGGTCAATGGGGTCCACCAACACCCGGTCGCCGGGCTTCCAGTCGGTGACATTGGCACCCACCTGTTCGACCTCGCCGGCCACGTCGAGGCCGATGATGACGGGAAAGGACAGGCGGATGCCGGGCATGCCGCGGCGGGTGAAGACGTCGTGGTAGTTCAGCGACGAGGCCTTGACGCGGATCACCACGTCATCGGCGCCCGGTGTCGGGTTGGGGAATTGGGGTTCCAGCGTCAACTTTTCGTTGTCGCCGTGTTCACGCAGTACGAGAGCTTTCATGGGGAGGTGTGTCGCTTGGGGTTCAATCAGTTCCACTGGGCCAGGCCATGCAGGGCCTGGTCGGTGATTTCCACGCCGTGCCGCAGCACGGACTGGCGCCAGACGCCGGAATAGGGAACGTAGGTGTCGATCAGGTCGTGGCGCAGCTGTGCATCACGGGCTGCATCGGCCTGCTGGGGGGCGCGAAAGCGCAGCCACTGGTCCAGGCGCAGGGATTCGCTGGTGTTGGTGCCGCGGGTGCCGAACTCGATCACGGCGCCGGCGACCTTGCGGCCCGGCAGGAAGGCCTCCACACCGCGAAAGACCAGACCCTGGTAGTCGGGGCGCGCCATCCCATGCGGGCGCTGGCCCAGCACGCGCTCATGGCTCCACCACTGGGCGGCCTGCTGCTGTTCTTCGCTGCCATCGGCGTTGAAGCACAGGAAGAAGGGCTCGCCGTATTCCCCGATGCCGGTGTGCCAGTCGATCAGGGCCACCCGCTCGGTGTGCGCCAGGTGCTCGCCGAGGATGCGCTCCAGCGTGAGGTTGGACCATTCGCGCTGCTGGCCGCCAAAGGCCAGGCCCTGGGCATGGCGGTACTGGCCGCTGGCCATGGCATTGAAGGTGGCATCGGCGCCATTGACTTCGCGGAAGGCCTGGATGGCGTTCTGCACACCTTGGCGCTCGGTGGCCGTCCAGTTGTCCGGCACCAGCTGTGCATGCAGCGTGTCGTAGGCGGTGTTGGAGGGCCGGGGAGCGGCGTGGTCGATGAAGTTGCGGTTCAGGTCGACATTGCTTTCGTTGGTGCGGGTGTCGTGCGACCAGCCGAAGGGGTTGAGCGCATGCACCAGCAGCACATTGGTGTCGGGTGGCAAGGCGCGTGCGGCCTGGCTGGCCAGCCAGGCGTTCTGTACGGCAGAGCCGGCCGCGCCTTCCAGGCCATGCGTGCCGCTGATGAGCAGCAGCGTGCGGGTGGCGTCCGCAGGGCCCAGGCGGGCCACATCCAGGGTCAGGGGCTGCCCATCGGGGGTGCTCAACGTCGGGTGGGCGTAGTGCGACAGTTCTGCCCCGGCGCGCTGCGCCTGGGCGATGAAGCGCTGGCGGCCGTCGTTGTAGTCGTTCGCAAAGGCTTCCCAGATTTCCAGACCGGTGCTCATGCGTGGGACTCCTGCACAAACACCTGCAGGGCACCCGCCGCATCGGCGGGGTTCACCACCAGCTCGCCATAGGCGTTGTCCTGGGCCTGTACGCCGTTGGCGGCGAGGACGTGGCGGGTCTGCGCCAGATCGCGCACACCGATGATGGAGCCGGCAAACCATGCTCCTTGCGCAGAGGCCGGTGGCGTGATGCCCGGGAACCGGGCCTGGAAGGCCTGGGGCGTGAGAAACAGCAGCCGCAGCGAGCCGCGGCGCAGCGTCCAGCCGTCCGGGCCGGTGTTGCCGATGGAAATGCGGCCGAAGGCCTGTTCGTAGGCGCTGCGCAGGCTCAGCGGGTCGGGGTGGACCACGACGAGTGCTTCAACGCGGCGCGCCGTGTTGGGATGGTCCTGCCACTCGGGGCGGTAGACCAGGTGGCGGGTGAGATGCCCGCAGGTGAAGAAGTCCGGTGCGCCCAAGGCGCCGGTGGGAAAGCGTGTGTTCAGCCAGGCCGCATTTTCGGCACCATCCGGCAGATGCACCGGGCGGCCGCCGCCTTCGGGTGCTTCGGCGTGGATGCCGACCTGTGCCAGCTCACGGTGGACCGCCGCACTGTCGGTGGTCTGCAATGCGACTGCCACCGGACCTTGGTACGACTCGGGGTAATGCGCGAAGCGCGAGGTGGCTTGCAGCGCGGGCGGGAAGTACAGCAGCTCCAGGTAGTTGGCATCCAGAATCAGCGTCTGGTTGCGGGTGCCCTGGTGGTGCACGCCCTGTGGCGCCAGCGCGAATCCCAGCTTGCGGTACTGCGCGGTGGCAGCGTTCAGGTCGTTGACCCGGATGATGTAGTGGTCCAACCCTGTGACCGATGGCAAAGACATATGTTTTCCTCGCTTGGCAGCTAAGGCAGCGAGGTTCCCACCGGGGCGGTTTTTCGAAAAAGAATGCTTGTGCGTATCGATATGCGGAACCGTTCATTGACATACCGGCGGTGGTTTGTAAGCAGCGTGTAGGGTTGCCCGACATTTCAGTGCGGATGGCAGCCTGCCCATAGGGCAGAGCGCCACTGGGTGCCGCAGTCGCAGGCCCTGCACCGGTGTGCGGATGACCGGTCCATGGCGGGCGAGGGGCAGGCCCAAGCCGGTGCTTCTGGCCGCCGTGTGGGCGGCATGTCCCGGAGGATGAAAGGGTGTTTGCGGCGCAAGGGACTGCATTGGGCAGTCCGTGGGGGGAGGTGCTGCAGGGCTGGGGGTGGCCCGGCGGTATTGGGCGGGTGCGCACCAGGTGGGGCAGGGCTGCCCGTTCCCAGCACTGCGGCGGGCCCTGCAAGGGATGCGTGACGACCGGGCCGCAGAACCAGAGCGGCGCCCTCGGCAGGCGCGTCACGGGCAGCGGGGAACGCGGGCCGTGGCGCAGGCCACCGGTATCACGCCGTGCCGGCCACCATGGGCAGGGCCATGCGGATGATGCGGATGACCGCAGGCCCCAGCACGACCATCACAATCGCCGGGAAGATGCAGGTCACCAGGGGCAGCAGCATCTTGGTGGGGATCTTGGAGGCCAGTTCTTCGGCGCGCATCTGGCGTTTGTGGCGCAGGTCTTCCGAGAACACGCGCAGCGACTCGCCAATGCTGGTGCCAAACCGGTCGGCCTGCGTCAGCATGGCGGCAAAGGTGTGGATCTCGTCCACGCCGGTGCGTGCGGCCAGGTTGCGCAGGGCTTTTTCACGGGCACTGCCGGCCCGCATCTCCAGGTTGGTCCAGTGCAGTTCCTCGGCCAGGGCGTCGCTCTGCAGGCGGATTTCCTCGGCCACCTTGGTCAGGGCTGCGTCCAGACCCAGCCCTGCCTCGACGCACACCAGCATCAGATCGGCCGCGTCCGGAAAATTCTCGAAGATTTCGCGTTTGCGGCGCGAGGCCATCCAGCGCAGGACCAGGTTGGGCAGGTAGCAGGCCACCAGTGCCGCCACCAGCGGGTAGAACATGCGTTCGTTGCTGCTGGCCTTGCTGACGGTCAGCATGAAGGAGTAGACAGCCAGGGCGGCGCCCACGGGCAGCAGCGTTTTGATGCCGAAGTACAGCATGGGGGCACTGTGGTGGCGGATGCCGGCATTCAGAAAGCGCAGGCGCAAAGGCGTGGCATCGATGCCCGCAGTAGGCGATGACAGGTGGGCGAAGGGGCCGATCAACCTGACGGCCGTCTCGGTCCAGTTGCTGTGGCCGGCCGTTGGTGCCAGTGCTTGCAGGCGTTGCGCCGCGGCGGTGGGGGTGAGCCAGAAGAACAGAGCCCCCGCAGTGAGCATGACCGCGGCAAAGGTGAGCAGGGCGAAGATCAGCATGGTGACTCCTTGCATTCAAGACAGGCTCATACCCGGATACGGATGATGCGGCGCAGCATCAGCATGCCGATCACCATCATGACGGCCAGCCATTTCAGGATGGTGATCCCGATGGGGTCCTTCCACATGGCCGACATGAATTCCGGATTCATCAGGTTGAGCAGGGCGGCCAGGGCAAAGGGCATCAGCCCCAGGATCCAGGCGGACATGCGGCCTTCGGAGGAGAGCACCCGCACCTTGGCGTAGAGCTTGTGTCGCTCCCGGATCAGGTGGCTCAGGTTGGACAGGATTTCGGTGAGATTGCCTCCGGATTCGCGCTGGATCAGCACCGCCACAATGAAGTAGCGCAGGTCCGTGATCGGCACCCGTTCCCCCAGGTTGTTCAGGGCCTGCTGCAAGGAGGTGCCGTAGTTGATCTCGTCGTGCACCAGACGGAACTCACCGGCAATGGGGTCGGGCAGCTCGTCGCCGGCCATCTGCAGGCCCGCCGAGAAGGCATGGCCGGCACGCAGCGCCCGCCCGATCAGGTCCAGGGCCTCGGGGAGCTGGCGCTCCATCAGCACCAGGCGCTGGTGCCGCCTGCGCTGCAGATAGAGCCAGGGCAGTGCGGCCAGTGCGGCGCCGCCGGCTACCGCCAGTTCCAGCGGCTGGCGGAGCATGCTCAGGGTCAGCGCTCCCGCTGCCCACAGTACGGCGCTGGTGAGCAGCAGCCCCGACACCGTCCACTCCAGGCCCGACTGCACGATCAGCCGGTCCAGCTGGTGTGCATGGGGCATGCGCTGCAGCGTGCGTTGCAGCCCCGGCATGTCGCTGAGCACGCGTTCCTTGACCAGCTTGGACGGGGGGCTGCGGTCATCGGCGGCCGAGAGGGCGCGCAAACGGCGTTCCAGCTGCTTGGCTTCCGGGCTCTTGTACTGTCGCCACAGCACCTGGCAGGCTTCCAGCAGCAGCAGCATGGCCACAAACACCAGGGCGACGATCACCAGTGCCGAATGGGTGGAAAAAAAGGATGACATGGCGGCTCCTTTTCGGGGTGATCACTGGTAGTGGCGTGTCGGGTCGAAGACGGTGTCCGGCAGCGCAATGCCGAAGCCTTTGAGCCGTTCGGCAAACTTGGGGCGCACGCCCGTGGCATGGAAGTACCCCTGCACGTCGCCGCCGGAACCGATGCCGGTCTGGGTGAAAGCGAAGATTTCCTGCATGGTGACCACATCGCCTTCCATGCCGGTAATCTCCTGGATGCTGGTGATCTTGCGCTTGCCGTCGGTGAGGCGCAGTGCCTGCACGATCACGGTGATGGCCGAGGCGATCTGCTGGCGGGCCGCCTGGTGCGGCAGATTCAGCCCTGCCATGCCGATCATGTTCTCCAGCCGGGACAGCGAGTCGCGCGGGGTGTTGGCGTGGATGGTCGTCAGCGATCCTTCGTGGCCCGTGTTCATGGCCTGGAGCATGTCCACGGCCTCGGCGCCGCGCACTTCGCCAATGATGATGCGGTCCGGCCGCATGCGCAGCGCATTGCGCACCAGGGAGCGCTGCGTGATCTCGCCCCGGCCTTCGATGTTGGGCGGGCGGGTTTCCATGCGCACCACATGGGGCTGTTGCAGCTGCAGTTCGGCGGCATCTTCGATGGTGACTATCCGTTCCGCCTCGGGGATGAAGCCCGAGAGGATGTTGAGCAGGGTGGTCTTGCCAGCGCCGGTGCCGCCCGAGATGATCATGTTCACCTTGGCCTTGGCCAGCGCTTCCAGTACCAGGGCCATGTTCGGTGTCAGGCTCTTGAGGTCATGGATCAGGTTCTCCATGCGCAGCGGGGTGTGGGCAAAGCGCCGGATGGACATCATCGGCCCATCCAGTGCGACGGGGGAGATGACCGCATTCACACGCGAACCGTCGGGCAGCCGGGCGTCCACCATGGGGCTGGATTCATCGATGCGCCGCCCGATGCGCGAGACGATCTTGTCGATGATGCGCAGCAGGTGCTTTTCATCGGTGAAGACCACCGGTGTCAGTTCCAGGCGCCCCAGGCGTTCCACATAGATCTGGTCGTGTCGGTTGACCAGGATGTCCGATACCGCCGGGTCCGCCATCAGCAGCTCCAGGGGGCCAAAGCCCAGCATCTCGTGCTGGATGTCGCGGATCAGCAGCTTGCGTTCCAGATCGTTGACCGCCGCCGAGTCTTCTGCCAGCAGCCGCTCGGTCATGGCGGCGATTTCCTGGAGCAGTGTGGGCTTGGGAAGGGTTTCCAGTGCCGCCAGGTCGAAGCGCTCCACCATCTTGGCGTGGATCCGGCCCCGGAGTGCCAGGTAGGCCGCAGACTGGCCGTAGAGCGGAGGGGCTGGAGGCTGGACGGCCTCTGTCACCGGCGCATCCTGTGTCTCGGCGTTGTCGGCCACGAGCTGCAGCGACGGCTTGGGGTTCCGGGCGGCAGAGGTGGCAAGAAAGTCTCGTAGCGACATGGCGGTCTCCTGGTAGGCGGTGGGGTGTTCAGGCACGGCGGAAGAGGCGGTTGAGCAGGCCGCTGTGGCCTTCATGCAGCGTGGGGGACAGCGTCTCGGCCCAGGCCGCCAGCTCGCGCACCACCGTGCAGTTGCGGCTGGAATCGGCCAGTGCAACGCCGGCGTTGATGGCGGCCTGGACTTCCTGGGGGGCATCGGAGATGGTCTGCCACTGCAGCGTCTGACCCAGGGTCCGCCGGACTTCGTTCAGGCCGATGTCGCTGCGCTTGTCCACCCGGTTCAGCACCGGGTGCAGCCGGTCTTCCGCATAGCCCAGGTCCTGGAGCATGTGCAGCAGCTTCTGCGCATTGCGTACTGCGGGCACATTGGGCAGCAGCACGGGCGCAATGGTCTGCGCCCGGTCGAGCACGCGCAGGGCCAGGGGGTCCAGCACACGGCCCATGTCCAGTAGCACGAAGTCATAGTGGGCGGTGGCCAGCGCCACGATGGCATCCACATGTTCGGGCGTGACGCCCATGGCCTGGATGGCGTTGTCCGGTGCCGCCAGCACATGCAGATTGGGGCTCACCTTGACGGCGCAGGCGGTGAGGAAAGAGGCATCGAGGCGGTGGATGTCGGTCGCGATGTCGCCTAGTGTCAGGTTGGGTCTGCCTTCGTGCAGATAGGACAGTGCATCGCCGTACTGCAGATTCAGGTCGATCAGCAGCACAGAGTGTTTGCGTGCCAGCGCCCACCCCAGATTGGTGGTCAGGAACGTGGCCCCGGCACCGCCCTTGCAAGGCAGGAGCGCCACGGTCTGGCCCTGGGCCGCGTGGGGCGTGGCATCCTGCAGCTTGGCGGCAATGCGTTGCACGGCGTCCAGCAAGGTCTGGGGCGCGGCGGTGGAGGGCAGGACTTCCCGCACCCCGGCACGCATGGATTGCAGCAGGAACTCGGGCGACTGCTGGGCGCACAGCAGCAGCACGGCAGTGCGTGGGTAGCGCGTGGTCACCTGCTCCACCGGCGCCAGGTCGGCCGGGTCGCAGCACATGCCGTCCACCATCATCAGGTCGGGGCGCTCGTGTTCGGCAATCGCTGGCATGCGGGTCTTGCCGCCCTCGAAGACATGCACCTGGTGAGCGTGGGTCTGCAGCAGCTGCACCATCTCTTGCAGATGGGCAGGGCGGGGGGAGATGATGACGATCTTCATGGTGTGGGGACTCGCGGTTTAGTTGGTGCAAGCGGTGTTGCTGTTGGGGTCCTGCCGCATGATTTCCCGTGGGAGCGTGGTGGAAAAGCTGGGAGTCGGAATCGCGGCCCGCATGCCGGAGCCCACGATGGGGGAAATCCACTGAAACTGCAGGCCGGTGACCGCCACGGTGACGCTCTGGCAGGTGGCTGCCGTGCAGCCGGTCGGAGTCCAGCTGGTGCTGATGCTCTGGATCTGGGGCAGCAGCGCCTGCATGCGGGCCAGCACCTGGGCCTGTTTGGTGGTGTCGTCGCAGACCGCGGCATAGCGTGCACCGGCACGCGCCGTCTCGTTGGCAGCCACCCAGGTGAAGAGCATGCGGCTGAAGTCCAGGATGCCCAGCAGGAACATCAGGAAGACCAGCAGAGCCAGGGCGAATTCGATGATGGTGGCGCCGCGCTCTGTACGGCGGTGGTGTGAGGCTCTCATGTCTGGGTCCTCATGGTGGCGGCGATGTTGCTGAGGGTCAGTCCGTCGTTGGCATCGCCGAGCTTCAGGCCGAAGACACTGGCCGTCATGAACTGGAAGCGGTAGTTGTTGACGGTGACAGTGACGGTATTGATCAGCGGATAGGTCCCTGCGGTCTGCCAGGAGCAGGTCACTGAACCGGTGGTCAGGCCGCGTGCCAGCGGCATGGTGCCGGCGGTAGTCTTGCCATACACCACCAGGTTCTGGGCCTGGGCGCAATTGGTGTTGGGCAGCTGGACCGACAGGTAGCGCACCGCGTCGCGTACCGACTTGGCGACGGTGTTGTATTCGTAGAGCGCGCGGCCGAACTCCACAACCAGCATGCTCAACAGAATCAGGAAGGGCAGGATCAGCGCGAGCTCTACCAGCTCCACGCCTTGTTGACGGTGGTGGGCGCGCATGACATCACCTCACGAGGACAGGGACCAGGGGGCCGGCCGATCCGCCAGCGAGTCCGCTGGTGGTGCAAGGGCTGCCAACCGCCCCCGCATTGCCCAGGAATTCCAGCTGCACGTCATTGACAGGGATGGTCATGGGTTGGAGCATCAGCATGCAGGCAAAGTCGATCAACCTGCGGCTGGAGTTGACGATGGGCACGGTCACGATGCGGCGGTCTGCCCCGTAGGCCTGGTGCTGGGCGGAGGTGGCAATTTTGGAGAAGCCGCCGCCCTGCATGCCGCACTGCGAAGCGTTGTTGCCGCAGCGCGTGAACGCCAGGCGCTGGGCGAGGAAGTTGGGCGTGCTGCCGGAGGTGCCGCTGTAGGCGTTGCGCCCTGCCGACCAGCTTGCCGAGGTGTAGATGAAGCCGGTGTAGTCGGGCCGGTTGACGGCGGGGTCGCTGTTGTTCTTGTAGATGCCGAAACGGTAGTTCCAGATTTCCACCACGGATGCCTGCACGCCGGGCGTACCCAGGGTGTCGCCAATCTTGCTGCCGCAGTGGCCGTTGAGCTCGCTTGCCGTCTCCGATGCGCTGTTGGAGCCATCCAGATTGGCCCAGCCGAAGGTGCTGCCGCCATTGGATTTGGACAGCAGGGTCAGCCAGTCACCCACCGTGTAGCCATAGTTCGGGCTGGTGGCGCCGGGCGTTTTGGGCTGCAGCGCGACGGGAATGGGGCAGGCGCTCTGTGCGCTGGCGCGGGTGGCCACGGCCGTGGTGCGCACGCTGCGGGTGGATGGAAAGTCGACGGTGTTGCCGGAGAAGGCGCCCATGGCCTGCAGCAGCCACAGGCGGATGTTGGGCTGGGTGTGGGTGCACTGGGCATAGACCGCCGCAGTCGGGGCGGTGGTGTCGATGTAGCTGCTGTTGCGGAAGGTGATGTCGGCCGCGGTCACCTTGCCTTGGCCGTTCCAGGTGGCGGACTGCAGGTTCACGCCGTTTACGTTGGCGGCGGTGCTGCCGGCGCTCACGGCGCGGGTGATGGCATCGGACTTGCCATTGAGTTCACGTGCGGCCGCCAGTGCGCAGCTGTCCAGGGCGGTCTGCAGTTCGGTCTTGACGATGAACAGGCGGCCGAAATCCAGCGCGATTCCCATGAAGCCCAGCAGCAGCAGCAGGGCCAGTGCGGCGGTGATGATGATGGCTCCCCGCTGGCGCCGGTGTCCGTGGCAGCCAGTGAGTCCGGCAGGCCGCGCCAATCTGGGGGCTAGTGTGCGGGTGCTCATGATGGAACCTCATCGCGTGGAGAAAGGGTGGTGTGTGTGGACGCCGGGGGTGTCGGGGGGCGCGCCCGGGGGCGGGCGCGGGCCCGGGCCCAGGCCCCCACCGGGTCTCATAAAAACAACAACCACCCCCCCACACAAAAAAAAACAAATACGAATCCCTCCTTTGGGTGGAAAAAATGGGGGGGGGGGGGGGGGGGGGGGGGGGGGGCGGGGGGGGGGGGGGGGG